>JAYVGX010000001.1:0-4453 GCA_043771685.1 Minisyncoccota bacterium
TCTCGATACAAAGTATATATTGTGGTGTCGATTTCCTAGGTTGGATAGACTTTAGTACTCATAGGGTACTGCGAACTGTGACCAAGAAAAGAATGTTTAGGAATTTGAAAAATAATGATTACAAAGAGGAGAGTCTAGCGTCGTATGTGGGAATGTTGAAAGTGGGGAATGGTTATAAGATAGGAAAGAAAATATTGGATTTTACTTAAATTCGTGGTATATTACGAATATGAATACTATCATTATTCCACAATCAATATCTAAAAAAGGTGACCTTGTTGTACTATCACGCACAGACTACGAGGCTCTTTTTCGATCATCTTCTATTTCTAAAAAAGATTGGGTTTATGAAAAAGACGTTTCTAAATACATACAAAATAGAATAAACAAAGCAGAAACTGAATTTAAAAAAGGTAAAGCCATAAAATGGCAAGCAAAATAGTATTATGTATGAAATTTATTTTGGAACTGCAGTAAAGAAAGATTTAAAAAACTTACCTAAAAATATTTTAGATAAAGTTGAATCAGTTTTTACTATTTTGTCCAAAAACCCATTACTCGGAGATGCATTAAAAGGAGAGTTTTTAGGTTATTTATCTTATCATTTTAAATATAAAAATACAGAGTATAGAATTATTTACGAAATAAAAGAAAAAGAACTAATTGTCCTAATTATTTTAGTTGGTAGTCGTGAGAATATTTATAAGCAGTTGAAGAGGAGAGTGTAAGGAATTTTCTTGTGTTATAATATAATCATGCAGATAATTAAAATATACACAGATGGTTCATCACTTGGTAATCCAGGAAATGGAGGTTATGGAGTAACGATAATAGAAAATCAAAAGGTTATAAAAGAACTCGGTGGCTTTGAAGAACAGACTACGAACAATAGAATGGAGTTACAGGCGGTAATTGCCGCATTAGAATTTTGTAATAAAAATGATAATAAAAATTATGAATTCGTGATTTGTACAGATTCGAATTATGTTCTCTCGGGAGCAACAATCTGGATACATGGTTGGGAGAAAAACGGTTGGAGGACAGCCAATAAAAAAGAAGTTCTCAATCAAGATTTATGGAAGATTCTCATTAGTAATTTACGAAAATGTAAAAGTAAAGTAACTTTCCAAAAAGTTAAGGGTCATAGTGGGGAAGAGTTCAACGAGAGAGCGGACTTTATCGCTACTTCTTTTTCAAGTACACAAAAATGCGAAAACATGAAATAATAATAATTTTTATATTAATTTCAATTTCATTTATACGTTTTTTCTTTTTCTTAGATAAGCCAGAAAGTATCTATATACAAAATACAAATAAAACCATCTTAGTCGATGGTTTTATTGTTGATGTCCCTGATATAAGAATTAAAGATCAAAGACTCGTTTTCAAACCCAAAGAAAGCGCGACCAATATTTTATTAGTTATACCAAAAGACACAGTATTTTCTTATGGGGATGAATTGTCTGTGCAAGGACTCCTAGAA
The DNA here is from genome assembly GCA_043771685.1 of Minisyncoccota bacterium. Lineage (GTDB taxonomy): Bacteria > Patescibacteriota > Minisyncoccia > Phycocordibacterales > UBA9973 > UBA8515. Next base: position 1,484 of record JAYVGX010000001.1, read on the forward strand.
AGTCCCGAGAATTTTGTTACTAAGCAAGAGCGTATTTTTAATTATAAGAGATACTTAGCAAATAAAGATATATACTTTATAATCAGAAATCCTAGTATAAAAATCATTTCAAAAGATAATGGTTCATCTATTAAAAAAGTTTTGTTTAAGATACGAAATTATTTTATTGATCGTATGGATATGATTCTAAAGTCACCTCAGTCAGATCTGGCTAATGGTCTACTGTTGGGGACTCGTGGGGGATTTACTAAAGAACAAAATGACAAATTTATAAATACTGGAACGATACACATAACAGCCTTATCGGGCTACAATATCTCTATTGTAGCTGAATCCCTTATTAGTGTTTTTGTCTTGTTTTTCAATGTTACACTTGCGACCGTCTTTTCTTTTTTGGGTATTGTACTTTTTGTGGTGATGTCAGGAGGCAGTGCTACATCTATTCGTGCAGGAATTATGGCTTCAATTTTATTTCTAGGCAAGATAACTGGCCGTCTCTACGATGCAAAACGAGCTCTGTTTATAGCGCTACTTTTAATGTGTGTCTATGATTTACGAATAGTCACAGATATTTCTTTTCAATTGTCATTTATTGCAACCTTTGGTCTATTGTTTATAACTCCAAAGGTTGAACCAATTTTTATGTGGGTAACAAATAAATTACAATTACGACAAATGATTGCAACGACCATCGCCTGTACTATCGCAGTATTGCCGATGCTACTTTATACAACTGGTATTTTTTCTGTTGTTTCGATTCCAGCCAATATTTTAATTTTGCCTTTTATTCCTATTACTATGTTTCTAGCATTTATTGCTTGTGTCTTGTCTTATATCTATTTACCACTCGGTTTCGTTTTCGGTTATCTGGCGAACCTACCACTGTCTTATATTATAAAAATTATTGATTTCTTTGCTAGTTTATCTTTTGCTAGTACTATTGTGCCTACTTTTCATTTGCACTTTATGATCATTGCATATATCTGGATTCTTTGGTGGGTTTTTCGTAAAGATGATATAATGTAAATATGAATAAATATGAAATTAAAAATTTCAAGATACCTGTTTTAAAAGGTATTAGTGAAAAGAGTATACAAGAGCATCTAAAACTTTATTCCGGTTATGTAAACAATTCGAATTTGGTTTTAGAAAAAATAAATGAGTTGAGTTCAGATGTTAAAGAGAATAGTTATGTTATAGCAGAATTGCAAAGACGTTTTTCTTTTGAGTTTAATGGTATGCGTAATCATGAATACTACTTCGCAAGTCTTGAAGGTGGGGCAGAGTCTCTAAAAGATGATTCAGAATTTAAAAAACAATTAGAAAAACAATATTTTCATTTCGAATCGTTTATCAATATTTTTAAAAATCTCGCTATGACACGTGGTATAGGCTGGGCAGTTTTATATTGGGATAATAAAACACATCAGCTTACTTGTGCTTGGGTAGACGAGCAACATCTAGGTCAATTAAATGGCTTGCAACCAGTACTGATGTTAGACATGTGGGAGCACTCATATGTAGCTGACTATATGCCTTCAGGTAAAAAACAATATGTAGAGGACTTTTTTGAAAATCTAAATTGGTCTGTAATAGAGGAAAATTTTAATAAAGTACAAAAATAAAAATCTCCAGAAGCAAGGCTTCTGGAGATTTTTATTTAATGATTCCTGCTTTTTTTAGAACTGCATAAGCACCGTGTTTATTTATTGTTTTGATTGCTTGTGTCGAGATTGTAAGAGGGAAGTACTTCTTTAGTTCAGGAACGTAAACACGTTTCTTTTGGAGGTTAGGGTATTTGCGTACCATTCCTGTTGGGTTGAATTTAGTAGCACGAACTACGTTAGAGTAGCCTCCTGCCATAATTGAACCCTTTTTAGTTATTTCACATACTTTGGCCATTTGTGTTGTTATGCTATCATAAAGGTTATGCAAATGCAAGTTATAGATAGTATCTTTTATGTCGCCGTCCTTATTATGTCGGTTGTTGCTCATGAATACGCTCATGGTTATGTTGCGTACAAAAGGGGTGACAATACCGCCAATAGTTTAGGGCGCTTAACTCTAAATCCACTAAAGCATTTAGATCCCGTTGGTTCTGTTATAGTTCCATTATTCTTAGTTTTGTCTGGAGCTGGTTTTGTTATTGGCTGGGCGAAACCCGTGCCTTATGATCCTCGCAATCTAAAAGGTAAAAAAGATGAAGCTCGTGTGGCTATCGCGGGTGTTGTTGTCAATCTGTGCATCGCTTTATTTTTCGGATTGATTTTACGATTTTTACCAATATTGAATCCTGAATTTATCCTTAGTGCAGAGCAAGGCGGGGGACTTTTTAAGATACTGATTATAATAGTTATTACAAATATAAATCTAGCTGTTTTTAATCTCATACCGATACCACCACTTGATGGATCGAAAGTTCTTTTTTCTTTCTTGCCTCACAGTTTACGTTATGTACAAAATTTCCTCGAACAATACGGTTTCTTTGTTCTTATCTTTTTTATTTTCTTTTTATGGAAATACGTCGCACCAGTTGTCAGTATTATATTCTCACTTATTACTGGTATGTAATTCGTTGCAGAAAAATATTTAAATATATAAATTTAAACAATAAATTAAAAGCTAAAAAACTGACGAGTAACCTATCTACAACTAAAAAAGGCCCGAGGGAGACTACCTTCATACGAAGATAAGCTTTCTCGGGCCTTTATTATTCTTAAGTGCGCCTTAATAAATAACAGTTACTATAAATCTATATAGTTAAATAACAAATTTGTCAGTTTTTTTAAATTAATTTCCTTCATAAAGCTTTATCGCAATACAAAAATAAACTAATGACATTGATTTATTTTTATTATATCCTAACCCATCATAAAATACAAATTATCAACACAAATTTTCATTGCTTTCGACCAAAAAAATGTTAAAATATATACATGTTTTCGAAACTGAAGATAATTTATTTCTATA
>JAYVGX010000002.1:0-9346 GCA_043771685.1 Minisyncoccota bacterium
AGCAAAGATTATCGGTATAACTCCTGCTTGATTCAAACGTAGTGGTAGATATGTTTGTGTTCCTCCTGAAACTGAGTTTCCTCGAACTTGTTTTGCATAAGTGACAGGAATCGGTCTCTCGGCTTCGGTTACTACTACAACCGCTGCGACAATCAATAAACCAACAGCAAAGAAAAGTATATATAAAGGAAGCTGAGCACTATTGAAAGTAAATATAAATTGAGAAACTGTTGTTGGTAAGTTAGCAACGATACCAGCAAAGATTAACATTGAGACACCATTTCCTATACCGAATTCAGAGATTAATTCACCAATCCACATAGTCAAAAGTGATCCAGCCACAACAACCAGAACTCCGACGGCTGTAGTAAAAATAGAGCTACTTATAATAATACCTTGCTTTTGGAGAACTATTATCAAAGACAGACCTTGGATAACAGCAAACGGTACAGTCAATAAACGAGTAATCTTTGAGAATTTCTTGCGTCCGATTTCACCATTCTCTTGATATAGTGCTTTTAGGCGAGGAGACATGATAGTCAACAATTGCATCACGATAGATGAAGTGATGTACGGACCAACACCGAGCATTATAATAGACAGATTAGACAAGGCACCACCAGAAAAAGAACTGAGAACTCCTAAGAATTGATTATTACTTAAAAAAGCATTTAACTTCAGAGTATCGATTCCTGGAACTGGAATAACAGAAAGTAAACGATAAAAAACAAGAGCACCTAAAACAAACAAGACTCTATTGCGGAGTGCTCTGTCTGTAAGGATAACTCTTATTTTGTTAAAAACTTTTTCCATTTTTATTTTACATTACCCCCTGCTTTTTCTATTTTTGCACGAGCTGTGACTGACACTATACAATTTGAGACTTCGATAGATCGAGTTAATTCACCAGTACCTAGTATTTTAACTTTTGGTAATACTCCAGAAGTTCTGCGAATTAGTTTATTCTCTAACAATGTTGCAGGTGTTACACTCGCTCCTTTCTCAAAGATATTTAATGCTCCTACATTTACAACTGTTGCTTTTTTAACTGTTGAGTTAAATTTGTAACCACGTAATTTAGGGATCTTTTTTATTATATCACGAAGTTGTGGACGGCGCTTGTTACCCGCACGAGCTGTTTGACCTTTGCCTCCACGACCAGATGTTTTACCACGTGTACCACCACGTCCTACTGGGCGAGCTTTTTTATTTGGATGTTCTCTTTTTAGTGTATGTAATTGCATAAAATTTTTTTATTCTTTAACTTCTTCTACTTTTGCCTCTTCTGTTTGTTCTGCTATAAAAGCTTCGATTTTTGGTAAGGATGCTTTTGCTCGTAGTTGATAGAAAGCAGCATAAGCACAGCGAGCATTGTTTAATTTATTTTTACTACCAGAGTGGATTTTTGCAGTTACGTTTTTCAATCCTGCAAGTATCAACATGTCGCGTACAGTACTACCTGCTACTGTTCCCTTGCCGTGATTTGGCATCATCATAAGACGTGAACTTGAGAACTTTGCAGTGACAGGATGTTGGATAGACATTTCTTTTGTAGTTTTTATTTTAAACATACTTTTCTTTGCCTGACGGAGAGCTTTTGTTATAGCGATAGCTGTATCGCCACCCTTTCCAGTTCCTAGACCGATAGATCCTTTTTTATCACCAATAGCGATAGCAACAGCGAAAGTCATACGACGTCCACCTGAAGTCACACGAGTAACACGACGAATAGAAACCATTTTTTGATCAAATTCTGGTTTTGGTTTTTCAAAAAAACTAGACTTTTTGTTACGGTCTTCGTTCTTTCTATCTCCATTATTTCTTACTGAGCGATTTGTATTTGTTTGTTTCTTTGTTGTATCCATAATATTTTATTAAAATAAGAGTCCTCCTGCTCGTGCTGCATCAGCCAATGCTTTGATACGTCCTGTATATTTGAAACCATTTCTATCGAAAACAATTGACTTGATTCCAAGAGCAATACTTGCTTTTGCTATATCTGTTCCTACTTTTACAGAACGCTCTGTTTTAGTACCAGTTTTTTCAAGTATATCAGAACTAGCAGCTAAAGTCTTACTATTTTGGTCATCGATTATCTGAGCATATATATAGTTGTTTGAACGAAATACTGACAAACGAGGAGTAGTTGAAGTACCAAAAATCTTTGCTCTGATTTTCTTTTTTAAACGTATTCTTTTTTCTAATTTTGTATTCATATAATTTAAATATTATGCAGCTTTCTTACCTTGCTTACGGCGAATAACTTCATCACTATAACGGAAACCTTTACCTTTATATGGTTCTGGTTTTTTAAGTGAACGTACTTTTGCTGTAAATGCACCTACCATCTCCTTGTCATTACCTGAAACTGTTACTACGTTTTTTTCAGCTGTAACAGTCAAGCCTGTTGGTATGATTAATTTAACAGGGTGAGAGAAACCGAGAGCCAAGTTAAGATTTGTTCCAACAACTTCTGACTTGAAACCAACTCCTTCGAGGATCAGTTTCTTAGTGAAGCCCTCATTTACACCGATAACCATGTTTTTAACATGTGAAGCATAAGTCCCCCAAAGTGCATTTACTTGATGATTACTACCTTCTTTTTTAGAAAAAGTTATTTCAGATCCATTTATATGGATAAAGACATCACCAGGAAAATCTCGTGTTAAAGTACCATTTTTACCTTTTACAGTAAAATTAATACCAGATAGTGTAGCTTCTGTACCAGCGGGGATTATAATTGTTTGTTTTCCTATACGTGACATAAATATTTAATTACCAAACTTTGAATAAAACTTCTCCGCCGACCATTTCTTTTTTTGCTTGTTTATCAGTCATAATGCCTTTTGGTGTAGTCATAACAGTCAAACTGTAGTTACCACGAGCTGGCTTGATCTCTTTTACACTCTTATAAACACGAGCAGATGACTTGGATACACGTTGTACATCATTTACTTTTGGCATACTATCAACATAAACCATACCGAGTTCCAATATAGGGAAATTCTTTCTTGTTTTTTTAGTAACAGACTTTAGAAATCCCTCTTTGACTAGACAGTCTGCTATAGCATTCTTTATTTTAGAGTAAGGAACAACAACAAACTCGTGCTCACGAGCATTTGCATTCTTTATCATATTCATCATGTTTGCGATTTGATCCATATTTTTGTTTAATTTAGTTTATTACCAACTTGACTTACGAACACCTGGGAGCATACCTTCGTTAGCGAGCTCGCGAAAACAAATACGACATAGACCGAAATCTCTCATATATGCATGCCCTCTTCCACAACGAAAACAACGATTTGTTTCTCGTGTAGAAAATTTAGATTTCTTTAAATGTCTTGCTATAACTGATGTTTTTGCCATAATAATTTGTGGAATATAATAAAAATTCCTTTTTAGCATTGTGATATCGTGTGTATTTTCTTAAAAGATCTTAAATCCCTTAAGGAGAAACACAGATCAAACAACACCAAACTCCCCATATAATATCAGAAGGGTGAAATAAAGTCAAATTTTTAGAGTATTAGAATTCAAATTCATGGACAGAGCCGTTGTGGATTCTTTCATGGATTTGATTATTTACCATATTGTGCAAAAGTCTGATTACTCCACCAGAAGTAACTACTAAAATCTTCTTATCATTTTTATTTAATTTCAATGATTCTATAAAACTTAAGACTCGATTTTTAACATCATTAAAATCCTCGCCTCCATACGGTTTGTAGTCATATTGTTGTAATTTATCAAGTTCTCTAATTTTTGGGTCAACTTCATCGTATTTTTTACCACTAATAGAGCCGAAGTCTCTTTCTCTTAATCTATTATCTAAAACAATAGGAATATTCATTTTTTCATTTAGAATTTCAGCAGTTTTTACACATCTAATCAAATCAGAAGTATGTATTTCTTGAAAGTCCAGGTCAATTTCTTTTGCAGTTTGTTTTACTTGTTCTAAACCTTCTTCATTCAAAGGACTATCTATCTGACCAGTAAATGTTTTATTTTTATTACTGTCTGTTTCCCCATGTCTTACAAAATATATTTTCATAAAAATAATTACGACTATTTAATATAATTAAATGTTTCTGAAATTTTCTTTTTAAGTTGCGTTGCAGTTTTTTTATCTTCAATGGTAATATCAAAACAAACAACATAAAAAGCTCCTTTTTTATACATACAAAAATTTCCAGAGGAAGCATTATAGTAAGAAGGATCACTATTAATATTATAGAGCTGTACTCCTTTTTTATTTACAAAATTAGGCTTAGCAATTTTTTTTTCATTTTTATCCAAACTCACTTCTTGGTAATAGCGAGTTTGCATTATAATTCCATTTTCTGCACCGTAACTATAGGTTGATGACCCTCTATTTAATAAATTATCGCTATACTTACTTGGATATAATTGATAAACAAAATACTGATTACTATCAAAAGTATAACTATCTTTTTCTTTTGCTATCATTTTCATAAATTTATCAGAAATTTCACTAATCTTTGATGAACTAAGCGTTAGGTAATCGAGCATTTCTTTATCTTCTTCAAGCTTATTTTTTAAACATCTTTCCATTGTAAATTCAGCTATTCCATAAAGTTTAACTTTTTCTTCACATGAATATTTTGTAATAGCATCACGCATATCTGCAAGTAATTTCTTACACTCTGAATTACTTTTAGTATTTTTACAATAATATGAATTATTCAATTTTTCTATTTCTAAACCAGTCAAAAAATCTCCTTGATGTTGAAAACTAAATTTTGCTTGAGAATCTGTATAGATTACATTAGTTTTTGCACGAATTACTTTTACAGTATCAACTTGATCAACAATTTTTGCAAAACCAATAAACGGTAAAAAAATAATTAATAAAATTACAAAAATTTTTACATATTTAAGATTTGGGGTATTTTTCATAAATTTATTGAGTATTTAATTATAAAAACATTTAGTAGATTCTTCTTTCCCAAAACAATTTTCAAATTCTTTGACTATGTTGTCGTAAGTACCGATTTTTAATTTATCGTGCAATGGTATCGTTATATGATGTGAACTTTCTTTAGTTACAAGAGTGAGCCTCACATGACTACCTTTTATTCTTTTAAGCACAAAACCATAACTCTCAAAAATTTTTACTATCTCTTTTCCTGAAAGTTGTTTCAGTTTTTGCATAAATTAAACCAATTGTGGTAAAGCAAAATTAACGGTAATAGGGACATAATGAGATTTTATTTCATCTTCTCCAAAATGACATTCTACTGCCTCTTGTATATTTGAAACTGTCTCATCTAGAGTTTCACCTTGGGTATATATAGAAAAACCAATAGCCTGAGCACTGTAGCCACCATCTTCTTCTTTTTTAATAAAAAATTGTAATATATTTGGTGTTTTCATATTTTTATTATAAAACAAGTAATAAATTTACACAATACCAATTTAAAATCCCCCTCCGGGGATTTTTTAGACTATTTCTTGAAAGGGAAACCGATTAGTTCAAAGAAATCTGTTGCTTCGGCTTTGTTTCGAGCCGATGTTACAAGTGTGATACCGAGTCCAAAGATGTCTTTTATGTCTTCGTCGGCTGTTTCTGGGAAGATTGTATGTTCTTTGACACTCATAGTTAGGTTCCCGATATCGTCTACTATCTTGCGGTCGATACCACGAAAGTCTTTTGTACGAGGGATAGCCAAGTTTATAAGCTTGTCGAGGAATCCATACATACGTGCACCACGAAGTGTCACCATGATACCCACTGGGTCACCAATACGAATTTTAAAAGATGCGACAGATTTTTTTGCACTGCGAGGAGCTGGCTTTTGACCAGTGATTTTTGCTAAACGATCTGAAACAAATTTGTTTAGATCTTTGTTACGTTTTACGCCTGAACCTGTTCCAACAGATATAACCACTTTTTTAAAACGTGGAGCTGCCATGACATTTTTATAGCCATATTTACCTTTCAGAGTTGCGTAAGCTTTATTTTCTTTTTGTTTAACTGTTTCCATATAATATTTATTATGCTATTTTTTTAACATTTGATACATGAATAGGCATAGCGATCTCAACTATTTGTCCTACTTCACCGCGTTTTGTTGCCTTGCGAGCTTTCTTTTTAAGATTAACACCTTCAACAACAACCTTGTCTTCTTTAGGTAAAGCACGAGCAACTTTTCCTTTTTTGCCTTTATTTGCTCCAGCGATAACTATTACATTGTCTCCTTTTTTTATTTTCATACAAATTTAAATATTGTTATATAACTTCTTGTGCGAGTGAAATAATTTTCTGGTAACCTTTTTCTGAAAGCTCACGAGGGATAGGACCAAACACACGACCACCTTTTGGATCTTTCTTGTCTTTTTCTAAGATAACAACAGCGTTGTCATCAAAACGGATATACGAACCATCGCGACGTCTATAAGCTTTTACTGTGCGAACAACAACTGCATGATGGATATCTTTCTTTTTAACACCTTTGCGTGGTTCAGCAACTTTAACAGAGATAACAACCTCGTCGCCTAAACCTGCGTAACGACGCTTTGAAGCTCCGAGCACTTTGAAAACCTTGCCTATTTTACCTCCGGCATTGTCTGTTATATTTACTACTGTTCCGTCTTGTATCATATAATTATTTTATTACTTTAAACTTTTTATCTTTTGAAATTGGACGAACTTCTTGTATTTCTACCATATCACCAACTTTCTTAACATTTTCTTCATCATGAGCTTTGTATGACTTAACTTTCTTTATTCTCTTGCCGTATTTAGCATGCTCTACATAACGAGTTACACTTACAACAATTGTTTTATCCATTTTGTCAGATTTTACAATTCCTTTTAGAACTTTATTTGTTTTTACTTTATTTGTGTTCATATATTATCTTGCAACAACTCGTGTTTTTACTGGTAATTTTGTACCTGCTTTACGGAGAGCTTCTTTCGCAACCGCTTCTGGTACTCCATCGACTTCAAATATAACACGACCTGGGCGTATATCCATACAGTAACCTTGTGGATCTCCTTTACCTTTACCCATTCCTACTTCTGCTGGTTTCGCTGTAAATGGACGGTCTGTAAAAACGCGAATCCACATGCGTCCTATCTTGCCAATTGTTCTTGATGTAACTTTACGAGCTGATTCCAATTGATTAGAACGTATGCGTCCACCTTCGATAGCCTTTAGTCCATAAGAACCAAAAGAAATAGCCACTCCTCTTGTGTCTGGAGTTACTTTAGACATGTCTGTACGACCTGTCTGCCATTTTCTGTGTTTTACTTTTTTTGGTGTTAACATAAAATTATATAATTACTTTTTCACATCATTAAAAACTTCTCCACGATATATCCAAACTTTTATACCTATATCACCGTATGTCATATGTGCTTTTTCACGAGCGAAGTCTACATCTGCGCGGAAAGTTTGTAGTGGGATAGAACCACGCTTGATTTGTTCACTACGTGCTATTTCTGCACCTCCTAAACGACCTCCGATATAAATACGAGCTCCTTTTACACCACGTGCAGCCATAACTTTTTCAATCATTTGTTTCATAACACGACGGAAAGGCAAACGCTTTTCTAGACCTTCTGCTATAGCACAAGCCACGATCGCTGCATCTGCATCTGGATTTGTAACTTCAACAATGTCGAGCTTGAAGTCTTCAGGAATTAGAACTTTTCTTTTTGACATTGCTTTTACTAAATCAGCTTTTAGTTTAGTAGAACCTTCACCTGAACGTCCTATTATCATACCGGGGCGAGAAGTAAAAACCATAACCTTTGTTGTTTTTGCACTTCTTTCTATTTGAATAGTAGAAACATAGAAACCACGGAGTTTTTTCATTAGGAATTCACGGATAACAACATCACTTGCTAAAAGTGTTTTGTATTTTTTATCAGCAAACCAGCGTGATTTCCAATCACGGAGTGTTACTAGTCTATGAGCATATGGGTGAACAACTTTTGACATATATATTATTTATCAGTTTTAGCTTTTGCGACTTTTTTAATCTTTGGTGTTTTTACTTCTTTCTTAACAACTTTTTCTTTAATTTCAGTGTTCTTTTCAACTAAAGTAAGCATTATGTGACTTGAACGGCGATTAATGCGTGAAGCACTTCCACGAGCACGAGGCATTGATCTTTTCATTACTACCCCTTTATCTACAGTCATATTTGCAACGTATAAGTCTTTGTCTGTTATACCTGCTTGTTTTGCATTTGCCACTGCACTTGCGAGTAGTACTGTAACAGGTCCAGTTGCACGCTTTGGCAAAGCAGAAAGTTGCACAAAAGCCTCGGTAACCCTTTTACCTTTGATTAAGTCTGCTACAAGGCGAACCTTACGAGGAGACTGTTTATAGTTTTTTAAAAATGCTTTCATATTATTTTAATTATTTCTTTTTGACTGGAGTAGCAGACTTTGCACTCTTTGCGGCTGTTATTTCGGCTTCTTTCTTTTTAGCTTCGAGTTCTTTTTGCATTTTACCTCCGTGTCTGACGAATTTACGAGTTAAAGAGAATTCTCCGAGTCTGTGTCCTACCATATCTTCTCCGACGAGGACTTCAACGTGAGTCTTGCCGTTATGGACTCCAAATAAGAATCCAACCATTTCTGGTGATATAACACAAGCACGTGACCATGTCTTAATAACACCTGTTTCAATAGGCTTTTTTCCGGCTATCTTTTTAAGAAGCCTTTCGTCAACATATGGTCCTTTTTTGAGTGATCTGGTCATTTGGTAAAATTAAATAGGCTCTTTCGAGCACGTGGGTTTATACTAGCAAATTTAAAATAAAAGTCAAGAAAAATACAACTATCTAAAAAATCTTTGGGATAAATATTATAAGTCCAGTTACGACAGATATAATAACTGAAATAAGGACAGCCGACGAAGCGACGTCTTTTGTGTCACGAGCATACGGATGGTATGTAGGGCTGGTGAGGTCAATATCGATTTCTAAGGCAGTGTTAAGTATTTCTGTGACTATGACAAGTCCAATAGTTAGTACAAGAACTAGCCACTCTATATTTGAGATATTTAACACAAAACCAAATACAACAACAATAACTGTAATAAAAATATGTACCCACATATTGTGCTGTGTTTTAAAGACGATAGATAACCCTCGAAAAGCATGGTTAAAGCTTTTGGCACGTTGGATTATAGAAAACTTTTTTTTATCAGAGATGTTTTTGACCATAACCTATTCTACCAAAATTTAAATAATATATACAAGAAGAAACTAACCGAAAAAACAAAAGCTATGATATACACTATGTTAAAAAATGTTTTTACCATAGTAAACTTTGCTTTTACTGGAATAATCACTTCTTCCTCTTTGT
>JAYVGX010000003.1:0-25037 GCA_043771685.1 Minisyncoccota bacterium
TCTGCACTTCACATGGCACCAACCCAATTTGCGAGCTTACAGGGTATTTAGTATACTTTGGGTATTAGAGTGGGTGTGTGACGAATGGGGTACCTTCCATACTAATAATACAGCCTTCTTCATCTACTCCTGAATACTCCATTTCTATATCATTAATTTCAATAATTCTGGTGGTTGGCTTCTGTTTTGAAAGCAGGTCTGCAATAGAAATTTGACTATCGAGAACATATAAGTCACCATAAACATCAACAGCGGATCTATCTTTAGTTATATTAAATGGTTGATACACTTGAGAGAGTTCTCGATAAATATATTTAATATTTTCTGCCCTTATTAAGAAATTGCAGTATGTGTTATAGAAATAGTTATTTTCTGGTTTATCTAACTTTTTAGTAAAATTTTCAATAAATTTATTAAAATCATCTGACCATGGTTTTCCACTACTACTATATAAACCTTCTTTAGAAATATTACCTTCATCCATTAAGATAGAAGCCATGTACTCTTTTATATCAGTTAGTAACCCTGAAGTGCGTTCACAATTTTCTTCTGAAGAAATATCTAAATACTCTACACACGTTTTTCCACTAAAAGCATACTCATCTGCTGAATTACGCAAAGATAATAAAACCTGATTGGCTCTATTTGTCAATATTTCTTTTTTTTCAGGATCTATTTTGAAAGGACAAGGTTTTTTGTATGCCAAAGAAAGAATAGTTTCTAACCCCGTAGAAAAATTATCCTTGCGCATATAGAAATCGGCTTCACCTACATCTTTATACAATAATTCTAAAAAATTTTTCCTTACAGTATCTTTGTCTTTTTTTCTATGCTTTCAAAGTTTTCTTTTTCGCTTAATTCTTCTTGTTTCTGAGGTATTTCCATTTTGGGCATTTTCATTCCCTAATTATACCAAAAGTTACGATTATAGACAAAAATGTGGTTTTGCGGTATTATACGAGTATCGAATTTTAAAAATTATTTACATTCGTTTCTATATACGACACAATGACTCACTTCACAAAAAACATAAAATCTGTTCATGAATTCCTTTATGCAATAAAAAGGGTCTCTTAATTTCGTATTTTTAAACGAGTATTAGTCGTATGAGTTTAATAGCAATAATAATCGCAGCAATAGCCCTTTTGGCTGGTGTGGCTTTAGGATATTATTTGCGATTGATCATCTCTCTTGGTAAGAAGGGTTCTATGGAACTCGAAATCAAGCAAATGATGTTAGCCGCAAAGGAAGAAGCCCAAAAGCAAGTTGATAGTGGTAAAAAGAAAAGTGAAGAAATGTTGGCCGAACTTCACAAGATAGAAAAGGAAAAAGAAGAAGAGTCTAAACAAACAGAAAAGAGACATATCAAGAAAGAAGAATTGTTAGATGGTCGTCAAAGTGAGATTGATCGTGAATTTGAAAATATCAAAATCAAAATCGAAGAAATAAAAAAGATCAAAGAGCGTGTTGATGGTATTGAAGCTGAAAAAGAAAAAGAATTAGAAAAAGTATCTCATTTGTCTATTAACGATGCCAAGGAAATACTTTATAAAAACATTGAAAATAAATACGCAGAGGACCTGGTTGTCCGTATGCAAAAGATGGAAACATCAAACACTGAGAAACTAGACCGTCGTGCAAAAGACATACTAGCAGCAAGTATAAACCGTCTCGCTTCAAGTACAGCAAGTGAAATGATGACAACTTCTGTTTCTATTCCTAATGATGATATAAAAGGGAAAATCATTGGTAAAGAAGGACGAAACATTCGTGCTTTTGAAAGAGCAAGTGGTGTAGAGCTAATAATAGACGAGACTCCAGGTGCAATTGTAATATCTTCTTTTGATCCTGTGCGTCGTCAAGTTGCACGTTTAGCATTAGAAAACCTTATTTTAGATGGCCGTATTCAACCAGCAAAAATAGAAGAAGTAGTAGCTAAAGCGCAAGTTGATATAAATAAAATAATAAAAGAAAAAGGTGATCAAGCTGTTTATGAATGTGGGATATTCAATCTGGATCCACGAATCATCGCTATCATCGGTCGTCTATACTTCCGTACAAGTTACGGACAAAATGTCCTCCAGCACTCTATAGAGATGGCACACATCGCAGGAATGCTCGCAAGTGAGCTCGGTGCTGATGTACAGATATCTAAAGCAGGTGCGCTTGTTCACGACATAGGCAAGGCTCTCGACCACGAAGTCCAAGGTACTCATATCGATATCGGAATTAGAATCCTCGAGAAGTTCGGGGCTGATCCACGCATCGTGACATCTATGAAAAGTCATCACGATGATTGTCCTCATGAGAGTATAGAGGCAGTGATAGTTCAAACAGCAGACCATATCTCTGGAGGACGCCCTGGTGCCCGCCGTGATAGTGTCGAGAACTACTTGAAGCGTTTACAAGACTTAGAAGCTCTAGCAAAAGCTTTTACTGGTGTCGAGAAATCATATGCTCTAGCAGCAGGACGTGAAATCCGAATTTTTGTAACTCCAGAAAAAGTAAATGATATAGAAGCTAAAAATATGGCTCACGATATAGCTAAAAAGATAGAACAAGAACTCAAATACCCAGGCGAAATCCGTGTAACACTCATCCGAGAAAATAGAATAACAGAATACGCGAGATAAAATTAGATATTTAAAAACACAAAAAGAGTCGCAAGCTATGCTTGCGACTCTTTCGCTAAAACAAATAAAACTTTTGTCAAACTACAAAACCCCTTGTGCGAAAAAAGACATTGGTATATAATGATTTCATACCTGGTTTAACAGGGATCGTTTCCAAACGGTCGACAATTATTCAATAGCAAGTTTATCTGCAAAGATAAATAAAACAATTAAATGAATAAACAAGCATTAGTAGAACTCGTTCACGAAAAACTCGGCAGTACAAAAGTACAAGCTGAAGAAATCGTGAGTGCAATCTTCGATGGAATCGTAGCAACTCTTAAAAAGGGTGGCGAAGTTTCTATCGCAGGAATTGGTATCTTTTCAGTTAAAGATCGCGCAGCACGTATGGCTCGCAATCCTAAAACTGGTGAGCAAGTAAAAGTTGCTGCAACAAAAGTTCCAAAATTCAGAGCAGCAAAAGCTCTAAAAGACGCTGTAAAATAAACCTTATTTGTTTTGGTATAACAAATAAATCTTATAAAATAAAAAAACACCCACTCTATCATGGGTGTTTTTTTATTGTTTATTTATTCAAATAAAGTAAGTGCCAGCATTAGAAGTACACCCACAATAACAGTAACAATTTGTGCAAATGAATTACGAAGACCTTTGTGTTTGTGTAATTCTGGAATTAAATCCGCTAAAGCTATATAGATAAATCCACCTGAAGCAATTGGCAACAAATACAAGATAAAAGAATCTGAAATATTACTTAAAACTAATGCTATGATCACACCAATTATAGAAAAAGAAGCTGAAACGAAATTTAAAAACAGAGCTCTTTTTTTAGAATATCCAGCATGCAATAATACAGCGAAGTCCCCTATTTCTTGAGGTATTTCATGTAAAATAACAGCCACAGTTGTAGCAATACCGAGTGGAATACTAACAAGGAAACTTACTCCAATTATTATACCGTCTATTAGATTGTGTACTCCGTCAGAAAACAAAATTAATTTTCCTACTGGGTGCACATGATTTAATTCTTTATCTTCACCGTGATGATGCCAGTGCAAAAACTTTTCTAGAATAAAAAATATCAAAAGACCGCTTATGATCAACAAGCTTGTCAAAGTTATATTTGCAGAGCTCTCAAAAGACTCTGGGATTATATGTATGAACACATCACCGAGCAGTGCTCCAACAGCTAAACTAATAAAAATACCAATATATTTTTTCATCGTTTCTTCTTTAAAAGACAACGAAAAAACACCAATTAAAGATATCAAACTGACAATCAATACACTCCCTAATGCATATATATAAGTTGTAATCATAGTGCGGGATAAGAGAATCGAACTCTTGCCAACAGTTTGGAAAACTGTAGTTCTACCACTAAACTAATCCCGCATTTTGCTATCATAGCAGATTTTTACAAAAAACAAAATATGCTATACTTAGTGATATGATGGAAAATCTTCTAAATTTAAAAATACAGGTAGTTACAAAAGAAAAAGAATTAAAAGAAATTAACGACATTGAAAAAGATATACATGATAAAAATTTAGAAAAATCATTGTGTTTATTGACAGAAAAAATTATTGATCCAGAAAACTCAATAGGGATAGGTCAATCAGCGGAAGTGTTCAAACACCCAGAATTTGAAAAAAGTCCTTGTTACAAAATAATCCATACAACATCAAACATTGATCTACCTTTAGAAAAAGAAGCGGAAATCATGTTAAAGATCCTGAATGAAAATATAGGTACAGAAACAAGAGTTCCCCTTCCTATTGCCGTCATTTCATCAAATAAATTTTTTAACCAAAAAACAAAGAAAATAGAAAAGAAAGAAGGTCTTGTAATGGAACAAATTTATGGATATACATTAAAAGAAATCTTAGAAAACCCTAAATTACTACCAAAAACATACGATCACAATAAATTCTTTTCTGATCTAAAAATATTCATCGAAAAAATGAATTCTTTTGGTATTTATCATAGAGATTTACACTCAGGTAACATAATGATAGAAGAAGAAACTGGATCCCCTGTTGTTATAGATTTTGGTAGGTCAACTTGCAATTATAGTGGTAACGATGATCCATATAAACAAGAATATTTTATTACGAACGAACAAACAGGATTAGGAGAAATAAAGACCATGTCATTTTCAAGAGACATAGACAAACTAAAAGAAAACAGATTAGCAATGCATGATTTGACGTTTAATAAATAATATGCTATTTTAAAGAAAAAAACAAAATGAGTATAATAATAAAAAGCAATAAAACAATGACAGTAATTAGAGATGCTATCATTGCTATGAAAAGTGAGGATACGGATATCATGAAATTCAGTCCCGCAAAAAATACAGAATTATTTATTATAAAAACAAATTCTCAACATTACAAAGAAAGATTAGAGAAAGGTTTGATTATAAATAAAATTGAAATAGACAGCACAGAGTATGCTATAGCTATTAATTAAAAACATTCTTATTGGTTTTTATTTTAATAATTCTATAATTCTGTTACAAAGGGATAGTTATCTTCTGGTCAACAAATAGCCATATATTATGGCTATTTTTTATGTTTAGGTGCAGGGAATCGTGTATTACATACTCAGGTATTTTTCAATTTTGATTACAAAATAATAAAAAATCTTTCGCTTCCCTGTCGCAAGTAAAGTAGTTTACTTGTTCACCCCTCCAACGTAAAATCTGCTTATAAAATAAGCAGATTTTTGTTGTCGGGGTGCAGGGAATCGGCTACTTACAGAGCCTGGTACTTTTCCGCCGAGCATAGCTCGTATGGAAAAGTCTTTCGCTTCCCTGTCGCAAGTAAAGTAGTTTACTTGTTCACCCCTCCAATAAAAAAATACTTGTTTTACAAGTATTTTTTAATGTCGGGGTGCAGGGAATCGAACCCTGTTCTCACGGTCCCAAACCGCGTATACTACCGGTGTACTACACCCCGAAGAAACATTGTTTAATAGTAGCATATTATAGATAAAAAACAATTACAAAATAATATTTTCAATTACCTTTACTTTGGCTGTCTTTTTGTCTATATCCAAAAAGACACTATACAAATCTACTTGCCACTCAATATCACCTATTTTATTGTTCATTAAGTATGTCTGTATGACCTTTGAGAGACGTTTCATTTTTAATGCGTGCATCCCCTCCTCTGGTCTACAAACACCCAAGTCATAATTCCCTGCTAAATCATCTGATAAATTAGTGACCCTAGATTTAACTTCAATAAAATACAATTTATTATCCTTTTTAGCTATCACATCAATTTCTCCCCATTTCCTGGTATAATTTCTTTCTAAAACAGAAAAACCTTTATTTTCTAAATATTTACAAGCTAGATTTTCACCAATTTCTCCTTTTTTTTGAGTATTTGAAGTAAATTTTTTCATAAAAATGTTACACATGTAACAAAATATTAATTAAAAAGTCAATGTTACACGTGGAACTATCCATAAACGTTTCACGTGAAACACATTAGGTAATAAATACAGATAAATTACAAATAAAAATGTCTTTCACAAAAAAGTCTTATACAATAAGGACATTTATAAAAAATACATTTTTGTCTTTTATAAGACATCCTTTAAATTTTGTCCTTTATAAACAATACACACATAGTTATCCACAAAACTATACAAAACAAAGGTTTTTATAGGGGATAAAGGACGGATAATTTGTGCGGGATAGGGGAATCGGACCCCTGTCTCAACCTTGGCAAGGTCGTGTTATACCACTAAACCAATCCCGCGTCAAGTCAATCACTTGATAAACTCTTTTTTATTTCCTCAATCCAGATCATTAGTTTTCTTTTTAAAAAACTGTTTAATATTATACTTGTTCCAACTCCAAAATGCAACTTACGAGTTTTCGATCTTCCTTTTATAATCTGTGGTTTATAGATGTTTTTAGCTACAATATTTAACTCTTTTGACCATCTTTCTACACAAGTGTTTACATCTAAATCTGGATACAATAAAACACTAAATTTTATATCGGAATGATTAACCTTTAGAAATTCCTTTGCAAAATTAATAAATATCTTATGTAACATAAAGTCAACATTTGCAAGCCTAATTGTTCCTTTGTCTAATCTATCACCCTCACCTGCATAAAGCATTAATCCTGCATTAAATAGAGGTTTATTTTTATATAAAAAAAATTCTTCTCTGGCTTCTTTTTCAACTAAATTATACTTAATTTCCAGCATTTTAGCACGAACTATATTCATTTTTATAATTCTTTCAGTGCTGGAATATAAATTCTTTTTTATGTTTGATTTTTTTATATGCTTTGACCAATCTTCATCTTTAAACCAAGCACATAGGGTACTCCTAGAAATTTTAAATTCTTTTTGAATTTCACTATAAGACTTTCCTTCTTTTCTTAGGTCAAAAATTATAGATTTATGTTTTATCATTGTATAAGTATATCACAGTGGTTTTATTTGGTAAATATTTAAAATAAGTGTAGAATATGTTTATTATAAATATAATAATAAGGCACCCGTGGTGAAATGGATATCATTTTTGTCTTCGGAACAAACGTTTCAGGTTCGAATCCTGACGGGTGCACAAAATGTGGGACATTTTGTGCAAGGCGGAACGCGACGGCGTGAGCCAGGGTCGTGCAAGTTTTCAGTAGAAAACTATGCCTGACCACGAATATTGTATGGAACAAGTAATAGACAACAAAAAAATACCAAACTATGTTACACATGTAACACAAACGCTCAAAAACGGGGGATTTGAGGCTTTTCTGGTTGGTGGTTGTGTGAGGGATCTCATATTAAACAAAGAACCAAAAGATTGGGATATAACAACAAATGCAAAGCCAGAAGAAATAATCGCCTTATTTACAAAGACTGTGTATGAAAACACCTTTGGTACAGTAGGAGTTTGTGTTGCACGTGAAACAGAAACAGAGACTTATGACATAGTAGAAGTAACGCCATACAGAAATGAAACAACATATAGTGATTTTAGGCATCCAGACAATGTTTCTTTTAGCGAAAAAATAGAAGATGACCTAGAAAGAAGAGATTTCACAATGAATGCTATCGCTTACGACCATTTAGATGATAAAGGACAAGTTGTTGATCTTTATAAAGGACAAAATTCTATAAAGGACAAAGTGATAAAAACAGTGGGCATTGCTGATGAACGCTTTAATGAGGATGCCCTTCGTATGCTCCGTGCTATTCGTTTTGCTTCACAACTTGATTTTATGATTGAAAGTGAAACAATGCAATCAATAGTTAGAAATGCTGGATTGTTAGAACATATATCGAAAGAAAGGATTAGAGACGAATTCATAAAGATAATAGAATCTAAAAATCCAAGTATGGGTATTGGTATGCTTTCTAAACTTGGTTTACTAAAATATATAATTCCAGAGTTAGAAGAGGGAATTAAATGTGACCAAGGTGGAGCCCATATTTACGATGTTTTTGAGCACTGTGTTTTAGCATGCCAACACGCTGCAGACAAAGGTTTCAGCACAGAGATACGCATCGCTGCTTTGTTTCATGATATCGGGAAACCGAGGACACGCAGGCCTGGAGTTAAGAAAGCTTATACATTCTATGGTCATGAAGTTGTCGGAGCAAGAATGGCTCAAAAAATAATGGAAAGACTGAAGTTTTCACGTGAAACAACAGACTTGGTTGTAAGTATGGTTCGAAACCATATGTTTTTCTCAGATACAGAACAAATAACACTTTCTGCTGTTAGACGGATAATATCAAAGGTAGGGAAAGATCATATATGGGAATTAATGGATATTCGCCAATGTGACAGGGTGGGGATGAAAAAAGTAGAAGCCCCTTATAGACTGCGTAAATACCACGCAATGATAGAAGAATGCCTCCATGACCCGATTTCAGTAGGATCTCTGGCTATAGACGGCAATTACTTGATAAATGTGTTACACATGAAACCAAGTCGTCGTATGGGGTGGATATTGCATGCTTTACTTGAAGAAGTTATAGAAAATCCTGAGAAAAACAATATTGAATATCTAAAGGACAAAGTTATTCTATTGGACATTCTAAAGGACAAAGATTTAGAAAAGATAGGTGTCGCTGGTATTGAAAAGAAAGATGAATTAGAAAAAGAAGAAGTTGAAAAATTACACAAAAAACATGGTGTCAAGAAATAAAAAAACACCTAGATCATAGATCTAAGTGTTTAAACATGTGCCAAAATCTAGAAACCAAAATCGTCGGAGTACTTGGATTCGAACCAGAGATCTTGTTTTGCGTAAAACGCAAAAACACGTAATACCAGCTATACCATACCCCGGAACAAAGAGTGAATTTAATTTAAAATAACTTATTTTAAATTAAAATGCAATACAAAAGAGTCGCGAAGCGTAGCTTCGCGACTCTTTTGTACTTAAACTTTACGTTTTATTTAATTACCACTTAACCGGGACAACTAAACTAACTTCGACAGTTTCGTTGGCGAAAGTTTGATTAATGCCAAAGTTTTTCATGTCGACGGTGAAATTACTTGTGTAGTTTTTATCAGACAAACTGATTGGGAAAGAAATTGCTTTCTTTACACCATGAACTGTCATAGAACCAGAAGCGAGCTTGCCATCAAACTTTTCTAAAACAAAAGAAGCAGTAGGATAAACGCCTGTATCAAAAAAATCGGCTGTTTTTAAATGACCTGTCAGTTTTTCTGTATCTGTTGTCATAGAATTCATATCGATAACAACTTCACCCTTTAAGGAACCGTTCACAGAAATTAAACTAGAATTGATTTTAGAAAATGAACCAGTGTGAACCTTGCCCGGACCAAAACCTTTGAAATTTACTTTTACATTAGCATTTTCTATTTCTTGATTATCAACTTTATTAATACTCTCGTCTGCTTTCATTTCAAATCCTGCTACCGCAACAGTTGTACTCGCAGTTGCACTGTTACCCTCGGTGTTAACTGTTTCATCATTTGTAGGATCACTTAAATCTGCTTTTGGCGTGTCTTTGTTTGGTTTAGTTTGTATCGCATAATAAACCAGACCAGCTAAAACTACGAACACTAAAATACTTAAAGTAAGTTTCATATATTATTTTTTTAATTACCTTTAATCTTTAGATTATACAATAATAGAAAAATGATGCAATTTTTAAAATTCAAGAACGATAGGGCAGTGGTCGGAACCAAAATAGTCTGTAATCATATAAGATTTTTTGACCTTTTTAATTATACTGTCTTGTACAAAAAAGTAATCTATCCGCCAACCAACGTTTCTATCTCGAGCACGAGTCTTTTGATCCCAATAAGTATAGGCATCATTTGTGTCTTTATTTAAATAGCGGAAACTATCTATGAAACCATTTTTTATAACTTTTGTAATCCACGCACGCTCGATAGGGAGGAAGCCAGTATTTTCGATATTTTCTTTAGGACGAGCCAAGTCAATCTCTGTATGAGCTGTGTTTATATCACCTGTAAAAATAACAGCATACCCATCTCTCTTTTTTTTATTTATAAAATTTAAAAATGCATCATAAAATTTGAGTTTGTATTCAAGCCTGTGTGGACCCGAACCACCGTTAGGATAGTAACCGCCGATTACGATAACTTTTTGTTTCAAGGCAGTAAAACCTTTGTCGAAATATAAAACTAAAAGCCTACCTTCCTGGTCTAAATCATGTTTGCCCATACCATACTCGACTTTGTCGGGTTTGATTTTTGTATAAACACCAACCCCACTGTAGCCACGACGAGCAAGAGAAGGAGAGAGGTAGAAATGATAGTCCTTAAAATTTAAATATTCTTTTGGTATTTGTTCTATCTCTACTTTGGTTTCCTGAAGAAATAAAATGTCCGGATCATATTTTTTAAAAAGCGGATCAAAGTGACCTTGTTTGATAGTCGCACGCAAGCCGTTAGTATTCCAAGAAATTATTTTCATGTTAAAAGTATAGCAATTTTATTTAAAAAAAGAAAAAATTATACCACATATTTTTAGTATGTGAAGACTAGACACTATTTCTAAATAGGAATATGATTTGTTTAATTAAATTGTTCATTCAATAAAAGTTCTCAAAAAAAACAAATGGTCTTACTAGACTAATTTACCTAATTTATGGTATAAAAAAAGTGTTTTAAAAGAGACAAAGAAAACAATTTAGTTTTTTTAAAAAAAATTCGAAACCCTTAAATGCCTAACAGAAATGGAAAGCAGACCCCGACCTCCTAATGGAGAAAATAAATATTAAAAAAATAATTTTATTTTTATAAAAAATGAAAAAAAATTCTTTCAAATGAAAGGCACAGAACATGAAGTTCTACAAATCATTTTTTTATTAAAAAATAAAACTATTAACAATCAAGAGCATGCCAAAAGCATGCTTTTTTTATTTCTTACTGTGGAATTTTTTATGTACATCGCGCAGTTGCTTGTCTGTGACGTGAGTATATATCTGGGTGGTAGAGATATTGGCGTGGCCCAGCATCATCTGCACAGAACGGATGTCGGCGCCATTTGAAAGCAAGTCAGTAGCAAAGCAGTGGCGAATAACGTGTGGAGTAACCTTTTTTGAAATACCAGCTTTGACAGCGCATTGTTTGACAATACGCTCGATTGACCGACGAGCAAGTGGTTTGATATCGATATTTTCTTTTTTACCACTATCGAGTTGAACAAAAAGAGCGTCGGACATATCTTTGCGAAGTTTCAAATATTTTTTTACAGTATAGCGGGCTTCATCGGATATAAATACAACTCTTATCTTGCCACCTTTACCACGGATAGAAAACTCGCCTTGAGTAAAATCGATGTCATTTGTAAGTGAGCACAGTTCTGACACACGGAGTCCTGTCGAAAATAAAAGTTCTAGTATCGCTTTGTCACGCAGTGATTTTATATCTTCACCTTCTGAAGCATTTAATAGTCGAGTCAGATCACTGTTTGAAATAAGATCCAGATGACGCTCGGGGACTTTTGCTAGATCTATCTCTTCGGCTGACATGGACTTTATATTTTTCCGAGTTAGATATTTCAAAAAGACACGCAGTGCGATCATATAATAATTCTGAGTTTTTCTTGAAACTGTTTTGCCTGTAGCTCTATTATTACCCATAGATTGCCTGTTGAGCCATAGTCGAAAGTCGCGCACTGAGGTACTTGTGATGTCCTCTGGGTTTTGAACTTTCGAAAATTCTAAATAACGCGAAATATAGTGATCATAATTCTCAACTGTTTTCAAACTTCGTCCTTTTTCTATTTCTATGTGTTCCAAAAACTCTCTTTTTAGTTGTTCGAGTGGTGTTGTCATGACTATTGCATTTTACCTTAAACTGTGATATTATCAAAATATGTTAACTATAAAGAAAAAATCAAACATTATAAAGAAAAATCAACTTCATGACAAAGACACAGGTAGTCCTGAAGTCCAAATTGCTATTCTAAGCAAAAAAATCGACGAATTAGCAGATCACCTAAAAGAACACAAGAAAGACAACAGTTCTCGCCGTGGACTTATCAAGATGGTTTCTGACAGACGTACTCATCTAAAATATTTAGAAAAAACAGATAAATCTCGTCACGCAGAACAAGTCAAAAAAATAAAAGGCTAACATTAAAAACCTTCGCAAGAGGGTTTTTAATTTGCTATAATAGAAACAATATCCTGTTAGAGATAATGGGGGAATAAAATTAATATTAAATAATAAGATGAGAATAGATATTTCTTATCTCTAACGGAATGATAATAAAACACAAAGAACAGAGAGTAGGAGTTTTCATAGATACTTCGAATTTGTACCACAGCGCTAAAAATTTATACAAAAGAAAAGTGAACTTTGGTGCAGTTTTAAAAGACGCACTTGCTGGACGTAAACTCGTCCGTGCTATCGCCTATGTGATAACAAGTGAAGGCGGTGAAGAGAAAAACTTTTTCGACGCACTTACTAAACTCGGTATCGAAACCAAAACAAAAGACTTGCAAGTTTTTGCCGGTGGTGCAAAAAAGGGTGACTGGGATGTAGGCATAGCTGTCGACATGATAAAGATGGCGTCTAATTTAGACGCAGTTGTGCTAGTAGCCGGTGACGGTGACTTTGTACCACTAATAGAATACTTACAAAGTACAACTGGAGCCCAGATAGAAGTAGTGTCTTTCGGTAAAAGCGCCTCTATGAAGCTAAAAGACGTCGCCGACGACTTCCTAGACTTGTCTATAAACTCAAGGAAATATTTGATGTATTAAAACTCCTTTAAAAACACCTTATCTAATTAGGTGTTTTTAGTTGCTTTTTGGTGCAAAAAGCATATAATCCAAATAAATAAATTTGAAACTTAAAACTAAATAATATGAGAAAAATATTATGGCAAGTAGTATCCAGGCATGCTCTTGTCACATGCACTAAAGAAAAAAAGGGTTGCTTTGTTACAAAACAAATTGCTCCAAAAGCTGTAAATAAAGAAAATGCAAATTGGGTGAATAAAGTTAGTAAAAAATTCAGAGATGGATTAAAAGAACTAAATGTCCCACTTGCTGAACCTTATACCTTCTACAAAAAAGGTGGAAACGCTCTACAAAAATCACCCTACATTGGGATTGATTTAGAACAAATCGTTAAAAAACGTGGCACACCTCAAATAGGTCTTATCGACATTTTATTAGAATCTATAAAAGATTTACTTTTATTAAAAAATAATCTAATTGGTATTGATGCAAGATTATCGAACTTCTGCTTAGGCTCAGATGGAAAAGTTTATTATGTAGACACCTTTCCTCCTTTAATATTTTATAGAAAGGAGTACATAGTGCACTTTCCGAACCCAACGGATCCAAAGACAATAGAACAAGAGGTGCAGCGTAAGTTTAATTATTTAGGTATACTACGCCGATTACGTTTCAGCATTTTAGAACAAGATGCAGGATTAACAGAAGAAAACTTCTTAGATTCTATTTATAGAGTTCTTGGACAAAAAATTTGTGACGAATCGAAAAAATTCTTTGATAGCTTTCTTGATAAAAGAAAAATAGAGGAAGCAATTGATTTGATAAATTTGGACGATCCAGATAGTATTAGAGAAGTAGCACTACGAATTATGCCCAAAAAAGGAACTGGTCAAACAATATTTTTTCAAGAAATATTTAATTTAAGTTCTAATTTTTGTCCATTAAATATAAGTTCTGATGAAAAACTAGAAAGAATAAAGGAACTTTTTTTATTACACTTTAAAGAAGAAGTATTGAGTTAGGAACAAAGGTAGGAAATCATATGATTCCTACCTTTTTATTTTAAGTAGTATTGGATAGTGATCTGAAGCACTGTCGGTTAAATCATTTTTTATTATTTCAAAATTTGAAATATCATCTATTAGATTGGAAGACAAAAAAGCATAATCAATTCTTATCTTTTCCGAGTGACTAAGATCTTGATTAAAAGGAGTTGGCACGGAAAATTCATAAGGTTTATTTAAAATCTTTAGAGAATCAACAAAATTATTATTTTCTAAGTATTTAATAACATCAAAATTTATAACATTAATACCAAACTTTTTAATTTTTCTTAACTGAAAACTATTCAAAAGTGATTTATAATCATCAACATCTGAATAAGACAAAGAATTGAAATCTCCAATTATAATAGATTTAGACTTTTTATTAAGATGACAAAAAATCTCTTTTAACTCTAACAATCTTTCTTCTTCAGAAATAGGCGACAGGTGTACAAAAAAAATATCCAACTCTTTGATTTTTAAACAAACAACAACATGCTTAATATCTTTTTTTATATCCGAAAACGTAACATCTTTTTTAGATATAACAGCAATATTATACTTTGAATTTGCTCTAAAAACCTTGAAAAATGGATAACCAAGTGATAAGAATTTTTTTCTTAATGAAATATCTTCCTCATTCCAATTCACAGCTTCTAAAATACCACAAATATCTGGATTAGATTCTTTAATAACTTCTAATACTTTATCTATTCTATCGCTAGCCCCATTAAAAATATTAAAACTCATAATTGATAATTCATCTGTTTTCATATCTAAAATAAATCCTTAACTTCATTAAATAATTCATCGACTTTTTGTTGACTGGTGGCTTCGCCGTACAAGCGGACGATCGGTTCGGTATTCGACGGGCGTAAATGGACCCAGGATTTATCAGCAAAATCGAGTCGCAAACCGTCGAGCTCGTTTATTTGAGCATCTGGGAAATGACTTTTAATTTTTTCATAAAGCAACGCTAAGTCCATACCGAGCTCCATTTTATCTTTGCGCATAATATAGTGGGGGAGAGTTTCTATTATTTCAGAAATTTTTTTATTTCTAGTTGCCATTAAGTCTAGGATAAGGAGCATGCTCACAAAGCTATCACGAGCGAAATTCATCTTCGGGTAAATTATTCCTCCCCCGCCTTCACCACCAATAGTTGCATTGTGTATAACCATACCTTCGACGACATTTGCCTCGCCAACTTTTGTACGAATACATTTCCCCCCGTACTTTTCTGTTATATCAGTATTCATTTGTGATGTCGACATATTTACGACAACAGCACTATTTTTGTTTTGTGAACAAACAGCTTCGACACCAAGGGCTAGGGTATACTCTTCAGACAAAATATTACCGCTCTCATCTATGACAACGAGACGATCTGCATCGGGATCCTGAGCAAAGCCAATATCGAAAGTTCCACTTTTTACTAAGTTTGAAATATCTTTTAAATTTTCTTTGATTGGTTCTGGCGTGTGTCCGAACTTGCCATTTGGAACATTGTTTAGACCAACATATTTTATATTTAACTTTTCAAATAAATATGGGTCAACAACACAAGCAGATGCATTGATCATGTCGACTGCCACGCTAAAATTCATACCACGAATCGCCTCGAGATCGATATGTTTCAAAATCTCATCAACATATTCTTTTACAAAGTTTTTATTTTCCATAGTAATTTTTTATTTTTTCTACTTCGTCTTTCGTTAGGAAAAAAGCATCGCGGTTTACAAACTTGAGTCCATTATACTCGATAGGGTTGTGACTGGCAGTTACTATAATAGCACCGTCGTATTTATTTTTTCGAACAGAAAATAAAACAGTTGGTGTTGGTAAAATACCTGCATCTACTATTTTTACATTTTCTTTTTGAAAAAAATTTATTAAACTATTTTGGATTTCCAAACCACTTTCGCGACCATCGCGTGCTATCAATATAGTTGGGTTTTTATTTTCTTCTTGAATCAAACTCAAAAAAGCTCTGGCATAGTTTGTAGCAATTTCTGTTGTTAGACTCTCACCCCATACACCGCGGAAGCCAGAAATAGTGAGTTGTGGTTCGTTTGACATAGTTTAAGTATATCATTTTTGTATTTTCTTTGAAATAAAATTATTTTTAATTTCTTCCTCTAACTTATAACCATTCCCATGCGACAACATCCCCAAATACGATTGCAGAACTTCATCTTTGCCATTATATTCTCGCATTTTCTTCAACATACGTATCTTTGTACTAGTACGTAGTACTCTGTGGTGTGGGAAATGTACCCAACCGAGGAAATCGACCCCGCTTGCCATTGTTTTAATATAGACTTTGTCAGGATGGAGTTGTAATTTGAGTTTAGTATTTAAAAAATTTGATATTTGAATTAATAAACTTGTTAAGTATTCTTTGTTATCAGAAAGTATCACAAAATCATCAGCATACCGTATAAAATACTTTACTTTTAATTCATGTTTCATAAATTGGTCAAATTCATTCATGTAAACATTTACAAGTAACTGACTCGTCAAATTACCGAGTGGTAAACCATTTTTGAAACTATCGATAACATTTGAAAGTAAATTTAAAGTGTCTGTATCTGTTATATGTCCTACTAAGATTTGTTTTAAAATTATATGGTCGATATTGGCAAAGAATTTCTTGATATCGCATTTTAAGATAAAACAGGTTTTAGTATTATTTTTACTTACTTTTCTTCCAAAACTTATGAATCTTGCTATAGCTTTATGTGTTCCTTTGTCGAGCCTGCAAGAATACGAATCGTAAATGAACTTTTTATCAAAATACGGGTAAAGTATGCGATATATAGCATGATGCAAAAGTCTGTCCCGAACCACTGCTTTGTGGATATCGCGAGGTTTGGGGTCGTTAATTTTAAAAGCAGTGTAATTACTGTGTTGGTATGTTTTGTTGTTTAACTCTTGGTTTAGATTATACAAATGAACATCAAAATTACGAGCAAAAAGTGCTACATCATTTTTAGATTTTTTGTCTTTTATAAAATCCCTCCAACAAATATGTAAATTCTCTATAGATATGATATCATCGTACATATGAATCATACTATATCTGTTACCCCCCCCCGACGCAAATACCAGTCGTTTTAATTAAGTCAAAACAAATATATTTAACCTGGATTGAGAATTTACCAAATATACCAAGAACCTCTCGTTATACTTATGGAAATAGAGTTGATAATGTTTTTTTAGATTTCTTAGAAAAACTTTACGCTGTATCCTACATACCAATGAAAGAAAAATCTATCGGTATCCGTGATTTAATATCAAAGCTTGATGCATTACGATTCCTCTTCCAACTGGGTTACGAATCCAAACTCATACCTGAGAAAAAATACATCTTACTTTCAACACCATTAATTGAAATAGGCAAAATGCTCGGTGGTTGGAAAAAGGGAATTGATGACAAAATACAAAAAACTCCCACGAATTAAATTCATGGGAGAAAAATTGTGTTTCGGAAGTACGACTTCATGCTCATTGCTCGCATTCCAAACGTTGGTGTTCTCAAACTCATTGAGGTTGAGCTTCCACTTGCCATTGTTGAAGTTGGCATTGAAAACCAAACGCTTTTGTATGAAATACCATCTAGGAACTAAAAATCAAATCATAATTCTTAGTATTTTTATTTAGGACATAGAAGTCCACCGATATATCACACCAACAAAATATTTTTTAATGGCAATAGATATGCACTCTATAAAAAATCTTAGTCTTTTATATTCTCACAACATGTTTTGCAAAATTATGTATAAAGAGTCGTAACCATTTATAATGCACAATTCTTTATTTAGTATATAAAATAAAAAACTCTGGCACAATAAGTGTCAGAGTTTCTAAAATTCTAAGCGTCTTTTATTTTTCAAGTAACACAGGAACTTGTTGAGGAAGTACGACTTCATGCTCATTGCTCGCATCCCAAACGTGGGTGTACTCAAACTCATAGAGGCGGAGCTTCCACTTGCCAAGGTTGAAGTAGGCACTGAAAACCAAACGCTTACCAGATTGATTTTTATAAAAGAAGAAATAACATCTTCCGTCTTTTATAAATTTGTCTGGGTTGGATTCCATCACAGCTTTAATCTGTGATTTTGATTGCCACCATATCTTTGCTTCATCCTCAACAAGGATAATCAGCTCATCATACATTTTTAAAAAAGTTGCATTCTTCACTAACTTTTGTGTATGACACTCTATTGCTAGAGTCGCAATATCATCGTGATTGGCACTGTAATCTTCAATGTTACTGGAAAGGTATCCCGTAAAAAATGAAGTTAAATCAGTACGGTCGTATTTACCATTTGTTGCAGGGCAGGTAAAGTTATCTTTTGTTAATTTTGAAAAACTTGTTTTTGGACTTGATCCATTAATCGTTTTTTTCAAAATTTCTTTTGTTTGGTTAAAAAAGAATTTATCTCGAATTAAATTCGACAAAAATTCATTTTCCAAATTTAGCTCTTTAAAGGCATTGTCGATTTGATTACAAATTTCATTACCTTGTCCACGAGTCATGCTTACATTTTTCATATGCTTACCAATTTTTAAAATATTTACCAGAGAGCCTGTACTTTTGTACAAACCATGGATTTTGAAAAGTACTAAAATTCTGGTTTTAAAATAACATCATTGAGTATAAAAGTCAAGGATATTGAATGTCGTATTTATGGTATAAAGAATATATTAATATTAATTGCTCGTCTTGAGACAATTAGAATTGAAATCCTATTTTCAAGCCTAGAGTCTACAGAGGAGCAAAAATAAATATGCAAAAAAAAGAATTTAGTTTTGAAATTGGAGGTAAAATTGTTCGCGCAATATTTTCAGACTTAGCAGAACAAGCCAATGGTTCTGTGATGCTCGAATGTGAGGGAACAGTGATACTGGCTACAGCGTGTATATCGTCGAGTAGTAAAAACAACCCAGGATTTTTTAATCTAACTGTTGAATATTTAGAAAAGTTCTATGCTGCAGGAAAAATCCTCGGCAGTCAGTTTTCTCGTCGTGAAGGTAGACCGAGTGACGCTGCTATACTCGCTGCTCGTGTAACAGACCGCACTCTCCGTCCACTTTTTGAACATCATATTAAAAATGCTCTACAAGTAATCATCACGGTTATCGCTTGTGGTAAGGCTGATCCAAAAACTCTCGGTATCAATGCGGCGAGTTTAGCTTTAGCTGTTTCTGATATCCCGTGGGCAGGTCCGATTGGTTGTGTACACATAAGTACAACAAAAGAAAATAAGGAACCACAAATAAACAATTACATACCGAGCTCTGACGAAAGTGTCTACGAATTGGATTTACTTATTTGTGGAAAAGACAAAACCATAAACATGATCGAGGCGATGGCTTATGAATCCAAAAACGAGGACATGAGTAGATATTTCGATATGGCACTCACTGAAATAGAAAAGTGGGAAGAGTTCCAAAAAAATATTGTTTCACAGATCGGTAAAGAAAAGATGTCATTCCCTAAAATAGAAATCCCAAATGAAGTAAAAGAATTGTTTAAAGAAAAAATCCAAGATAGTTTAGATGAACACCTGTTCACAAAAGACGGCAAAAAGGTAACCGAACAATTAGAACAAACTTGGAAAGAATTGTTGAAAGAAAAATATAAAGAAGATGAGGAGATACTAAATGTTGGTTTCGATCATATGCACCATGTCCTAGACAATATGTTTCATGAATATGCATTAGAAAAAAATATGAGAGCTGATGGCAGATCATTTGATCAGGTTCGTGGACTGTACGCACAACCAGGTAACATCTCCCCGATGTTGCACGGTTCTGGAATTTTTTATAGAGGAGAAACACACGTACTGTCGGTACTAACACTCGCTGGTCCTGATGCGATGCACACAATAGACGGAATCGAATCGAGTTACAAAAAAAGATTCATGCATCATTATAATTTTCCGCCTTATTCAAGTGGTGAAACAGGTCGCGTAGGAGGATTAAACAGGAGAGAAATGGGACACGGTTTCCTAGTTGAAAAAGCATTGACTGCAGTTATGCCAGATAAAATAAATTTCCCTTACACTATTCGTGTTGTATCGGAATCGGTTGCTTCAAACGGTTCGACTTCTCAAGCCTCTATTTGTGCAACAACAATTGCATTGTTGGATGGTGGTGTACCAATAAAAAATCCAGTTGCAGGTATATCTATCGGATTGATGCTCGATGTAAAAAATAAAAATAAATACGTACTCCTAACAGACATCCAGGGACCAGAAGATCACTACGGTGATATGGATTTCAAAATCGGTGGAACTATAAATGGAATCACAGCTATCCAACTAGATGTAAAAGTCGACGGGATCCCTGTAAATATTTTAAAAGATGCGCTCGACAAGGCTTTGTCTGCACGTCTACAAATAATAGAAACAATTAAAACTGCAATTCCAGAAGCGAGAAAAGAAATATCAATTCATGCTCCAAAAATAGTTGTCACAAAAATAAACAAAGATCAGATAGGACTCCTAATCGGCCCAGGTGGAAAAACAATCAATGCGATTCGTGAAAAAACTAATACTGAAATAACAATCGAAGAAGACGGAACAGTTTACATAACAGGTCGTGGAACTGGAGCAGAGGAAGCAAAAGCTATCGTAGAAGAAATGACTCACGAATACAAAATAGGTGACGAGAGTAGTGGTCAAGTCGTCAAGATAATGGAGTTCGGTGTTTTCGTAAAAATAGGAAACAATACAGAAGGACTCGTTCATGTTTCTGAGATGGCACCTTTCCGAATTGAAAAAATATCTGACTACATAAAAGAAGGTGACATGGTAAAAGTTAAAATAATAAAAGTTGATGAAAAAGGCAGACTAAATTTTTCAATAAAAGCAGTTGATGAAAAGTTCTTTATAAAAAAATAATTAATAAATTTATGGGAGAAGAAAAAAAAATAAATTACAATGATAACGAAATAAGAACCCTCCATACTTATACATCAGACATGGCGGATGCTATTCGAATCGATGATACTTCAGTTATAAAAATAGCTCTGGCAGAAAAATCAAAAAGAGAGAAAGAGGAGTTATATAAAAAAGACGAAGGTACACCATTTGTTAAAACACTGTTGTTGATAGGTGGACTGATTTTAGTAGGAGGATCATTAGTTGGAATATATTTCTTGTACAAGAATAATCAGAATAAAAACACACCACCTAGTATAGTTCTAAAAAATTATAGTATCATACCTTTCGACAGTGAAAGTCATATTGATACAACAAAAGTAAAAATAAAAAATGATTTGGCGGAACTTATAAAAAAAGAATTAGAAAAACCTCAAGCGAATGAATCTGTTAGAAAAATAAATCTCGAAGTTAATGTTGAAAATAAAAATATTGCAATAAATAAAGACTCTCTATTTCAACAAATGCAACTGAGCGCTCCAGGCAGACTAACTCGATCGATAAAAGAAGACTACATGATCGGTAGCTACAAATCACATCTTTTCTTTTTATTTGAAAGTAATGACACAGAACAAAGTTACACCGGACTACTTGAATGGGAAAAAACTTTTTTATCTGACTTGTATCCATTCTTTAGTATAGAAATAAATGAGAATAATAAATTCCTACTGTCGAAACCACTAGAAGATACAATCATTGCAAATATAGACACGAGAGTACTAGTAGATCAAACTAAGAAAAGCATCCTCTACTATAGTATCATCGATAAAAACAAAATAATCGTGACAGACAATCCTGAAGTAATCAAAGAAGTCATCAATCGTTTACTTATTAAAAAATAATGTTAAAATAAATATATGGATACTACAAAAACAAAGCTAGAAGAAGAAAAGAAATTATTAGAATCTGAAATGGGATCACTTGGAAGAAAAGACTCACAGACAGGTCAGTGGGACACAACCTTACCAGAACAAACAGAGGGAGCAAAAGAAGAGAATGAATTAGCAGATAGAGCAGAAGAATACCAAGAAAGAGGGTCAACTCTCGAGGTTCTAGAACAAAGACTCTTGGATGTAAATCGCGCTCTTGAATCAATAGAAAATGGAACTTATGGAATTTGCTCTATATGTCAAAACAAAATAGAAGAAGACAGACTAGAAGCCAATCCTGCGGCAAACACATGTAAAGCATGCATGGAGAAATAAAAGTATTTTTATAAACAACACACCTTGACGGGTGTGTTGTTTTAATGAAATAATGTAATAAAAGTTCCAACATTAATCTTTTAAAAAATGAAAAAGGCTAGATTTTTTTTCTTGCTAATTTACTTGGGGCTTTTTTTAAGCTTCGAGAATAAAGAGATACTTTTCGGAATAGACATTTCTCACTATCAAGGAAAAATTGATTGGGAAGAAGTTTCTCGAGACAGTAGTATTTCTTTTGTAATTACACGCTCTACTATGGGTGATGACAGAAAAGACAAACTTTTCAATCAGCACATCAAGGAAGTTCGAAAACATGGTTTCGTGGTAGGGATATATCACTACTATGATCCAAACGAAAATTCTACTAAACAGGCAAATAATTTTATTCAAACAGCAAAATTATTCCCTGGAGATTTGGCACCGATTCTCGATATTGAAAGAATGCCAAAAAACAAAGACAAGAAAAAACTTATAGCTGGTATACAGAATTGGCTTGATATTGTAGAAAAGCAATATAAAACAAAACCAATTATCTATACTTACCTGAAGTTTTACAATCATCATTTGAAAAAAGACTTTGGAAAAGAGTACCCTCTGTGGATTGCTGCTTACAGTGACTCACTGCAAGCTACAATTTCAGAGGACTGTCATATGATCCAATGTTCTAACAAAGAAAAAATAGCTGGAATCAAAAATCATGTTGATGGTAATGAAATCACAGCTCATAAGCTAAAAGAACTCTTAATAAAATGAATTTAAAGAAATAAAAAATATCACGAAAAGTCGTGATATTTTCTTTGTTATTTATTTTTTTCGATATATACTATACATATGTCATTTGCACGAGTATACAGTGCTCAAACACATCTTTTGCGAGGAAAGGTCGTAACAGTCGAAGTCGACATTACGAAAAACACCTTGCACACTTTTACGCTTGTTGGTCTACCTGATAAAGCGGTTGGTGAATCAAAAGACCGGATGAGCTCAGCTCTCAAAAACTCTGGCTATTTATCTCCTAAAAATCAAAACCAAAAAGTTGTCATATCGTTATCTCCAGCAGAATTAAAAAAAGAAGGTCCTTATTTTGATTTAGCTATTGCACTGGCTTATCTACTTTCAGCCGATGAAATAGATTTCGACCCTAAGGATCGGATATTTTTAGGAGAACTCTCCCTTAATGGTGAGATACAACCGCTCAATGGCATACTACCACTAACTCAAGAAGCCAAAAAACAAGGATTCAAAGAGATATTTGTCCCTTACAAAAATGCAAAAGAGGCAGCTTGTGTTTCAGGTATAACAGTCTATGGTTGCAAAACTTTAAAAGAAGTCATTGAACATATATATAAAATAAAACACGACAAACAAGGTAATCCACTCGAGAATGAAAGACCAAAAATTATCCCAACAGAAGAAACTCAAATCCAAAAGAAAAACAAAAAATATGATATCGATTTCTCAGACATAAAAGGTCAAGAAGGCGCAAAAAGAGGACTAGAGATTGCTGCTGCTGGTGGACATAACATAGCCCTTTCCGGACCTCCAGGCACAGGTAAGACAATGCTTGCTCGCGTCTTTTCACATTTATTACCAGAACTAGACAATGAGGATATATTAGAAATAACTGGAATACATTCTGTGGTTGGGATGCTCGAGGAAAGTCTAATAACGGATCCGCCATTTCGAGCTCCACATCATACTGCAAGCTATGTTTCGATGATTGGTGGTGGTGCCAATGTAAAACCAGGCGAAGTAACTCTTGCCCATAAAGGTGTACTATTTTTAGATGAATTTCCAGAATTTGAAAAGAAAGTTCTGGAGGCTATGCGTCAACCTCTCGAAGATAACATCGTATCTATCTCCAGAGCGCGCGGGTCGGCTATATTCCCATCGAATTTCATTTTAGTTGCTGCGATGAATCCATGTCCTTGTGGTAACAAAGGCAACAAAGATAAAAAATGTATTTGCAAACCATACGACTTGGACCGATATAATCGTAAAATATCAGGACCTATTATAGACCGTATAGATATGTGGGTTACTGTTTCAAATGTAGACTATGACAAACTATCTGATGAAACAATGAGTGGAGAAGAAACCCAAACCATAAAAGACCGTGTTTTGAGTGCACGTCAAAAACAAAATACTCGATTTAAAAACGCTCCACGAAAAATAAAAACCAACAGCGATATGAATGCCAAAGATTTAAATCTTTACGCTAAACTAGAAGAGAGTGTTGTGCAACTTTTAAACACTAGCGCTACTAAACTTGCCCTTTCTGCACGGGCATACCACCGAGTTATAAAACTCGCTCGCACAATTGCCGACCTAGAAAACTCTGACAAAATAACAGAGAACCACATCCTCGAAGCTCTCCAATACAGACCACGCATAAACACACAATAAAAAAAGAAACCAAATGGTTTCTTTTTTTATGTTTTCTTTTTCTTAGTCCTTTTATTTACTTTAGAAGCTGGTTTGGGTGAATGCGGTGCGGTTTCCAGTGTTATAAGTGGGGGATTGGCGATAACTTTTTTTACAGATTTCTTTTTTGCCACCTTTTTCTTTGTAACAGGTTTTTTATTTACTGTTTTTTTCGCTGTTGTTTTAGTTGTTGTTTTAGTTGGTGTTTTTGCCACAGCAGAAACTTCTACTACTGGTGTAATAAATAAAATAAATATTATTAAAATAGAAAATATTTTCTTAAGCATATTAGTTATTTAAACTACTACTATTGGCACCTTTTGGTAAACTACTGTATGGATTACGTAATGTTCCACGGAAGCCGATG
Source organism: Minisyncoccota bacterium (assembly GCA_043771685.1). Lineage (GTDB taxonomy): Bacteria > Patescibacteriota > Minisyncoccia > Phycocordibacterales > UBA9973 > UBA8515. Next base: position 24,846 of record JAYVGX010000003.1, read on the forward strand.
TGTACATGCGGACCAGTAGAACGACCAGAAGAACCAACGTAACCGATGACATCACCACGTTTAACCACGTCTCCAGATTCAGAAACAACCCGACTCATATGACCCAATATAGCCTGACGTCCATCTTCAAAGTTTATAACTACATACAAACCATAACCACCGTTGTAGCCAGTTGGGCGAGCGATCAGCACA
>JAYVGX010000004.1:0-38558 GCA_043771685.1 Minisyncoccota bacterium
AATATTATTATAAAAGAATTTACATTAACACGAGATCAAGCCGAATTCTGGAATTCACTTTACTTAAACGGACTCGGAGAGTTTTTCTATGAAATGAAAATAGATTTCCGAGATTTAATCTCATTCCCTTATGATGATTCTTTGATTTTACCCGAACCAAAACAAATAGCACTTCCGAGTCGCTCACTACTACTCAACGGCGCTGGTAAAGACTCTATCTTATCATCTGAAATACTGAAAGCTTCAAATACGCCTTTCGATTTTTTTTCTTTCGAACCTACACCGGCGCATAAGAAAATCGCGAAAATTGTTGGTGCAAAGACTATAACAGTCACTCGTTGTCGTGATCTGTGGCTTGAAAATATAATGTCATTTTATGGAGTGTCCAGTAGCTATCCATCGGTCTCGACTTTTACTTTTATCGCAACACTGCTCTCAGAACTCCTTGGCTATAATGAAATAGTATTTTCGAATGAACGTAGTGCCGATTTCGGCAATCTAGATTATCTTGGTTTAGAAGTAAATCACCAATGGTGCAAATCATCAGTTGCTGAAAAAATGACAAATGATTACATACAACGATACATAACACCGAGCATAAAAACATCATCACTTTTGCGTAAATACAGTGAGCTTGAAATTGTCCGGCAATTTGTAAAGTACCCGCAATATTTAAATCAAGTTACAAGTTGTAATACATACTTTTGGCTCCCGCATATGACTCAGCGCATGATGAGTAAAGCCTACTGGTGCAAAAGATGCCCCAAATGCGTATTTCTTTTTGCTTGCTTTAGTGCATATTTACCAAAAGAAAAAGTGATCGAGATTTTTGGTGCAAATATGTATCAAAATAAAAAACTCTTACCATTATTCCGACGTATCCTAGGTATAGAAGGCTTCAAGCCACTCGACTGTGTCGGCGAACCAGAAGAGATGATACTTGCTATGCATTATGCACAACTTACTGGAGAATATGCAGACACAATCGCCATGAAAGTTTTTGAAGAACACTTCCATTCAAATTACAATTTTAAAGAATTAGAAAACAAGGTTTTTACTGAGGTCTAAAAATTAATATTAATCCCCTATATTTTATGGTCTTTAAATTTTCAAACATTCAAACAAAAAACCCACATTGCATGTGGGTTTTAATTTTTATATTTTTAAACTAGATTCGAAGATTCTATTTTTTCTTTTATTTTATTAAATTCCTCTTTATTGACATAATGTTCACCAAAAAGAAAATTCAAATACTCTAATCCGACACTTTTACTAACAAATCCTAGACTTGCACCACCTGCTGTTAAAATAATTCCTAAATCTCCAAGGTTTTTGATTTTATTAATATGTAATTTAGGGTTTTTTGTACTTCCAAGTGTTTTAACCAGTGCTAGTTTAGACCATAATAATTCTTTTTTAGAAGAATCTGGCATTTCACCTCATAAATATGAAGCTTTGTTTAGCTCTTTATTTAATCGACGGCAATCTTTTAAAGGAATTGCATTTTGTCGAAGTTTTGAAAACTTTAAAATAATTTCTTGTCCTTAAGCTATAGAACTGAAGGTTTCACTTTTTTTACCATCAACAAATTGAATATAGGCCTCAAGCCCAGTGGTCGTTTTCCTAATTTTTAATTTTTCCATTTTTTTACTTTTTTGTTTAAAACATTTTTAGCAACAATATCACAGTCAGTAAATTTAGTCAAAAAAAAGTCCTACATAAATGGTAGGACTTTTAAGTTTTATTCCTCATAATAAAGAGGGGTGTAATATTTTTTAGGTTCATCTTCTTCTTTTATGAACATATTCAAATAAAAAGACAAGAAGAGAATTGAAACAGCAATAATAAAGATTGAAATTATTGGAATGGAAAAATCGTATTTTTCCATAAATTCTAAAACACGAGGGTCTTCTATAAAAAAATCTCTGAAGAAAAATACTATCAGTGTGGCTAAACTAATAACAATTAGAAGAATCGTTATTATGGATATTATCACTGTATTTTTTTCTTTATTATCTATCTTTAGATAGTATAAGTATAAAAACCTCAAAGAAAATATTAGTAGAGCAACAAGAGTAAGTACTAGTAATACCTCGAATCTGTTAGAGAAATCTAGGGTTCTAATGCTTTCAATGAACACATTTCTCAAAAGAAATACAAAAAGTAGAGCTGCCGAAACCAACACGCTGGTAAGACTTATTAAAAAGCCTTTTTCTAGTTTTTTCTCATTTTCTTCCATTTTTCTATTGTTAATTTATTTAAATCATACAACACTTAAAAAATAAAGCAAGTATTTACATTTGCATTTATCCACAGTTTATAGTAATATAAATCTATGTTGATTATAGCTTCTATATTACCGTATATACAGATAAGTCTGTCTATTATCTTAATAGTTTGTGTTTTACTGCAAGCATCAGATTCTGGCGCTGGTAGTATTTTAGGTGGTGGAGATAGTGGTGGTTTACACCACACTCGTCGTGGTTTTGAAAAGTTTCTATTCTTTACAACTATCATAGTTAGTATTCTATTTGTTGTATCATCCTTCATTGCATTACTTGTTCGAGCTTAAAAGCTATAATAAATTATTATTTAAAAATCTTTCTTTTAAAAAAGAATCATATGTATGCGTACACTCCTATCATTTGTAAAAAAAGTTGGTAGCATTAAAAAAGAAAATCTAAAAAAAGTAGTCTCGTCTTTTGACCAAAAGCAATTGTTTATATTTCGAATACTTATTGGTATTTCATTGATATCAACACTGTTACTTTTGAACAAGTTAAACCAGAAATTTCTGGTTAGTATCCCTGATGTTGGTGGAAGTATCACCGAAGGTATAATAGGTACTCCAGTACAAATCAATCCTGTTTTAGCGATTTCAGATGCAGACGAAGATATGGTTTCAATTGTTTACTCTGGATTAATGCGCAAAGACATAAATGGTGATTTTATACCAGACATAGCTAAAAATTATACAATCTCTGAAAATGGAACTGTCTATACTTTTGTACTACGAAATGATGTATTTTTCCATGATGGCAAGAAACTGACAATAGATGACGTCTTGTTTACAGTATCGAAAATGCAGGATAAAGAAATAAAAAGTCCGAAAAATATTGTTTGGGATGGAGTAGTTGTAGAAAAGATAAATGAAGAAACTATTAGCTTTACGATTAAACAACCATATATTTCTTTTATAGAAAACATGAATTTCGGTATTTTACCAAAACATCTCTGGGAAAATGTAGATAGCAATCAATTTTCTGTTTCTTCTATGAATATAAAAGCTGTTGGTTCTGGTCCATACAAAATAGATTCTGTTGATAAAGACTCCGATGGTATACCAAGGGAATACACTTTGAGTGCTTTCAAGAAATTCAATCTAGGTAAGCCAAATGTCAAAAACTTGCATATCGTTGTGTACCCAAATGAGATAGAACTAGTTGCTGCTTTAAAAAATGGAAATATAGATCAAGCCGGTGGTATATCGCCAGAAAATGTAAGAACATTTAAGAACGAAAACTTTACAATCAATGAGACAACATTACCAAGGATTTTTGGATTATTTTTAAATATCTCAAAAAGTAAAATATTGAGTGATCAAAACAATATCGAAATACTAAATAAGATTATAAATAAACAAGAGATAATCGATGAAGTTTTATATGGCCATGGCGACTCTATAAACCATCCAATTCCAAAAACGATTCTAAATACTAAAAATCCTAGTAATAGCATTTCAAACACGGACGCTGTCGATCTACTTGAAAAAAATGGCTGGCAATTAAATGAAAGTGGCACTCGTGAAAAAAGTTCAACAGTAGTAACGACAAAAACAATTACAAAAAAAGTTGGTAAAAAAACGGTAACAGAAAAAGTTTCTACTAAAAGCAAAGGAGCTGTATCTGTATTTGAGATATCTATCACAACTGGCGACACTCCTGAATTAAAAAGTGCGAGTTTAAACATAAAAAAACAACTAGAGAATTATGGTATAAAAGTTGATATCAAAACATACGAAAGTGGTCAATTGTCACAAATAATACGTAATCGTGATTATGAAATCCTCTTGTTTGGACAAGTGGTTAATAGTGAATCGGACTTATATTCTTTCTGGCATTCATCACAGAAGACTGACCCTGGTTTAAATATCGCTCTATATTCCAATGAGAAAGTAGATGCATTACTCTCTGGTGCTCAAAAAAATACAAACAAAGACGAACGAACTGAGATATATAAAAACATAGCGAACGAATTTACTAAGAACACAAAAGCTATATTCCTCTACTCCCCTAAATACATATATATAACTCGATCAAATATCAAAAACACACAGACATCAAACATTATAAACACAGCCGATCGATTTTCAGCTATATACACATGGTATGCAAAAGAAAATTATGTTTGGAAAATATTTACTAAATAAAAAACAATTATGCAAAACACACAAAGCGACAAAGAACCTAAAGGAACGCCAGTTAACAAACTGAAAACTTCTCCTGTTCTATTTAAAAATCAAAATCAAGAAAAAGAAGGATTTAAAAAAAACAACGCAAAGCCAATTAATAATCAGAACAAATCACGTGGAACTTATCAGTACGATAATAAAAACAATCGCCGAAGTAAGACTCAACAATCCGCAAATAAACCTACAAATCAAGTTCTAGTTAACAAGAAAAGAACTCACACTATCCCAGCCCCAGAAAAAGGAGTAATCCGCATCATTCCACTCGGAGGAGTTGAAGAAATCGGTAAAAACATGACTGCTATCGAAATCGGTAATGACATTATCGTTATCGACGCAGGTATGCAATTCAAAACAGAAGATACACCAGGTATCGACTACATCATACCGAACACAACATACCTAGAAGAACGCAAAGATAAAATACGTGGTATGTTTGTAACTCATGGTCACCTAGACCATATTGGAGGTATTCCCCTTGTTATGAGTCGTATTGGTAATCCAAAATTATATTCTCGCAACCTGTCTATCCTTCTAATGAAAAAACGTCAAGAAGAATTTTCTCATTTACCTGCACTCGATACAGAAGTAGTAGAAAAAGATTCTGTTATCACAGTTGGTGATATGCGTATTCGTTTCTTTGGTGTGACTCACACTGTACCAGACTCTATGGGTATCATCGTCGAGACTCGTTATGGATCCATAGTTACACCTGGTGATTATAAACTTGATCAAGTAGATGGAAAAGTCAGTGATGAAGAAGAAAAAGAATATGCATTTTTCGATAAAGAAAAAGTATTGCTTCTTTTAACAGACTCAACAAATATTGAAAATGAAGGTTTTTCTCAACCAGAAAGTAAAGTGAATGAAGGATTAGGTAAACTTATCCGTTCTTGTAATGGTCGTATCATCATTGCAGCTTTTGCTTCACACATCACACGTCTAGTAAAAATCGTTGAAACAGCTGAAAGTTTAGGTAAAAAAGTAGTTCTTGATGGACGCTCTCTGAAAACAAATATGGAAGTCTGTGAGCAAGCTGGTCTATTTACTCCTAAGAAAGGCACAATTATACCCGTTGAAGATGCCGACAATTACCCTCCAAATAAAGTGATAGTACTTATGACTGGTGCTCAAGGTGAAGAATTCGCTTCGCTCAACCGTGCTGCAAATAAAACTCATAAAAAGTTTACAATCAAAAAAGGAGATACAATTATTTTGTCTGCTTCTATTGTTCCAGGAAATGAAATCTCTGTTCAACATTTAAAAGATAACTTGGCACGTCATGGTGTAAAAATAATTTCTTATCGTACAAGCGAGGAAACAATCCACGCTACAGGTCACGGTAATCAAGAAGACGTGAAATGGCTCCATCGCAAAACTCACCCTAAATTCTTTATCCCTATCCATGGTTGGCATTCGATGCTTGTAAAGCACAAAGAAATAGCAATGTCACTTGGTATGAGTGAAGAAAATATAGTTGTTCCTGATAATGGCTCACTCATAGAAATAACAGATGAAGGTACAAAAATAAGTGTCCGTAAAGAAAAAGCTCCATCGTCTCCTATGATGGTAGACGGCTTCTCTGTTGGTGATGAACAAGATGTAGTTATCCGTGATCGTATGATGCTCGCTCAAGACGGTATGTTTGTTTTAATTGCAACGATAGATTCACAAAATGGCAAGTTACGTAAGAGTCCAGATATCATTTCTCGTGGTTTTATTTATCTAAAAGAAAATCAAGAGTTACTGCATCAAGTACGTCTTATAATTAAAAAAACAATCGAAGACGGCACTCGCGACACTAGACCAATAAACTTTGACGTTATAAAAACAAATCTAGGCGACAATGTTTCTAAATTCTTATTCCAAAAAACAGCAAAAAGACCCCTCGTTATCCCAGTATTGTTAAACTTATAATATGCTCCGTAACAAAATCAACATATTCTATATACTGTCATTTATGTTTACTTTTCATATTGCACTGGCTGCGTATGTCAACTCGAGCTTTATGTCAGAACATATACCAAGTAAATATGTTGGTTTACTTTACACGGCGGCATCACTTATAACACTAATTATATTTGCAAATAGTTCCTCTATTTTAAGGAGAGTAGGTAATAAAAAGTTTGTTTTAAGCTTGCTTATTGTAAACATACTAACTCTGTTACAATTAATATTTACACACAATCCTTATATAAAAGCATTGTCTTTTATATTTTTTATTTCAAGTAATGCTTTGTTTATGTTTAGTATGGATATATTTATAGAACATTTCATAGATAGGAAGAAAGAAGCGAGTTCTCATGGTAGATATCTGTCTATTATAAATATAGCTTGGGTTATATCACCCCTTTTAACAGCGAGCATTATAACAAATAATCAAAATTATATTTTATTATACAAGATAAGTTTGATCATAACTCTTATAATGAGTGTATTTTTAATATTTTCCATTCGTGACTTTAAAGACACAGTCTACAAAAAAATATCATTATTAAAAAGCTTTTCTTATTTAAAGAAAGCTCGTCATATAAAGTCTATTGTTATTCTAAATTTCTTATTGCAGGTATTTTTTAGTATTATGGTTGTTTATACACCACTTTATTTAAAAAACTATATGAATTTCGATTGGAGTCAAATTGGTATCATATTTACATTTATGCTTTTACCATTTGTTATTTTTGGAGGTTTAATTGGAAAAATGGTAGAAAAATATAATATTCAAAAAAGAAAGTTATTATCTATTGGTTTTTTTATTATGATAATTTCAGTTGCAACCATCCCTCATTTAGATGCAAATATAGCAGTATGGGCATTTGTACTTTTTATGACACGCGTTGGAGCAAGTATAACTCAAGCAAGTGCAGAAATATACTTCTTTACTCATGTTCATGAAGAAGATGCATATTTATTAGGTATATATCGTGATATGGATCCCTTGGGTTATCTTGTTGGACCACTTTTAGCTTCATTCTTTATATTACTATTCCCTTTTGTTTATACATTTTTTATTTTATCATTAATATTAATACTGGCATTTTATTTTATTCCTCATTTAAAACATAACCATGAATATACCTTACCCACTACGAATCAATAGATACTTAGCACTAACGAATATAGCCACTCGCAAAGGCGCTGACGAGCTTATAAAAAAAGGTTCGGTTTTTATCAATGGTAAAAAAGCTGTACTTGGCGACACTGTCTATAGCAATGACAAAGTTGAAATCAGTGCTAAAAATATAAATCAAAATTATGTTTACTATGCTTACAATAAAGACACTGGCATATCAACAAATCCTGAAGTCGACACAAAAGACATACTGCAAGTTGCCAAATTCCCCGAGAAGGTTTTCCCTATCGGACGACTCGACAAAGACTCGCATGGTCTCATCATCATGACCAATGACGGACGCATAACCAACCGTTTGCTTTCACCACAATTTGTTCATGAAAAAGAATACGTCGTTCAAACTCAAAAACCTTTTACCGATCAATTTTTAAATACTATGGGAACTGGAGTCAAATACGACAACTTCAAAAGTCTGCCATGTAAAGTCTGGCCGTCTGTCTACAGTGTGTCAGGTAAGAAACAAGGCAAAGACCGCGATACGTTCAATATAGTCCTCACAGAAGGCAAAAAACGCCAAATACGACGTATGTGCCAAGCACTATTCCACAAAGTCATAGACCTACAACGCATCCGAGTTATGAATATAGAGCTAGGCGATCTACGCACAAATCAATTCCGCGCAATTAAAGGTAAAGAACTGGATACTTTTTTGACACTACTTGCGATAAAATAATAAAAAAACACTTAAGATTAATCTTAAGTGTTTTTTTATTAAACTATTTAGCTATGTATGGAAGTAGTCCCATAAAACGAGAACGTTTGATAGCCATAGCCAATTTGCGTTGGTTTTTTGCGGTTACGTCTGTACGGTGACGAGCGATCATACGAGCACTTGGTGTTAGGAAGCGACGTAGTAATTCTGTATCTTTGTAATCAATATGTTTTATATTGTTTGATGAAAAGTAATCTTGTTTCATAATTGTTTATTGTTAATTTTTAAAATGGAATGTCCTCGGCATTTAATTCTTCTTGTGGGTAGTCGATACTATCGTTTGAACTCTCTTGTGACTCGTTTTTACTAGCTGGAGTTGTTGATGTAGAACTTGGATTATAAGACCCTGTACCAGTTGCTTTTGAGCCAAATTGGACTGTGTCTGCTATGATCTCTGTTCTATATTTCTTCGTATTTGTTGCAGCATCATCCCAGCTACGTGTTTCCATACGACCTTCAACTAATATCTGACTTCCTTTTTTCATATACTGGGCTACATTTTCTGCAGTTTTGCCCCAGACTACTATGTTGTGATAGTCGGTTTTTTCTTGTCTTTGACCTTGCGCATCTTTGTAAGTACGATTGGTTGCTAAACTAAAAGTACAAACTTTGTTTCCAGATGGTATAGCCTTTAGCTCTGGATCACGAGTTAGATTTCCTATTAAGACTGCTTTGTTTAAGTACATATATTTTTTAGTTGCCTAAATTAATTAATAATTACTCTGTAACCAATGCATCAATCTCTTTGTCTAGAACTTTTTCGTCTATCGGCATACTTTCTTGTTTAGTAACGGTGCGTCTCTTTACGCCATCTGTTTTACCATATGGGCGCTTTAGAGATAGTGTACTCTCTCTAACAGTATTTATAAGTAAGAAACGAATCAGTTTTTCATTACCATCTAAAATCTTTTTAATTTTCAAAATATCTACAGTTGTAGTTTCGAACTTGATCCAACCAAAATAACCATAAGAAAAATATTGTTTCTTGTTTTCAATAGAACGAGACATTTCATAAGCTAATTCAATCATTTTAGGATTTTCATCAGAAATAAAAGTCGCACCACTATCTTTAATAATATCTTTCAATTTTGTAACCTCCTCAGCTAGATTCTCTTCTGCGATACTTGGAACCATCAGGTAACCAACTTCGTATACTCCCATTTTACTTTCTGTTTCTTCTTCAGAAACATCTACTTTATCTGTCTTTTTTTTCATAAAATTGCACTAAATTCTTATTTTTATAATCATTTCTCTATGGACCTATGTGTAATGTCTATAAGGACATTACAAGAAAAATGTAACAACACTATAACAAATAAAAGCTAAAATGTCTATATTTGACAATACTTATGATTATATGCCGAATACGCGGTTGGCATTTTCTAAAAGTTGTTTTGAGGTGTCTTCAAAAGTCATTTCCTTAATATCGGCTATTCTTTTTATGACCTCTGTGACCATATCTGGTGTACATCTTTTCCCACGATGTGGTGCAGGTGCCGCAAATGGAGCATCTGTCTCGGCCATTATACTTTCTATCGGTATAAATTTAATTACTTCATCGTAGTCACGCGAAAAGGTAATCGGTCCGTCAAAAGACATAGTATCCCCTCTTTCCAATATTCTTTTTGCTATACTTAAGTCACCAACAAAAAAGTGAAAGTTAGATTTTATATCTTTATATCCATCTAAAATATCTAAGACATCGATATATGCATCCATCGAATTCTTGCTAGGACGTGCGTGTATCATCAGTGGTTTATTTAAAGTTTGTGCAATTTTAATATGTTTTAAGAAAAGATTTTTTTGAGTCTCAACTAACACATCATTTTTTTGTCTAAAGTAATCGAGCCCACATTCGCCTATTGCGACAACTTTTTCGTTTTTTGCTAAAGATAGAAACTTATCATAATCAAAATCCTCTACTGTATCTGTTGGGTGCTGCCCCACACATGCAAAAAGATGCTCGTATTTATCGGCAAGTTCAATTGCAAGAGCTGAAGTCTTGTAATCACAACCAACAGTTATGGTTGCTATATTTTTTTGTTTTAAATCCTCTATCACACTATCTCGATCAGTATCGAATTGTTCTAGATTTAAATGTGAGTGAATGTCTATATGGTCGTATTTCATATTAATCCTTCCTCATGAATAAAGGTTGCTCTGGTTTTTTGTTTGCTTTTATAAGTTCTTTTAATTTTACATTTGTTTCTGGCATTAATGGGTTGAGCATTCGAGCTATTTGGTACAAATCTAAAATCATTTCGGAAATCAATTTTTTGCCTTTTACCTCATCTACTTTTATAACTTTAAATGGTTCTGTGTTTTGGATTTTTTTATCTAAATCATGAATTTTGTCCCAGACATAATCTATAGCCTTTTTAATATCAAAAGTTTCGTAAATACTAAAATATTCTGAAAAGTCAGAACTCTCTGGAATCTCTGGGCAACTATCTAAATATTTTTCTGAAAGAGTAAGTAATCTAGACGCTAGATTCCCTAAACCATTTGCAAGCCCGCTATTATATGCGTCTTTAAATCGCTCGGTAGTAAACGGACTGTCTTCATGACTTGAAACTTCGCGTAGTAAAAAGTAACGCAATGCATCGGTACCATATTCTGCTACTATGTCGCGTGGGTCTACAACATTACCGAGTGTTTTCGACATCTTGAGACCTCCATCGGCTGTTATGAAGCCATTAACCACTATCTGATAAGAGTTGGGCAAATCCGCTGCCATGAGCATCGCTTGCCACATAGCACTTTGGAAACGAGTATTGTCCTTGCCACAGTATTGAGTTGGGTTTCCACTTACCCAGTATTTTTCAAAATCACTATTATCTTCATACCACTTTAAAGTATTTACATAGTTTGTCAGTGCGTCAAACCACACGTACATGACATGGTCACTGTCGCCTGGTACTTCTATACCCCATGGCATTTTTGATTTCAAGCGTGATATAGAAAAGTCTTGCAAACCACTTTTCACAAAAGTTTTTATTTCGTTAAAGCGAAAGTCAGGTATAACAAAATTTGGGTTTTTTTCATAAAAAGCAAGTAGCTTTTCTCCGAACTCACTATACTTAAAGAAATAATTTTCTTCATTGAGAACCGATATTTTATTTCCAGAATGATCAGGGCATTCGCCATTCTCATTTAATTCTGAATCTGTCTTTTCACTTTCGCAACCATTGCAGTATTTGGCCTCATAATTTTTCTTGTAAATATAACCATTATCATATACACGCTTCCAGAAAGCCTGCGCTCCTTTTATATGAGAGTCGTCGGTAGTACGTATAAAATGAATGTCGGAACTTACACCGAACATAGACAGTTGCATTTTAAAAGTCTCAAAACCTGCATCGACAAAACTTTGTACATCTGTGTTTTGCTCTTTTGCTTTTTCAAATATCTTTATACCATGCTCGTCAGTTCCCGTATTAAAAAAGACATCGAAACCGGCCAGCTTTTTATAACGAGCGATGGTGTCGGCACGGACAAATTCTAAAGCATGCCCCATATGAAGCGGTGCATTTACATAAGGTAGTGTAGTTGTTAGATAAAAATCTTTGGACATATTATTTGCGAGTTAAAGCTTTCTTTTCTTCTAAATCATTCATGAATTCTAATAAACATACAGCACAAGGAATAGCTAGAACTACACCCCAGAAACCAGCCAAAGTTGCTCCGACAAGAGTAGCGAGGATTATAACCAACGGTGAGATACCTACGACTTTTTTAATAATCCACGGTGCAATTAAATAATTTTCAACTTGATGAAGTCCGAAATATAAAAGGAAAATTAAAACAGCCATAGTAACTCCACCGTCTAGATAACCAAAAACCATAGCTGGAATAAAGGCTAGAAATATACCAAAAGGAATCAACTCAAAGAAGGCAGTGATTAAAGCTAAGACAAAAGCATATTGGACTCCTAGAATCAATAGAATGACGTAAGTTAGAATTCCAATAACCAAACCTAATATCATTTGTCCTTGCATCCATAAACCGATTTTATGTTCAGTCCTTTGCCATAAACCAATAACATATTTCTCATATTTATCTGGGGTTACAATTGCTAAGAAATTTTCGATACCACGCTCTGTAATAGAAAGATAAAATGAAATTATAAAAATTAAGATCAAATTCAGAGCTCCACCAAAAGCTGAACCCACGATATCAACAAAATTACCAGAAAGTCCATTTACTAAATTCTGAGTACTTTTTACAACGTCTGACAATGAAGCATTTTTAGATAAATTGTTAACAACACCTTTTGCGTCAGTTAGAGTATCGGGATTAAAAGTATTTAAGACACTATCAACTGGAATATAATTCTTTAGAGCAACAACTAGCGTCGACATTTCTTTTATAAATATAGGAATAAATATACTTGCCAATATTGTAATTAAGCCGAAAACTAAGACGTAAATCAAAATAACCAATAGAGTTCGATTGGGTATGAATTTACGGAATTTTTTAACTCCACTTTCTACAAATGAAGCTACAACAATAGCTGTTAGGAGAATTAAAACAACGTCGATGAGTTTGTATAAAGCTAAAATCAATAAGCCAAATACAAATATACGCGCGAGAGTCCCATTTGACACTTCTATTTTCATTATATTATGGTTTTCTTGCATATAAACATTGTATCACAACGCTAAAAAGAGCGCTAGAATTTTAATATTTCTAGAAATAAAGCTCTATTTTTATCCGGCCCAATCATTGCTAGATTTAGATTCTGTGTTTTAAATATAATTTTAGCCATTTTTTGAATATCGTCTGATGTAACTTTTTTGATTTCTTTGATTTTTTCTTCTAAAGTTTTTATTTCGCTTTTCATTAACTCTTGCATACCATAAAAATTTGCTATATCATCACTTGCTTCAAGCGAGAGTTTCGTATTACCAATTATCATTGATTTCACTTTTTCTAATTCTTTTTCACTTACCTTGTCTGTAATTAGTTTTTTACATTCTTTCAATATCTCGACAATCACTTCTTTTGTGCGAGCGTTATTTACACCTGCGGAAATTTGAAATGCACCATGATCACTTGAACTGTCATTATATGCTCGTACATAGTACGCGACACCCATCTCTTCGCGTAGTTTCAAAAATAGTCGTGAGCTCATACCAGCACCAAGCACTGCACCGAGAACACCAAGGATAGTATTGCGCTTATCAAAAAGATCAAAAGACCGGACACCCAATACAAAGTGTGTTTGATCTGTTTCTTTATACTTCAATAAAACATTTGGTTTTATTTGAGAATCTTTTGTTTTTAACTTTTTAGGTTTTTTATGTGCGTCTATATGTCCAAAATATTTTTCTACTTCTTTATAAACTTCATCACTTGTTACCTGCCCTGCTATAATTATAACCGTATTTTCTGCAACATAATGTGCATTTTTATAATTTACGAAATCATCGCGTTTCATATTTGTAATATTTTCTTTTGGACCGGTAATGTTGTATCCAGCTGGCTGGTCGCCATACAGAACTTCTTGGTACATATCTTGGACATGGCGCTGTGGCATATCTTCGTACATATTTATCTCTTCTATTATCACCCCTTTTTCTTTTTGCATTTCTGCTTCAGGAAAAGTCGAGTTTAGATAGATATCGGATACTACATCAAAAATTTTTTTGAAATTCTTTGCATCACTTTTAGCATAGTAACCTGTCATTTCATGATCCGTAAAAGCATTGTACTGACAGCCGAGGGCATCGAGTTCGTTCGATATAATCTGCGCACTTGGTCTTTTAGTCGTACCCTTAAAACACATATGCTCTAAAAAGTGCGAGATACCGTTTATCTCTTTTGTCTCAAAATCACTTCCCGTTCCAACGAGCACCAAAACAGTAACTGTTGGATTATCTTTCATCGGCAGTGTCACCACACGTAAACCATTTTTAAATTTTTTCTTTATTATTTTTTGCATGTTATTTATTCAAAATTTTTTTAATATTATCAATTATTTTTGGTAAAATAAATTTCCAACCTGAATGAAGTGGTTCGGGTATAGTATCGAGAGTCACCCACTTTATCTCTTCGAAAATCAACTCCACCGCCGCCAAAATCCCAGCAACCATGCTCATCACGACAATTAGTACTTCTTTTGTTCATCAAAAAATTTCCTTGTCCATCATGGCATAAATACGCTACAGTTATTCCAACATAATCAATTCCTTTTTGCAGGTTACTTAATCCTCTCTTTTATGAATCCTGCTATATCACTTATTTTAATTCTTTCTTGTTCTCCAGTGTCGCGGTGGCGGATAGTGACAGTGTCGAGATTGTCAGGATTCTCGCCTAGTGTGTCGAAGTCTACAACGACAGACCATGGCGTACCGATTTCGTCTTGACGACGGTAGCGCTTGCCTATGTTGCCATTGTCGTCGAATTCACACATAAATTCTTTTCTTAAAGACAAATATATTTCACGTGCTTTTGAAACTAATTCAGGTTTATTTTTCAAAAGTGGAAAGACCGCGCATTTTATAGGAGCAAGCCTAGGATCAAGTTTCATATAAACTCTGTCTACTTCTTGTTCTTTTGTCTCTGCGTTTTCTTTGTACTCAACTGTATAAGCACTATCAAGGAACATTAGAAATAAACGCGCCAAACCAACAGATGTCTC
Organism: Minisyncoccota bacterium; assembly: GCA_043771685.1. Lineage (GTDB taxonomy): Bacteria > Patescibacteriota > Minisyncoccia > Phycocordibacterales > UBA9973 > UBA8515. The sequence goes on from JAYVGX010000004.1 coordinate 14,957, forward strand.
GACGATGTGTGGAGTAAAGCGAACTTTCTTTTCTTCATCGAAATAGTCGAGCGCTACCCCTGAGTGTTTACTGTGTTGTGACAAATCCCAGTCTCCACGAGCGTGTATCCCCTCGACTTCTTTAAAACCATTTAAGCAAGTGAAATTGTATTCTATATCATAAGCGTCACTTGCATAATGGGCTAGCTTATCATGTTTAAAGAAATGCAATTTATCTTTTTCTATGCCGTAGAGCAAATACCATGACATGCGAGTATTTTTCCAATCTTCAAAAATCTCTTTTGTATTTTCTGGATCATGGAAATACTGCATCTCCATTTGTTCGAATTCACGTGTGCGAAAAATAAATTGGCGGGCTGCTATTTCATTTCTGAATGCTTTACCGACTTGAGCCATACCAAAAGGCATTTTAGGATGCAAACTATCTACGGTATTTTTATACTCTAAATATATTCCCCCACAAGTTTCTGGACGCAAATACGTAACATTGTCCTCTGTTAAAATATCCACAGGTGAACCTAAGTTTGATTTTACCATCATCGAGAACACTCGTGCTTCGGTTAACTCGGCACGGCCACAATTAGCACAGACGAGCTTTTTATCGGCACGCAATTTATCCAGTTCTGTATTTATAAATTCGATAGTTGCTTTGTCAGCCACAATACCAAACTCTTCGAGTATATGATCGGCGCGGAAACGAGACTTGCAGTTTTTGCAATCAACTTGTGGGTCATTGAATCCACCAACGTGTCCTGATGCCACCCATGTTGTTGGATGCATAAATATAGCACTGTCGAGACCTAAAACATCTTCTCTCTCTTGAATCATGCTTTTTGTCCATGCATTTTTTATATTGTCTTTCAAAAGAACTCCGTAGTGCCCATAATCATAGATACCTGCCATCCCACCATATATCTCTGATGAGGCAAAGACAAAACCGCGTCTTTTGCATAGTGAAATCAAATCTTCCATTGTGTTTTTTTCTTTTTCCATAGTCTTATTTTATAACTCTCTCATTACCATACTGGAAATTAGGATCGTTGACAAGTAATGTATTCACCGTACCATATTTATCAGTTATTGTACTACCAGTATATAAATCAGTTCCAGTTAGATTAACTTCTTTCATTAGAACCGGTATGGAATTAACTTGTAACAGAGACGGAGAGATAGCTATGACGAAAGACACTTCACGATTAGACTTAAATCCTGTTTGTTGTTCTACTTTACCGATATTCCAAGTAATTTCTCGAGTAGAACTATTGTAAGTTACATTTTCTTTCACAGGACTAACTATCCCTATCCATGACATATATGACGGCAATACAGACGTGGCAACAGCTTTATCTAGAGAATTATTTGTATTAGAAAGAGTCCAGATGACTTTGTATTTAGTTTCTTTTTCAACTTTTGGAGGGAGCTCGCCTGATACATAATTAACTCCAGAAGTAATTTGGAAATCAGTATTTAATTTTATACTTTGCTTTATCAAACTTTTAATATCAGAAAAATTTATACCGTCAATGTTCTGCTTCCCGAGCAGAGAAAGCTCGAGTTTTATTTCTGGATTTTCTAAGAATTTACCGAAACCACTTTGGATTGGCTTGAGAGTGAATTCGACTTTTCCTTTTTGACCAGGTGCTATGCTCGACAATAAAGAAACACTTTCTTTATCCCAAACAATACGATTATTTTTTGAATCAAAAAAACCATCGTTTGGAATTACATTTGTACGGTCAAAAGCCGTACCAGATAAATTCAAGAAAATCTTTGCATCTGTAATCGGTACAGATAAATTATTTGACCAAGTTATGTGTCCACTGATCTGATTATTTGGATTAACAGAGTAAGAATCCATTTCATTATTATTTACAAAAAGATGAGTTTCTAAGAATGGTTTAACTAGAGTTATCGAATGAATGAGTGTGCTGTATATCGTATCTATATTTACCCCAGCATTACCTATTTCTTTATTACCAATAGAAACACGAAATACTTGCTCGTCATTATACTGACCGATCATTTTACCTTTGATAGCAACACCAAATGGTTTTTCTTTTGTAATCGAATCTATATTCCACATAAAGTTCCCAAAAGATGGTTTAGGAACTGCACTTTCAAAAACAAATCCTTGAGGATACTCGACTTGAACCAAAGTATTACCTCCTGGTAATTTTGTATTCAAAATAGCTTTGACATTTATGTCTATTTCTTGATTAGCATTTATTTCTTTTGGAGCATCGATAATTAATGATAACGGGGCGCTACTTATAGTAACTGGATATTCGATTTTTTTATTAAAAATAGCATTAGAATTATCTGGTTGATATTCTAAATTAACTAAAATATTTTTAATTGATTTTTCTTCTCCGTATAGAACTACTTTTACGTTTTGACTTGTACGTTCACCAGCTGCCATTGTGCCGATTTCGATACTAGGTAATCGAGTCATCTCGATAGAGCTGTCTGCACTTCCTCGTGGATATTCCACAGATAAATTTACTAGTTTCAGTGAGGCGTTGTTTTTATTTGTGACATCTATTTGTAGTGATAGTTCTTGTCCACCTTCGATGAAGTTGGACCCTGTAACTAGCACATCTATTTTATCGTTTGAAATAATTATATTGTTACCTTTGTAATAAACATATACTCCAAAAAGCAATGCTCCCACAAAGAAAACGCACGCACTAATAAAAAATTTCTTAAAGAAAGAAGAGTGTGGTTTAGGCAGGTCATCATCATTCAAATTTTTAGGTAAATCACTATGATCCCAGTGATCACTTGCATCGTGTTTTATTTCATGTAGAACACCTTCGTGACGACGGACGGTAACAGTATCACGTCTATCGTATAATCTTTTTTTAATATCTTCAATTTTATGAATACTTTTATCTTCCATTGTTTTATTATAACACAATAAAAACTCAAAATAAATTTAATCCTATAACTGACTTTCTGACAAAGCTCGGTTAATATGTGATATGATTTGCTTTTTTTCTTTCAAGAAAACATCAAAAGCATTGATATCGAAATCTGAAGCTATATAGTCCTTCATCGTGTGCCCATCTCCGATATAACCGAGCGCATGAGTAATACTTAAAACTAAATAGAGTTCCAGTGCCTCACGCGCTAAACTTGTCGTATCCTCTTTATCTAATAAATAAAGAGCATTTACAAAGTCATCGAAAATCTTTTCATTTTTTTCTTCTCCTGCACACAACCTCTCTATGAGTTTGGAAACGCGAGAGATGAGTAACAGAGAATCTTTATTTCGTCGTGCATAAGGAAAAGAGTCTATGTGCGTTGCTGAAGTCACACGCCAGATATCTCGTCCTTGAACAAAGTCGATTTTAGCATAAGACAAGTCTTGTAAAGATGATTTCAATTTTGATTTACCTAAACGAATACCTTGAACCATAGCATGGACCAAACCCATCTCACGAGTATAGATAGTGAGCATCTTATTTGCTTCACCAAAATTCCGAGACCCTATAACAAAACCATGAGTGTGATGAATATGATGCATTATATTTATTAAATACTTTTCTAATATTGTTTTTAAAAAAAAGATATTATTTAATCAAGTTAAGATATACTCTTGTTTTCTTTCCAACAACTCCATCAGGGCTAAGACTGTTTTTTCTTTGGAATGCTCGAATTGCATCTATAGTACTTTTACCAAAAATACCATCTATTACAAGTTGCTTTCTTGAAGGTAGTGCTTTATTGAGAACTTTTTGAAGTTGGAGCACTTCAACACGTGAACTTTTTTTAGTAATAACTTTTTCAAACACGTATCCTGTCAATGTAGGAATAGTAGCCTTATCTAAAGAAACAGAAGTACAGTTAGCATACACATACGAACTATTACCATCTATACTACCATTATTACATGTTCGAGTACTAGATTCACATGGTGCATTAACAAATGCCTGTGGGGCTATGTATGCTTTCACGCTTTGTCCATGCTTAATTGTTTGATTATTAAAAAGGCAAGAATTCTGTGTTATATTTTGTAATACATTACACTGAGAACTTGAATACTCACCAGATAGAACTCCGTTTGTACAGGTACGGGTTTGTGATATACATGAACTTCCATAAGGTACAGCAGAAGATTGATATGCTATAACAGAATGTCCATGTGAAATTGCTTGGTTATTAAAACTACAAGAATTTGTGTCGAGTATAGGAGCTATGCACGAATTAGAAGCTATACAACTTGCAACTGAATACGAACTCATACAGTTATCTATCTTCGTTTGTCTACCGCAATTCGTCTGGTAGTCGCATAATTGTAATGCTTGAGATGCAACGATTGTATAATCAATATAATTTGTACACCATGACAGTAATCGATCTCGTGAGATATTACCATAATCACGAAATATGTTCTCGGGATCTTTAATAATTGAGTGTGGTATTTCAACTATAGCATAGAGAGCACAATCCCAAGGATAAAGTACGTTTGAAACATCACACCGAGCACTAAGTGTTTCGGAACTCAAAATATTCCAGTCTGCTACCACAAAAGCAGGCGGTTCGTTATTTGAAGTTATGTTTCTTGTTTTAGCTGGTACACACTTTTCTTCTATAACGGTTCCTGTTTTTGTATCTGTACGCTGTAAACATGCTGTATAAGTTCCTACAACTGCATCATATAGCTGGAAGCCTTTTATACGCAAAGGAAACATAGAGGTAGGTTTATACCATGATGTAGGGAACAAGCTAGTGGGATCCAAAATTGCATCAAAATAAGGTATTCGTAAAACTTGGTAACGTGCATCACCTGTAATGTATCTTTCAAATGTCACCGCACACCAACGTTGACCAGAGTTTAGTTGTGTATCACCTGCAGACGTATTGCATACAAATTTAGTATTAGCAGGTATATATAGAGGATTTGCAGAAAAATCTGTAGTACGTTCCCATGAACCATCAGATCCTGATTGTAATATGTTTAAACAAAACTTTTCAGTGTATCCTCCAGATCTAGGATTATACAGTGGTATTTGGTCACGATATGCAGAGAAACAATAGTCTGCTGTAGCACCTTTTCTAAAATAAGTGTTCATAGTAACACTCGTGACTCTTATATCATATGGAAACGATTTAGGCGCAAATGTCACAGGACCACTCTCAACCCATACTAGCTTGTTTTCAGTTGGGTTTGGTGCAGGAGGTGGTGGTGGATAATCAATAACAGTAACAGAAGAAGGACCACAGCTCTCTCCAAACCATGCAACATTTTGCTGTACCATACGATATGCACCGGAATAAGAACCAGTAGTAGACGGTGCAGTAAGTGTAAAAGTAAATGTCTTACTCTCACCAGACAGAACTTGACCATTAAAAATTATGGCAATCGGTGTCAATGATATACCACCGAGTACTTGAGGCCATACTGTAGCAACATAGGACGAACTAGGGTTTACTACATTATCTACCCAAGTGCTCGTACCTGTATTTTTAAAAGTAACAGAAACAGAACGAGATTCTCCTACAGTTAGAGTTGAAGGTATTGTAGAAGCAATACACTGAGCGTCATTTTCTACTGCAAATATACTAGGAGCATAAAAAAAACTTAGTATAAAAACAATAATCATTAATGAAGAAAGTTTGTATTTCATAAGTTTATTTTTATAATTCTTCTTCTTTCCCTACTTCTAATTTTTTAAAATCAATACCAACCTTTGATAAAAAATGTTCTGGGATTTTATAAATAAAAGTTGCAAAAGATTTAAGAGGAGCGTCATGAACGGGAAAACAAATTCGTGGCTTTATTTCTTTCGCATAATCTATAGCATCTTTCATTTTCATCCATGGGCCAAGCACAGGAAGCGCTAAAATATCGACTTCTGCATTAGGTAAACTAAAAGAATCTCCTGGGTAACAAAAGGAATCTACCATGTAGCCAGTATTTTGAACCTGGCCATATTCTTCATATATTTGTGCATGCTTGTCTCCAAAACCTTTTATTAAAATACCATCAAAATCATAAATCTCTCCGTCTTCTACTTTAATAAAATCGATTCCTTCCTCAGTCAATAATTTACCTACAGAAGTATTTGAAATAACTTTTGTATTTGGATTATTTTGTAAGATTTGCTTTAAAGTATCTATATGTAAATGATCTGCATGTTCATGAGTTATCAAGATTAAAGAAATTTCTCTTTCTGAAACAGAATCTCCTCCATAATTAAAATCACTTGGATCTGTCATTATCCGTTTACTATTTATTTCTAAAACCAAACAACAGTGCCCTAGTTTCTTAATTTTCATACTTCTATTATAACACATACAAAAAAACAAAAAAAATTCGTCACCATAAGGCAACGAATTTCAATTAATATAAAACCTTTTTTCTCGAAAGTATTGGAGCAACGAACCCCAATGAATGAGCGAAGAATAATACTAACAAATAATAATAAAAATCATTATAATTAGATATACCAAAATAACTCATTTCTAACTGCGAGAAAAATATCACAGTTAAAATACTAAAAATTATTTCAATTTGTCTTAAAGATAACAAATTGATTGAATTTTTTTTAAATAAGTAATCGTAATGAATATAACAACCACTTAAAACAAATGAAATAATAAAAAAGATAATAATTAATCCAAAATCAGATACAATCTTGAATTCATTAGAAATAGAAAGAACTAAAAATTCTAATACAAAAATCAATACAACAAAAAAATTCTTCATTTTAGTAATTGTTTAAATTTGGAAACCACTTTATTGTATTATATCACACAAAAACCAATGATGTCAAGCAAATTAAACCTTGGTAATTAAGACTTTAAAGACTAAATCTTCGATTTTTACTTCTATTCCGGCATTTTCTTCCACAACCAATTCTTTGACACCTACAGTTTTTAATAGGTCTGTTTTGAATAAATTAATTAATTCTTGCTCAATTGTACCCATCTCTACAGAAAGTACTATTTCATCACTTGCTTGGAGTCCTTGTTTTTTGCGCATATCTTGGAGGAAGCGTATGAGCTCACGGTAATTCCCCTCTTTGCGCAAGTCTTCTGTTATGTGAGTATCTAAATGTACATCTGTTTCTAAACTTTCATCTACAACAATATCTTTGACATTTAATTCATCTTTTACTATTTCTGTATATTCATCTGAAAGATTGCAGTCTTTCACTTTCAGCAAGTTAAGTGGTTGTCTAACTTTTATATTTGCTTTTTGACGCGCTTCGAAACCGAGCGTCACAATTGCGCGTGCACTTTCCATATTTTTTATAATTTCTTCATCTACATTTCTAATTTCTGGCCAAGTTTCTAAATGCACACTTTCTGCATCAGTATCAGTTTTTAATTTCTGCCAGATGTCCTCGGCAGTAAATGGTGCAAATGGAGCCATGAGCTTTGCTAAAGTTTTCAAAACTATATATAAAGTTTGTTTAGAATTTGTATTACCATCTTTTAAACTCTCACGTGAACGTCTGACATACCAAGTAGAGAGGTCGTCTATAAAAGAACGCAACTCGCGTACTGGTTCGAGTAATTTATAATTATCCAAATTCTCAGTCATACTATTTGTTAGTTGTCCGAGTCTAGCTAGTATCCATTGGTCTAAAATATTTGGACTTTGTTTTATATTTTCTTTTTCCAAATCAATATCTCGATACAACTCATAAAAAGCCAAAACATTGTAAAGTAAATTGAAAACCTTATTATGTAACTCGGCAACGGTCTTCTCATCAAAGTTCTTCGACTCACCTGGTTGGTTCACACTGTACATCCACAAACGCAGAGTATCTACACCGTATTTATCAATCATTATCCACGGGTCGACAATGTTACCTTGTGATTTTGACATCTTTTTACCATTTGCATCGAGTATGTGCCCTAAACAAATTACATTTTTATAAGCAAGGCCTCGGCCCATAAGCGCCCCAACTGCATGGAGTGTATAGAACCAACCACGAGTTTGGTCGATTGCTTCACAGATATAGTCTGCAGGGTACAAAATCTCTTGTACTTCTTTATTTCCTGCCCCGCCTGAAGTAGCCTCTCCTTTAGGATTAAATGGATAGTGATCCTGAGCAAACGGCATAGAACCTGAATCAAACCAACAGTCCATAACTTCATTTACACGTGTAAGTGTTTGTCCATCTTTTTCTAAAACTATTTGGTCGATATATGGACGGTGCAAGTCTAGTTCATAATTCTCATTGTGAGGTATAGGTGTAAAGTCGAGCTCTACCATGTCCGCGTTTTCTAAATAATGAAAATCTTTTTTCTCTGTTATTAAATCAAGTGATGCTTGGGCAGTAAGTCCACGCACTCCAGAAACCATGAGCCATGCTGGTGCACCGTGAGTGATAATCAAGATATTTTTATTTTGATATTTACTTTCGCATTCATAAAGGAAATCCATACAACGATTCTTTACATCTTGATACGACTCATTACCTTCTTCACAAGGATTATAAAAGTAATGTTCATTCTTTGGATACTTCTCGTGGAAATCACGCCAAGTGTGACCCTCATACATAGGCAGAGAAAGTTCATGCAAACGGTCATCATAAATGATATCTTCTTTTTTAAAGTCTATCTTGCCTGATACTAATTCGGCTGTTTCTGTGGTCCGAACAAATGGAGAAGATATGATCATATCTATATTTTTTTCTTTCAGAGTCAAAGCCTGTTTTTCAACACCCAAAATACCATTTGAAGTTAGATGGTCACCACTATTTTTTGCACAACTCACTACTCCGAGTATATTGTGATGTGTCTCGCCATGACGCATGAGGAAATATTTATTACCCGACACTTTAGTGTGTTTCTTTAATTCATCTATCGAACCAATAGCTAGTATTTCTTTTTCTTCATTTATCCAAAGTGGTAACGGTGTACCCCAGTAACGCTCGCGTGATATAGCCCAATCTTTTACATCTTTTAGCCATTCTCCGAATCTACCATCACGGATATAATTTGGTTCCCAATTTATTTTTTTATTTTCAGTGATCAAACTTGCCTTTAATTTTTCATCTGACATACGGATATACCATGAATCACGCGCATAATAAATAAGCGGAGTTTTGCAACGCCAACAATGTGGGTATGAGTGTTCGTACTTTTCTTTTTTAAAAAGTAGTCCTCTGTGGGCCAAGTCTTTGATTATATCTATGGCTACTTCTTCGTCTTTTACAAATCGTCCAGAGAAATTTTCTATTCCATCGACATAATGGCCATCGAGTCCTACTAAATGTACTTTTGGTAAATTGATTTTTGTTCCTAATTCAAAGTCATCGGCACCATACATAACAGCTGTATGAACTACCCCTGTACCATCAGTTGTCGTCACAAAGTCTGCCGCATAAACCTCGTATGCATTTTTAAATTTGTCCTCTGTTGTTTGTGATTTTATATATTCTGCTGCTTGACTGTAAAGTGGTTCGTATTCTAAACCGACTAAGTCTGAGCCTTTTACTGTTTCTAATATTTCATAACCAGGTAATAAAATTGATATTCTAGATTTTGCTAAAATATAAGAACCTTTAAACGCAAGAGCGTCAGTAATTTTACCAGTTTCACTATTCCCATGGCCAGCCTCAATACCATCTTTATATTCAACTTTCACATAATCAATATCTTTCCCGACCGCCAAAGCTACATTACCAAAGAGAGTCCACGGGGTTGTCGTCCAAGCAAGGATATAAGTATTGTCTTGACCGATGACTTTAAACTTGGCTGTCACAGACAAATCTTTTACATCTTCATAACCTTGAGCCAATTCATGACTCGAGAGAGTTGTTCCGCAACGAGCGCACCATGGTACGATACGATAATCTTTATAAAGCAAATCTTTTTTATTTGTTTCTTTAACAATATTCCAAACTGACTCGATATATTCATTCTGATAAGTAAAGTACGGATTCTTTTGATCTACCCAATAACCGATACGATCTGTAAAATGACTCCAAATATCTAAGAATTCACCGACACTTTCTTTACACTCTTTATTGAACTTTGCTATGCCATACTCTTCAATTGATTTTTTAGAGTTTAAATTTAATTTTTTTTCTACTTGCAGTTCTACAGGTAGTCCATGTGTATCCCAACCAGCCTTACGAGCCACATGAAAACCACTCATAGTTTTGTAACGAGGGATAGCATCTTTGAAAGCACGTGCTTCTAGATGGTGAATACCGGGCTTGCCATTGGCTGTTGGTGGACCTTCATAGAAAACAAATTCACCCGCAGGGTTTTCTTTGCGTGCTACAGTCTTTTCAAAGATTTCTTGTTCTTTCCAGAATTCTAAAACCTTTTCTTCCCTTTGTGCAACTATTGATTTTTGTTTGTTTTCTTCCATATAATCTATAATACATATAAAACCAAGCTTTTACAAGACAAAAAAAAGCAGTTAATATTTTCATATAAACTGCTTCATTTTTTAAACCTACTTTCTGTTTTCATTCAAGATAAGGAAAAATTTTTAAAACATAGTGCTTTAAGCCAGCGATAAAGATAGGTAATTTTGCTTCCTGATAATTTCTATACATTAGTTCTAACTCTGTATCATCTTCGGAAACAGGAGTACTGCAAATGTATGCGACAGGATGACCGCTATCTAGATCCGAGTCTACAAAGTGCAGAGTCGACCCAGTTAACGCAGTCCCACCATTTTTTTTGGCAAAACGGATAGCATCCATAACTTCGTCTTTACCTCTGAAGCAGAAAGGCCTATCAATTATAGTTGGGGCAGGATGAATGTTTAAAACTTTACCGTACATACCCAACGATGATTGCAGATAATCGAGACGAGCCATATAGCCATCTAAGATTATTATTTCCGCTCCGATTTCTTTAGCTTTTTTAAAAACCAAACTCTCGAAAACGTGTTTTGATTGTTCTCTTCCTTTAAAATCTTCTTTTGGTAATTTTCTAAATAAAGATGGAATGTTCCAAATCCTGTCTTTTTCCAAAAATTTAGTGGGAAAAATCCAATTAGTTTGATCATTAGGTAATAAATCAAATTCATTTTTTAGATCAGAAACAGTATCATCTACAATAACACCCTTAACCTCAATTAGACCGTGTAATGACTTTCTATATTGAGTTTCTTCTAAAGTCTTTTCTATTACACCTTGCATGTAAAATTTTTCTCCATTGATTTCTATAAATTGTCCATTAAATTCTTCATAGAGTATATTTCTTAAGGATGTAATAAACAGAACTCCAAGAGGTTTCATGGGGTATTGCCCTTTAATAAGAGATTTTTCATCATAAAAAAACAAAGCACCTTTAGTTTTCATAAATAAATTTTTAAATAAACAATTTTCTACTATAGACAGTAGAACCTAGATTTTCTAGTTTTTTATATTATACCATAAAGAAATTAAAAGTAAATATTTTGTAAAAATTATGCTTAGTGATAATATCAAGTTATGATTTTCCCTAATCTTAAAAATAAAACTTTTGGCTATTTAAATTTAAACCTCGAGGCACAGACTTGGTATAAAGAAAAAGGACTAAAAATAAAAGACGAGCGAAATATATTACTTGATCCAAAAATATGCCAAGAGTTCTTAGATGATGTACACAAAAAATACTCTTTAGACTTTTCTTATGGTGGTTGGATGGAGGACAGGTCTTTTATATGGAGAGGTAGTTATTTAGACAAAGAAAAAATTTTTATTCATCTAGGTATAGACATAAATGTACCAACAGGTACAGATATAGCCACCAGCTCGATTGTCGAAGTTGTAAAGATAGAGAATGACTATCCTCTCGATGGTGGTTGGGGTCCACATATAATTTTAAAATGTTTAGAAAAAAACATATATTTACTTTATGCACACTTGGATCAAAAAATAGATTATAAGGTTGGTGACATAATAGAGAAAAATACAATATTTGCAAAAGTTGGACACGCTCCTATCAATGGAAATTGGTTCCCTCATGTACACATCCAAACTATTAACCCCGACTATTACGACTACCTAGAAAAAAATAATGGTTGGGAAAATTTTGATGGCTATGGATTCTTAAACAATATTAAGTCAGACTCAATAAAACACATAGATCCTTTAAATTTTATAAAAATACAGTAAATTAATTTTATTTATACATCTCTCTCCTTTTCTTTTTTAATTCTAAAATTATGTTCTCGTCTGTTATGCGAGTAAATCTTTCAATCACCTTTCCGTCTTTTTCTATATTTTCAGCAAACATTGCAAATGGTCGCACATCCCAATGCTGACCTATTTTATAAACACTGGCATTTTCATAAAGCGGGCGGTACACAACCATAGCACTCTCATCGAGTCCTTCTATTTCAGTATGGTGAGCTATATTTAAGACTTCGTAAGCATAGTTAAAAATATCTATATCTGTATGCTTATAATGATAATAAAACCCTGGTGCTATTTCTTTCATATATTTTATTATATTATTCTTTTAATATATTAATAATTTTACCGAACTCTTTAAAACGCTCCTCTGCGTAACCTCTAGAATTATCATACCCTACAAATATTTTTTTAAGAACACCCGTCACACCAAGGACAGGTCTGTCTGCAGGAATAGGGTCAATTTTTCTATGATTCAAGGATTCTGAAAATAACCAAGTATTTGTATGTTCAAGATCTGAAGTTAGTGATTTATTAAGATCATTCATTACATCTTCTTCACATAAATCTTTGTTTTGAGAAACAACTAATAGTTCTAAGAAAGCCTTTTTTGTATCACCTAAAAGAAGTCCATCTTCACGCAAATCAAAATCTAGATATTTATTCAAAAATCTCTGCAGACCAGCATTGCGAGAAGCATACTCTCCTGCATTATAATCGGCAAATATGCATTTTAATCTAAGATCTACATCTTCAACTTTAGAATATATTTGTGTTAAAAGTTTCAAATGCTTTACTCCATAAAAAACTCCTTCCTCTGGTTTATTTAATTTATCTATTGATGATTCAAGGTCAAGATTTTCTTCTTTCATTACATGAGAAGCACTAAGTTCCATCGGGCCAGAAGTCCTTACTTCTAAAATATCTAAGTCGGAAATAGTTTTTTCTGAAGGTGTGATAGCTTCACTATAGGCTCTGGGTAAATCACGAAAACCACTTTCATGAGCAATAGTAGTTAGAACTATACCAACATTTTCATCAGTAAAAGGAAAATTATTTTTTTCAAAAGCATTTTCTATAATTTTTGCCCATTTATCAGAATTTTCCCATTGTGCATTGTGGGGGAATTCTTTTTTCATTTTTTCAATAATCCCAGCTAAATTTTTACCCTTATCTTCCTCAATAATATTGTGTAGAAACTGTGAAGCATAGTCCCCTGTTGTAGACGCAACACCCATTCCACCCACAATTGTGGCAGTAGTTTTTAGAAAATCACCCCTATTCATTTTTTTATTGAAAAAATTTTCCATAAATTTATTATGTCACACCACTTCCTGCTGATAACACTTCTCACAATAAATAATCTCGGGTCTATCGGGAGCATAAGTTGTTTCGAATTCATTTTGGCAATTTTCTTTCATACAAGAACGATGGTACAACTTTGGACTATTGATAAATTTATAGCGATCTAAGAAGCGACAATTATGACATTTGTGCGGCAATGGTAATCCTATTTTTTTATAGAACTGTAATTCATCAAGGACTATCCTATAAGCACGCTTGCAAGAATCACAAGCTATAATTTCTTTTAAAATATCTTCTGATACATTGTTAATTAAATCTGGTAAATTTTTACTTTCAATGGTAATTTGAAATTCGCGTATATTTGGATCACGCCATAAAAATCCTTTTGATACTGATTCTTCTTTATCTAGTGGTACATAGTCTTGAGCTAGACTTTCATTATAAGCAAGTGGAGAAAAATCGGCTGGAAAAAACTCACCGTATTTATAATCTCTTCCTAAGGAATCGGTAAGTGGCATCTCGTTCATATGATTGATAATTTGTTCACGTAATTTAAAATATTGTTCTTTTGTATACTGTTTATTCAAAATACAATATTGTTTCTTTTTTAAACCTACGCAACCAAAACAATCTACTGAACCAACGCAGTAACTACAGTACTCAAGATCACGTGACTCACCCCAACAATTAAAACAAAATTTAAGATTAAATGATCCTTCTCCACAGGTCACACATTCATAAGCATTTTCAACTCCCATAAAAAGTTGCACACAATCATATGAATTGGCTGCCTTAAGAACACTAATCTGGCAGTAACGCATATTTTCTCCTTCTTGTATTGAAACAGAATCTAGAACGTTTTTTGAATTACTAATTCTATCACCAGTACAATTTACATTTCTTATACCATGGAAATATTTAACAGGAAATTTTTGCCAAAATTCAAAAGCTTTTGATTTTAATTCTAAAATTGACTCATAAGACCCTAAGTTTAATTCTGACATTCTTTTATCATATTCTTGTTTTGATAATTGTTCATTAAAAAAACAATTAGATTTGCCTTTTAAATTTACACATCCGAAACAATTCGTACAACCACGCAAACCTTTACTAAACCAAACATCAACACAACTTTCACAATCTAAAGAATAAAAAGATCTGTATGATTTATAAACCATGACTCCTTCATAACATAACTCATCTTCTATTACTTCGTGAGAATCGAAAGAGTCTTTCATATGTGTAGCTTTAACTAGATATGCAGAATTTTCTACAAAGTCTGAATCAAAACATAAATATGCATTACGAAGTCTACCTGCCTCATTGCAATAATCTGAATTTATCATAAACCCAGCAGAAGATTTTACTGGTAAAGGTACATTAGAAAACAAATCATAAAATTGTTGTAAGAATGGTTTTGAAAAATCTACATCTACTCCGTAATCTATCGGATCCCATTCATCACTATGCCAATAACTATTTTCATAAGTATTTAAATTTGCTTCAGCTGGAAAACCAGAAAAAGAATCCTCTCCTGTATGTGCATCTTTTCTACGGAATAAATTACGTTCATTTCTAAACGCGAGACGACGGATCATACGACATTCTGGGCACCATGTTGGTGCCGGGACTTTCATCTTTTCATAAAAAGAAAAGTCATCTGGTTCTATAACGAAATCATTCTTGCAATTTTGGCATGTTTTACTTTGATTCATAAATTCATTTTAGCATTACTCAACAACCTTCAGTACTTGACACAAAACATATAAATATGTAAAATAAGACAAATTTTCACAAAAAAAATAAATAAAATGGATAGAAATTTAATTGCTTTAGGTCTTTCTATATTTGCTGGTACTGCGTATGGTTTATGGCCGAGTATAGCCAATACATCCCCAGTAAAGACTCCGATACCCGTATTGAGTTTCTTTATGGGATTGATGTTGATTTTTTTGTCTTGTATTCAATTCGCACATGCGTACAGTACAGACAAAAATTTACTATTAGGTGAATTTAAAACATTTTTTGATTCATCAAAAGCACTGAAACTAATACTTTTGTGCGCTTTGGTAAACGTTGCTGGTACAGCTTTTTATTATCCGTTACTGGAAATATCAAAAAGCCTAAACACTAGCGTTTATATTGTTGTCACTTTATCACTAATGCTGGTTGCAGCGTTTGCAGCTGGAATAATATTTAGCGGTGACAAAATAGCGACAAAAAGTGTTATTGCTATAATTTTAATTATTAGTGGAATTATTCTACTAAAAATTGGTTAAATTTATAGAGACAAATCAAGCGTAGCCGACAGAATAAAATCTGTTGGCTATTTTAATTTTTGCCTATGTACTTTACTTAACTAAAGTACGTATTTTTTATTTAAACCACCTCCTGCTGATAACATTTCTCACAATAAATAATCTCGGGTCTATCGGGAGCATAAGTTGTTTCGAATTCATTTTGGCAATTTTCTTTCATACAAGAACGATGCCAAATTTTAAATGGATTTCTGCGTTTCAATCTATTGTCGAAACGACAATAAAAACAACGTCGCGGGATTGGGATATTCATTACTTTATAAAATCTCAATTCTTCTGGGATCATTTTATAATTGCGTTTACAATCCATACATTCAAAAACTTCATCTACGTATTCGTCATTTATATCGTTGATTGATTCTGGAATATTTTGTATTTCTACTGTTTGCTTGCCAACTGTTTTTTGAATATTGTCTTGCCAATTGTAATTTTTATTTTTTGCTTCGTCTTTATCCAAAGGAAAAAATTGTGGGGCTACAGTTTCATTATAGCCAAAAGGTGAAAGCTCTATTGGGAAAAACTCTCCGTATTTATAAACATTACCCATTTTATCTATATACGGTACAGAATCCATCTGTTCGCGGATTTGTACAATTAACTTTTCATATTCATCTTTCGTGTAGCGCTTGTTGAAAACACTATACTCCCCTTTTTTCAAACCAACGCATCCAAATAAGTATTTAGACGAATGACAATGCATCGTGTATTCTAAATTTTGCGACTTAACAGAATAAAGTCCAAAGAAATTATGGTTAGAATGGTCGAGTATTAAACCTTCATATGATTCAGAGTGCTCGCCAGCTGCAGTTACATCATAAGAATCGACATTTTTACCACCATGTTGAACAAACCGAGAATTCTCAATTGCATTACCAACAAAACAATCTTTGGCATTTTTACCATTTGTGAGGCCTTCACCTGTACAATTAAAAGATTTATAAATTTGAGAAAAACGTCTTGGTGCTTCTAGTATAAATTCATCAAATTCTTTTTGAGCTTTTTCTACACCAGAGAAAGTATCTAGATTGTATGAAGCTAAAATTTCTTCATAAGCTTGTTTACTGTACTGTTGGTTTTTGTAAAAATACCTTTTGTTACGCAAACCACTAGACATAAAGCAGTCAGAACAGTTGCGACAGTCATAAAGAAATGTAGAGTCAGTACATGACAAACAAAGTTGTGAATTTTTAAGTTTATAGCCACGATCACAATTTATGCATTCATACATCCAATCAGCAGTATCTAAGACATAAAGACAGTCCATCATATCTTTTCCGCCAAGATTAAAATATCCGTACATTACATTTTCAATTTTCCACGCACAAAAAGTCATGTAACAATTCTTAGCAAACCAACAGTCCCCTGTATACTCACAACCGATACTTGAGATACCGTCATCATTTACCAGTGCAATGTGTGGGACTCTGTGCATAAGCTCATTGTATTACTCGAAAAATGGACGAGAGAAGTCGTAATCAACTGCATAACTATACGGATCCCATTTATCGCTCCACCAGCATTTATTGCAGTAAATAGTCATCCCAGAATCGGGTGCGTACATCGAAACAACTCTCTTTTCACATAGACTGCAATTAGTACTATATAAAGACGTATCGTTGCGCCAAGAACAACGCCTCTGGAAACGACACTCCGGGCAAAAGATCGGAGCTGGTACTTTCATTTTTTCATAAAAAGAAAAGTCATCGACTTCGATAGTAAATTCAGACTTGCAATTCTGGCAATTTTTAGACTCAGGATTCATATTCTAGATTATATCATAAAAATAAAAAAAGATTTGACATCGTTTTTTATTAGATTAGTTTGAAAGTACTTCTTTTTTGGATTCTATTTTTTCGGGGAAATATTCTTTACAAGATGGCTTAGGTTGTTCTTCACCTTCTTTGTAAACACAAGCCATCAACGTACACATACCGACTGTACCATCTTCAACGCGAGAACAAGTATTACAGCCATCACTCCAAACTCTACAGTTGTTTGCTATTTCAGTAGTTTCTACTTCTGGAATTTCTTCTTGGCATAACTTAGTTTTTAAAACTTCACGAGTTTTTTCACCAACATAACCAGTTGCTAATAAATCATTCTTTCTTTGAAGCAAAGTAACAGCACGCAAAGTTACAGAACCAAATGAACCATCTGGTTTTTCTTTCATATAACCACCATCAACAAGAGCTTGTTGAAGCTCTAAAACAGCTATATTTTTATCATTCCAAAAACCATCTGTGTATTTAAGACTTTGATTGAATTTACTACAAACAACCTTTTCTGGTTGATTTTCAAGGGCTGAAATTGAACTGAAGTTCAATATATATATTAAAAATACAATAATTAATGATACTTTTTTCATGGGTTTATTATAGCACAGATTTAGAATTTAAAATAGAGGAATGAAACCTTTCCTGTTGATAAGGTTGCCCTATTAATATCTCTACTTTTTCTATATTTTTTTCTTCTATCGCTTTTTCTAAATCATTTTTTAAAGCAACTTGGTCATAACCTAGAAAAATTACACTTGGATTTATTTCTTTTAGAATCTTATAGGTTCCTTGTTCTTCATCACCAAGCAAAACTCTGTCTATTTCATCTATTTCTAAGAGATTTTTAATTCTTTGCTCTTCATTAAACATTGGTATTTTATTTTTTAATTTTAAAACACTATTGTCACGAGCAACAATAGCTATCAAAATATCGCCGTGTTTTTTTGCTTGCATAAATAAATCTCTATGCCCCTCGTGCACATTGTCAAATGTTCCAAATATAACTATGATTTTTTGTATTTGCATAAAAATTGATTATATTGTAATATATCTATAGGTGTTTGTAGGGTTCGCCCTCTCACGGCAAAAGCTGTGGCCAAGCACCCATAAAGAAACCACCACATAGGTGGATTTTTTATTTCTAATCCTCTTCTGGATTTCCTTCATGTAATATTCTATCCATTGTTAATTTATTCATACCCCAAAATGGTATTATACTCCAGAAAAAAATTTTCCCTGAATCTATTTGTTTAATGATAACTTTTACTCTATTTCTTTTAATTACAGCAATAAATTCATAATAAAATACATTTACTGAAATTTTATCTGTTCTATTGTGTGATTTTATAAATTCAAATTTTTTTGTATCTAAAATACCTTGTACGCTACTAGAAATTTTTAAAACTTCTGGCGCAAGATGAATTAATTTGAATCTCATATATTGATCGTTGTCATTTCGTGCTTTACCACGCTGTTTATATTTTAAATGTTCAATACCTTTAGCATTAAAACTAACTTTATCTTTAAAGTAAGGGCAATAAACTTCACCTATATCTTTGTAAAATTCTTCACCTTTAGTTTTAATTTCTTCAAAATTTTCCATATATTTTAATATAAATACTATATCAATGGGGCACTGGCTTTTTCTTGTTTAGCTGTTTCTTGAATTTCTTCTGTCATTTCATCTTTAACATCATTATTATCTTCTTCTTTTTTATTACCTGTTATCGCCTGCTTTTCCTGGGCGCTGCGGATAATAGTAGACTCTTCTTCTTCGATAAGTCTCTGCGCTTCGCCAGCGGGAATGGCGTATTTTCGACGTGAAGCATCTAGTATTTCTTTTCTATACGAACGATGAGTAGCAGGCAAGACGCGTAGTGTTTCGGCCGAAAATGGGTCATAAGACTCACCGTCGATTGTCATCTTTATATAGAACTCCCCAACGCCGAGATTGATCATATCTTTGACGTCGAAAATCGGAGCGAATTCTGGCTTTAGTTTGACAGCATCGTCACCACCAACGCGGAAAGAAATAATAGAACCTACGTTTCCGAGCACGGCCTGTTGCACTTTTGGTAACAACTGACCGACGTATTGATGCGCTACCGTTAAATTCAATCCGTATTTACGGGCTTCGGACAAGATATTTTCAAAGGTATCGGTCACAATGTTTTGGAACTCGTCTACATATAGATAATAGTCGTTGCGCTGTTTCGGGTCGAGTTTAGCACGTGCCATACCGGCTTGTTTAATTTTGGTTAAAAACATAGCTCCAAAGAAAGACGAATTTTCCTCCCCAATTTTTCCTTTAGACAGATTAATCATCAGAATCTTTTGTTCATTCATCAATTTCTCAATATCGATTTTATTTTCTTTTTGTCCAAAGATGTTTCGAAGCATCGGGTCAGAAAGAAACTGTCCTAGTTTGTTAACGAGCGGGATAATCGCATCGGTATCGAACTTTTCTGACCAGTCCGCGAATTCAATAGCCCAGAATCTTTTGACCATGTCGTCCTCTATATACTCGACAACTTTCTGACGATAGTTACGGTCAGTTAGCATACTTATCATCCCGCGCATTGTTGCATACGGATAGTCTAATAATGCAAGCACAGTAAAACGAAAAACGTGCTCCAGACGTGGAGTCCAGTTTGCCCCGAATTGTTTTCTTAGAACTTCAATCAAGCCTTGAGTTAATTGGTGCTTGAAAGTGATGTCAGTATTTGCGAGTGGGTTAAATGATGCTGGAAAATCTATATCACCTGGATCGATGATACACACGTCTTCAATTCTCTCTTCGGGAATAAAGTTCAATATATCTTCGATAAATTCTCCGTGTGGATCGATAACACAAACACCATAGCCAGAAGCAATGTCTTGACGGACCATGAGTTCTTGGATTTTAGATTTACCAACTCCAGACTTGCCTATGATGTATAAGTGACGACGCCGGTCGATACGCTTGATACCGAAAACATATTTCTTTTCTTCTAGGCTTGCTACATAGTTTGTACGTCCAATAAAAGAAACTTCACTTGGATCAACCTTGCCGAGCGTCGGCAAGTCTGGTGGTGGTGGAGCATGTTTGATTATTTGTATTTTATTTGGATTATTGAAAGACATATACAAAAACATTGTATCAAATTACAATAAAATTGTATAATAGTCGTATGGAAAAATCAGAAGACAAAATATCATTCAGAAAGAAAAAAGAAACAAACTATTTAGAAAAACTAGGACCAGGTATAATCTCTGGCGCGGCCGATGATGATCCATCTGGTATCGCCACTTATTCACAAGCGGGTGCCCAATACGGCACAACTTTACTTTGGCTTGCAGCATGGACTTTCCCTCTGATGGCTATCGTCCAAGAAATGTGTTCACGTATAGCACTCGTTACAGGCAAAGGACTCGCAAGCAATATTAAGAAAACTTACTCTAAAAAAATCCTCTATATTTGTACAGGACTTTTATTTTTTGCTAATACTCTAAATATCGGTGCTGATTTAGGAGCTATCGCAAAAGCTATACAACTAGTTATACCAGATGCTCCATTTGTATTTTCTATTATTTTTATGGCTGTTGTGGGTTTAATCGTACAGATATATGTACCATACAAAAAATTTGCAAAGATAATGAAATGGATGGTTGTATCACTATTTGCATATATAATAACTGGTTTTTTAATCGACATGAACTGGAGCACATTATTTAAGCATGCTTTCATACCGAGCATATCTTTTGATAAAGCAACTATTTTAATGATCACTGGGATACTGGGTACGACTATCTCACCCTATCTTTTCTTTTGGCAAACAAGCCAAGAAGTCGAAGAAGAAATCGCTGGTGGAAAAACAACTGCTCATTTACGTCGTGGTACAAATCATTTGGAAATAAAAGAAATGCGTGTGGATACCTGGACTGGTGTTTTTCTTTCTAATCTCGTTATGTTTTTTATCATTGCTGTTTGCGCCAACACTCTTTTCTCTAGTGGTATAACAAATATAGAAACAGCCAGCGATGCAGCACGCGCCTTGGAGCCTTTTGCTGGACCTTGGGCCAAATATTTATTTGCTTTTGGAATTATTGGTACTGGAATGTTGGCTATCCCAGTGCTCGCTGGTTCGACAGCTTATGCTATATCGGAGAGTTTTAATTATAAAGAAGGTTTATATAGAAAGTTAAATGAAGCTCGTGTTTTTTATGGTATTATCATTTTCTCGGTTATAATTGGTATCTTTATAAATTTTATAGGTATCGACCCTATCAAAGCACTACTCTACTCGGCAATCGCCAATGGTTTAGTAGCACCTGTAATCCTAATATGCATCGTTCATATAAGTGGTAACGAAAAAATAATGGGTCGTCACAAAAACTCGAAAGTTATGAATATAATAGGTTGGATTATTGTTAGCCTTATGAGTCTCACAGCAATGGCTGCCATTTGGAGTTTAATAAAGTAATTTTTTATTTTTTAAGAATGATTCAATATATTTATGTTAAATAAAAAAGGATTCACATTGATAGAACTTTTAGTTGTAATTAGTATCATAAGTCTCCTTTCTTCTGTTGTGCTTTCTGCTTTAAACAGTGCACGTTCAAAATCAAGAGATGCGAAAAGAGTCTCTGAAATAAGACAACTAAAAATTGCTCTTGAACTCTACTACGATAAATACGGAACATACCCCACTAACAATACTTGGCCTAATGATTGTTCTGGTAGTACTACTTTCGAAACTGCATTATCTGCTTTAGTCACTGAGGGTTTTATTCCAAAAATACCCAAAGAACCTCTTAATTCAAGTGGGTGGCCAAACTGTTATTATTATCAATACAATAATAATTGTAATATAGGTGACGCTGTTCATCCTTATATATTAATATTTCAGGCTGAAAACGCATTAAAGGGGTACGCTTCTTGGACTAATGAAACAAATCGCTATTGTACTTATCCATAAAAATATTAAAGTAATTCAAATTATTCTATTTAAATTCAGTGTCATCTTTTTTACAAAAAAGCTAATAAAGATATAACTTTTGCAAAGTATTGCAAAAATCTGAAAATAAGCTATTATAGATGAGTACGAGTTTTGGCTAGTCCATGCTTGGACGCCCGAACATTTATTTTAAATGTTTTAGGGGCCTTTAGCTCATCTGTAGCGCATCAATAGAGCAACACAGAAAAGTTAAGTTCCTTATTAAGTAAATCATTGGGCCTTTAGCTCATCTGGTAGAGCACGTCATTTGCAATGACGGGGTGGCAGGTTCGAGTCCTGTAAGGTCCACCACAATGAATTTCCCCGCGAAAATGCGTCCGCGCTACGCGCGGTAATGGGAAGTTCGGCAAGAAAAGAAAAGGGCGTTTTGAAATCCACGGAGAGCGCGCTTGCGCGCAAATGGCGGTTCGAGCCGATGGTTTTCAAAAAAGTTTTCATTTCCTCAAACTTTTCTCCCAAAGCGAGATTTTGGGCTTGGTTGGCTTGCAAAATCCAGTTTCGCACGAGTTCGAGCCAATGATTTCCTTTTCGCTCAAAATCAGATAATTTTTCCTCTAGCGTTTTCTTTTCCGACATCAAAGCGTTCTTTTTCTCTTGAAACTCGGATAACTCAAAACCGCCATCTAAATATCCGTCCATAAGGCGGTCAATTTTAGCTTTGAGTTCGGAAATAGAAACACGCAGATTTTGTGCGAAAAGACCTGATGAATGGCGATTCTCTTTTTCCCACTCGGCGAGCTTGCCGAGATACTTGTCCCGCCATTCATCGGGTAAAGAAACCTTTTGACAAAGTTCCTGCACTTGTCGTTCAAATTCTTCTGCCCGCAAAAATTTATTTTCAGAACATTTAGTGATTTTGCTCTTGTGGGTGCAACGATAATAAATAAACTGTAAACCACTTTTTTTGATATGTCGCTCGGCAGTTATCGCATAGCCACAAACCCCACAAGTAGCAAAACCTAAAAACTGAAAATTCTTTGGTCCTCGCTTTTTGCGGGGTTTTCCATTTGTGGAAGGTACCCCATTCGTCACACACCCACTCTAATACCCAAAGTATACTAAATACCCTGTAAGCTCGCAAATTGGGTTGGTGCCATGTGAAGTGCAGA
>JAYVGX010000005.1:0-4213 GCA_043771685.1 Minisyncoccota bacterium
AGTATCAGAAATATATAGAAATAAATTATCTTCAGTTTCGAAAACATGTATATATTTTAACATTTTTTTGGTCGAAAGCAATGAAAATTTGTGTTGATAAACTACTTATTTTTTATTTTCCATTCTTCTATTTTTTTTGCATGACCAGACAGTAAAACAGCGGGCACTTTGTATTTCTTTGTTTTGTGAATTAGTATTTCTGGTCTAGTATAAACCTGACTCGAGGACACGCGTTCCTCTTCACGAGAATCAAAGTTACCTAAAACACCCTGAACTTGTCGAGAGATAGCGTCTATAAAAACCAGAGCTGGTATCTCGCCACCTGTTAGCACATAATCCCCGATAGAGAACTTCTTCGTTTTCAAAATCTTGTCCATACGAGCATCTATCCCCTCATAACGCCCACAGATCAAGATTATATCCGTATATTTTTTCTCTAAATTTTTAGCATTTTTTGTTGTGAACTTTTCTGCACTTGGAACAAAGTTAATTATCAAGATTTTCTTTTTTATTTTTGATTTATTTATTTTATTAACAATACTCTCGACTGCTTTTATAACAGGTAGAGCCATCATTACCATTCCTGGACCACCACCATAAGGACGCTCATCTATCTGCAGTGATACATTTCCATCTGGCCATTTCTTTTTATATTTACCAGAAACAAAGTTACGAGGATTTACAGTTTGAACTTTTATTTTTTTATTCTTTATAGCACGTGTCAAAATAGACTCTTTGGTATAAGAGTCTATTATTTGCGGAAACAGTGTTACTATGTAGAAATTCATTTTTATATACCTTTAAGTGCGTCCAGTGCGTCATCTACAGATTTCAATTGTTCACTTGGTTTTGGAGCTTCGTGCACTACACCACTTGCTTCATCGTTGTGTGGACGCTCTTGGATACCAACTTCTGGTTCATTTATCTTTAAATTAACACGAGCGTTATTCTTCATACCGATAACACGTAAAAGTGTACGGATAGCTTTTGCTGTGTTACCTTGACGGCCAATTATCTTGCCCATATCTGCACCATTTACTGTCATAGTTATGAGAACTCCCATTTCATCGATAGTACGGTCTATCACAACATCATTTGGGTTATCTACGAGTGCTTTTACAATATATTCTAAAAATGCTTTATCGTCTGCTTGCATATAAATCTTATAAGAAATTATTTTTAATATTCAAGTATTGTATCGACTACAAATACTGATACAGTATAGCAAAACTAAACTAGTGACGCAATATTCACAAAAACAAAAAACACCCGAGGGTGTTTTATGCTTTCTTTAGTTCTTTACGAGAGACTGTCTTAGACTTTTTAGGAAGAACATTTTTCTTTTTGCCTTCGATTACTTTTTGAGAAACTAAAAAGTTATGTACAGTATCTGAAGCTTGTGCTCCGACAGAAATCCAGTGTTTGATACGGTCTGCTTTGAACAATACTTCCCCTTTTTTCAAATTGTATGAACCTAGTATTTCTTTAAATTTACCACTTTTTGTAGCATTTTTAGAATCAGTCAATACGACACGGAAAGCCGGATCATTTTTGCGCCCTATTCTTTGTAGTCTTATTTTTAACATATAGGGCTTATCTTAACACAAGACCATATAATAATCAAGTAAAAGTGCTATAATTAGTTTATGATTGAAAACATAGCTTTCATAGATGGACAAAATTTATACATGGGCACAGCTAAACAAAGTATAGATCCTTGGAAAATAGATTTAAAAAAATTACGTATATATTTAGAGCAAAAATACAACGTCTCTAAAGCTTATTACTTTTTAGGATATGTTCAAGAATTAAATCATGATTTATATGAGGAAATTCAAAATGCTGGTTTTGTTTTACTTTTTAGAGAGCATAATCCTGCTATGATGGGCAAGAAAAAAGGAAATGTTGATTCAGATATTATATTTCATATAATGAAAAAGTTATACAAGAAAGAAGATTTCAATAAAATTATCTTGATATCTGGTGATGGGGATTACAAGTTAATTATAGATTTTTTAATAGAGGAAAATAAATTTGAAAAAATATTATTCCCAAATAGAAAATACCGATCATCTTTATATAAAGAACTTTCTAATAACTACTTTTCTTATTTAGATGATAAAGATATTAAGAATAAAATTAGCTAGTATAAAAAAAGAAAAGGGTGCCTTAGGTAATTAACCGTTTGGACCCCTTTTCGTCTGAATACATATATATTAACAAATTAATGTATAAAAAGTCAATACGGATAAAAAAGCTTTATATGCTATACTCTCTATGTGAAAAACACTCAAAATAAAGCTTCAATTAAAGAAAAGGTTAATAAAAATCAGCATTACATAACTGGCAATATATCCATAAATCATAAAGGTGTCGGAACCGTACGCGTACTAGGGTCAGACGACACAGTAGAGGTCCCACATAGTTTCTTGTCCACAGCCTGTCACGGAGATAGTGTCTGTGTTATGTTGCAACCTAAAAAGAAAGACGCTGTTCAAGAAGGTTCAGTGTCCGAAATAGTTCGTCGTGCGAAAAAGGGTTTTGCTGGAGTTCTCGAAAAAGATGGTCCGATGTATTTCCTGATACCAAGTGACACACGCATGTACACTGACATCATAATCCCCGAAGCAGATTTAAACGGTGCAAAAATCGGACAAAAGATTTATGCTGAGATAACAAACTGGGAAGATCATAAAAAAGCTCCGATCGGAAAGGTTGTGAAAGTTCTAGGTATGCCTATGGAACACAATGCAGAGATGGAAGCGATCGCTCTCGAAAAAGGATTCAACGCATACTTCCCTATCGCTGTTGAAAAAGAAGCAGAGAAAATAGCTCACGATGGTATAAAAGAAAAAGACCTTGCGAACAGACGTGACATGCGTGGGACTACGACTTTTACTATCGACCCTGTTGATGCAAAAGACTTTGACGATGCACTATCATTTAAAAAACTAGAAAATGGTCACTTTGAAATCGGTATCCACATCGCCGATGTATCTCACTATGTCGTACCTGGTACATCTCTTGACGATGAGGCACGAACTCGTGGGACATCGGTTTATCTAGTCGACCGCACCATACCTATGCTACCAGAAGAACTTTCGAATGGACTCTGCAGTCTGAATCCAAATCTCGACCGTTTAACTTTTTCGGCTATTTTTGAAATAGATAAAGAAGGTCATATTTACAATGAGTGGTTTGGACGCACCGTCATACATTCTGACTTTCGCTTTTCTTATGAAAATGCCCAAAAAGTTTTAGACGACAAAGCTGGTTCGTTCTATTATGAATTAGATGTTTTAAATAAAATCGCTAAAAAGCTTCTAAAAAAGAGATTCGATGATGGGGCCATACTACTTGAACAAGAAGAAGTAAAGTTCGTACTAGATGACAACGGCGTCCCAACTTCTGTTTATACCAAAGTCCGTGGTGATACAAACAAGATGATAGAAGAGTTTATGCTTTTAGCTAACCGCCAAGTCGCATTGTTTATGTCACCAAAAGAAAAAACTGATCAAGGTGTTTTTGTTTATCGCGTGCATGATCTACCAAATAAAGAACGTATGGAAAACCTGGCTTACTTCCTAAAGAGTCTGGGTTACACTATGAAATTAAAAGACGGCATAATCCCGAATGAAGAACTAAACGCACTTATTCACAAACTAGAACACAGTCCATTGCGCGACACAGTTCACACTGCCATCATCCGTACTATGTCAAAAGCAATCTATTCGACAAAAAATATCGGTCACTATGGTCTGGGGTTTAAATTTTATACTCATTTTACATCCCCTATTCGTCGTTATCCTGACGTTATAGTTCATCGTCTATTAGCAGAAAAACTAGCTCATAAAAAAATAGAAAAAGAAGTTTTAAAGATGTACAATGAAATAAGTCTCGAAGCATCATCTCGTGAAAAAGAAGCCGCCGATGCAGAACGTGCATCTATCAAATACAAACAAGTCGAGTATATGTCGACACGTATCGGAGAGAAATTTACAGGAATTATAACTGGTGTTACACAATGGGGATTATATGTTGAAGAAAAAATAACAAAGTGTGAAGGTATGGTTTCTATTCGTGATCTAAATGATGATTACTATGATTTCGACAAAAAAGGTATGAGTATAGTTGGTAAGAAAACAAAAAAGAAATACACGCTAGGACATACCGTTTCTTTCCAAGTTAAGTCTACTGATCAAAACAAAAAAAC
>JAYVGX010000006.1:0-12906 GCA_043771685.1 Minisyncoccota bacterium
GTTTTTTTGTAGACATATATGGTTATTGAAGATTTATAATACGACTATTATACTACTAATCTTACTTAACTTTTTGTCCTAAATTTGGGGGACGGGTCAGTAAGTATAAATTAAGTGATGTTCCTAATTGTAAAAAACTTGAACCAGATCTTATAGAGCTCGGAGACATTGTGGGAGTCAATTTAGAATTCATATACGACGAAATAAACGAAGAATTTTCATTATTTTTAAAATAAATTTTAAAATTATGAGTTTAGCTAAAATTCGAGATATTCTCCTCTGGAGGGGAGAATATCCTGATTTAGATTTCAGGGAACAGAATGTATTGATAAAAGAAAAAGTACGACCTTTTATTGAAAAAAGGATTGACCAAAAATATGTATCTTTTTTAGATCTACCATTAAATGGTAAGGATTATGATCTCGGATACTACATTTCTGTTTTTCTTATAAAATCTGATTTTTCTATTGATCTTTATTGTAATATTCCTTTTGTTATGGGTTATGTTTCTGAATCAGAAATGTATAAATCTAAAATCATTAATGGTGAATACAAAATTTCAAAAAAAAATAGCAAAGGATTAAATCTTTTGTTAAAATTTGAATATGTGAATATAAACCAAACATATTCTGTTTCACTAAAGTATTTAAAACCACAAATGTAACAATATTTGTGGTTTTTTTGTTTTTGATTTTATGGTCGTTTATCGGAGTTCTATTTTTAGACTATTAGATACGAGTTTCGGCTACCACGTAGCCAGGTACTTTTCTAAATTTTTAAGAAAAATTACAGAAAAGTCTTTCGAATCCTTGACGCAAATGAAGCAGTTTATTTGCTTATCCCAGCAAAAAATCGCTGCACTCTACTTTGCTGGGATACAAGGATTCGAACCTCGATTAAAGGCTTCAAAGGCCTCTGTCCTACCATTAGACGATATCCCAATATGGTAACTTGTATACAATACATTAAAATCAGTATTTTTTCAACTGTTTTTATGATATTATTAAATGATTATAAATAACTAATTTAACTCTATGCATACAAACACCCACGTTCGTGTTCGAGGAATCATTATTTATGAAGGAGAGATTTTAGTAGTAAAGCACCGTAAAGACGATGATTTTTATGCTTTACCAGGTGGGCACCTCGAATATGGTGAAAGTGTTTTGGAATGTATAAAAAGAGAAATGTTAGAAGAGCTGGGAGTCACGCCTGTAGTTGGCAAGCTTCTGTATGTAAATAATTTTATGGACAAAAAGGATGATAGCCAGTCTATAGAATTTTTCTTTGAAATTACAAATGGTGCTGATTACAAAAATACTAGTAATTTAGAAAAGACTCATGCTTTCGAAATAGTTGAATTAGTTTGGGTCAAACAAAGTGATGATGTCAAAATCTTGCCCATGCAAGTTGGTACTGATTTCAAAAATGGCGAAATAGGAAAAAGGGAATTGAAGTTTACTTCGTAGTTTATTCCAACTATTAATTTATGGTATTATAAAAATATGAACTTTGAAGCACCAAAGCAAAATAAACCTGAAATGAAAAAAGAACCATATATGGACCTGGTCAATGACTTTGGTATATTTATAACTTTAAATACTGTCAAATTAGAACAAGAAGCTTTGCCATGTAAAGAAGCAGAGATTGCAGAGTTACGTAAAAACTTAAGAAAGCCAATTATAAATGGTATGAATTATTCTGACTTTGTTTTTAATAATCCACAAAAGTTACAAGACGAAGTTGTTGCCAAGGCTTTGTTGACACAGATACATGCTTTTTTAGGATATATAGAACCTCAGCTTGTAAATCTTAAACAAGATAACTCTTGGTCTAAAAGATTTTTTGAAATTAAACAAAAGTATATTAATTTAATTTCTAATTTGGTATAATAAAAGTATTACCAATAATTTTTTAAAATATATGGCAAAAGGTGATGGAACAAGAAAAGAAAAAAAGAAACCAAAGAAGGCTACAAAGAAATAGTTCTAAAAAAACAAGCAAATTTATTTGCTTGTTTTTTTATTTTTATAAATTAAATTTGCTTTTTTGTCAAAAAAAGCATACACTGTAGCTATTAATATAAACGCTCGTTTCAAAAGAGCTTAAAACATAATTTATGGGAAATTTTAACGGAGGAGGTAACAGAGACAATAGAGGAGGTGGTTTCGGTGGTGGTAGAGGAGGCGACCGTGGTGGCCGTCCAAGTTTCGGTGGTGGAGGCAAGCCTTGGGAAAAAAGAGGTGGAAATGATCGTGGTGAGGTAACTATGCACAAAGCAGTTTGTAATGAATGTGGTAAAAGTTGTGAAGTACCTTTCCGTCCTTCAAGTGATAAACCAGTTTATTGTAATGAATGTTTCGGTTCAAAGCGTGAAGGTGTAGATCGCAAGCCAAGAAATGATTCTAGTTTCTCTCGTCCTTCTTTTGATCGTCCTACATCTCGTCCCGAAGCAAGTCGTCCTATGACAAGTAATGATGATACAAAGAAGCAATTTATAGAGATAATAAATAGACTAGACCGTCTAACACAACTTTTAGAAAATAATTCTAAAAAAGAAGTTGTAAAAACAACTGCTCCAGTTGCGAAAGTAGAAGTTAAAAAAGCTCCTACAGTAGTTGCTAAAAAAGTAGAAGTTAAAAAAGTGGCAATGCCAGCAAAAAAAGTAGAAGTTAAAGCTGTAGTTAAAAAAGCAGCACCAGCTAAGAAAGTTGTTGCGAAAAAGAAAAAATAATTTTCAAAATTATACAAAAAGAGCGGCTCCGCAGGAGCCGCTCTTTTTGTATTTCAAGTATTTTTAATTAATTTCTTCTATACTTTCAAAATTTTTGTTATAATAAAAATATGAAAAACAAACAAAATGGTTTCTTAAAGACTTTTATTATTTTATTAATCGCATTTGGTTTATTTGCGTATTTTTATCGTGGTGCCGATGGTATGACTTATTATGAAAAAATAATGGGTATAAAAGACAAAGCTGTGACTGAAGTAAATAAAAAAGTAGATGGCGCAAAAGATACAATGGAAAAGCGTGATAAAGAAATAGAGAAAAATCTATAATGAAATATTGGCTTATAAAATCCGAAGGGGATTGTTATAGTATCGATGATCTTAAAAAAGATAAAAAAGTCGCTTGGGAAGGTGTGCGTAACTACCAAGCCCGCAACTTTATGATGCGCGATATGTCTCTTGGCGACATGGCACTCTTTTATCATTCCAACGGTACAAAAATAAACCCGACAGGTGTTTATGGAATAGCGAAAATATCAAGTAAAGTGCACGTCGACCAAACACAGTTCGATAAAAAAGACGAACACTACGATGCTAAATCTAAGACAGATACGCCAACTTGGCATTGTGTTGACTTTTCTTTTGTTCAAAAATTTAAGAACCCTGTTACTTTATTTGAAATCAAAATCGACCCCAAGCTCGAAGGCATGGTTGTCCGCTCTGTTGGCTCACGCCTCTCCATCCAACCCGTATCAGAAAAGCATTTTAAATATATAGAAAAATTAGGTAATAATTAATCTTCTAAAAGTTGTGGTTTGTCTAGAGTCATAGTCTCGATACTGATTGCATCGCCGGTGATGCGCATGACATCTTTGTCTATCTTTTTGAATTCATTGTTGGACTTGTTAAAGTGATTTACAACTGTCGCTAGACTTGCACCCATTTTATTGTGGACTTCTTCATAGTTACGTAAATGATTACCCAGTTCACCAACACGCTTGATAATGTCGCGTGCAGATTCTTCTATTTGCATAGCTTTGAGGCCTTGTAATACTGTCTGTAAATAGGCGAGGAACGACGTAGGCGAGACTATGATGACTTTGTATTTACTTGCCGCTCTTTGTATCAAGTTTTCTGCTTCGTCACTCGTACCGACAGTTCCAACTAATAAGTCGTAGTAGATGGCCTCGTGAGGTATGAACATAAAAGCAAATTCCATCGTATTGTTTTGCGGTTGGATGTATTTAGATGTTTCAACGATACGATTTTTTAAATCATTTTCAAAAATTTTCGCCAAGTCTTTTTTGCGCATTGGTTCTTTTTCTTCAGACATTCGATTGTAATTCTCAAGTGAGAACTTTGAATCTACAGGTATGACTTTGTCTTTAACAAATACAGCTGCATCGACAATACTTCCGTCTGGAAAAGGGTATTGCATTTGGTAACTTCCCGGTGGCATTGTATTTTTGAGCAGTGTTTCTAAATAGTATTCGCCCAAGACACCGCGTTGTTTTGGGTTCTTGAGTATGTCTTGGAGGCTTTTTAATTGGTCGGCAAAAGACACAACTTGTTTATTTGTCTCGTCGAGTCTTGTTATCTTTTCTGTTATGTCGGCAACTATACGGCTAGTTTCACTCGACTGGTAGCGCATTGTTTGGTTGATTTCTTTTTGACTGTCGCCGAGCTTTTGGTCAACAGTGCGAGATAGTTCATTGATCTGAGCAAGTAGCATTTGCATGCCAGAGTCATTCTTCTCGGGGGATTTTTTTGTAAACAAAAAAATCCCCACTATCGCAAGTAGTACTAAAATTACCAATAAAATTATAATCAATGTATTCATATTATTTTATAACAATTTACCTAAATGATATTTAAGTGTATAAATCCAGTCTTCATCTTCTGGATTACTTTCTTCTTTTTGTCCGAGGAACCATTCTAGATACCCACGGTCAAGCTTCAATACATCGGCAACTGTTTTGTCTTTATGTTTACCAAAAGAAAAGCTGTACATCAGCGACGGCTTGCCTGATATGTCGGCCATGATCTCATACGCTTCTTCGTCTGTGCAATTATTGTTTTCTTTTTTAATAGCAATTACTAATCGTTCGAAAAGTTTTTCTAAAACCAAAACATCTCCTAATGCATCGTGGGCTGCCGCCTCTATTTCTATCTCTAAATAGTAACGCAAGTATTGTAATTTGTGTTGGGGGATTTTGTGTTCTTTATCTAAATATCGCGCGACTCGTAAAGTACAGATAGTATGAAGGGGATTGATATTTTCTTTTTTAAGCATACCGATGTCGAACTTGGCATTATGAGCGACCATTATCGTATCGTCACTTTCGAGCATGTTTTTTATTTTTTTATATTCCGGACTTTCTTTAAAGCTAGGTCTATCGGCAACCATTTTATTAGTTATGTGCGTCACAGAGCTAGCTTCTATAGAGATTTTGATTTCTGGTTTGTATAATTCGCAAAAAGTTTCGCTTGCCCCGTCAGAGGCGGTGGAGGTCTTATAAGCCAGCTGACATAAAAAGTCTGTGGCTTCTATACCTGTTGTTTCTGTGTCTAAGAATACGATTTTTTTCATATATTTATTTTACCATATTTTTGGTATAATACTATTATGAATCCTGAGACTAAAACCTGCCAAAACTGCAAAACTGACTTCATTATAGAACCAGACGATTTTGCCTTTTACGACAAAATAAAAGTCCCTCCACCGACATTTTGTCCGGAATGTAGGATGATACGGCGTTTAAATTGGAGAAATGAGAGATCTCTTTTCAAGCGTATCTGTGACAAAACAGGTAAGCAATTAATAACAATGTTTAATCCTGAATCTAAACTGGTGGTTTATGACAGAGATATTTGGTGGAATGATAGTTGGGATCCAATAGATTATGGTATGGAGTATGATTTTTCGAAATCATTTTTCCAACAATATAAAGAATTGTTGAGCAAAGTTCCACTTGCTAATCTAGGAAATACAAATGTTGTAAATTCTCCTTATGGTAATCACAACGCTGACTGTAAAGATTGTTATTTAACTTATGCATCTTGGAAAAATGAAAGAGTGCATTATTCGAAAGGTTCTTTAAATGGAAAAGATTGTATGGATGTTTATACAGTCTTGGATTCAGAAAATTCGTATAATGATACTATTTGTAATCATCTATATAAAACACATTTTTCTTATAATACAGATGAATCTATAAATTCTTTCTTTTTGGACCACTGTGTAAATTTGCAAGACTGTATTGGTTGTATAAATTTCCGAAATAAAAGTAACTATATTTTAAATCAAAAATATTCAAAAAAAGATTATAAAAAACGATTAGAAGAACTTGATTTTGGAAGCTATAAAATTTTATCTAGTTTTGAAAAGATATTCAATGATTTTATTCTAAAATTTCCTAGAAAATATGCAAACATATTAAAATCTCAAGACTGCACCGGAGACAATATAGGTAGTTCTAAAAATGTTAAAAATTCTTTCGATGTTTATGGTAATTGTGAAGATTCAAAATATATGGCTCATGTGATTGATTCGAAAGATAGTTATGATTTGTATGGTGGTGGGGCAACAGCGTCTTTATTGTACGAAGGTATCGATACAGGACTATATGCTTCTAATCAATTGTTTTCAATACTTACACATAGCTGTCTAAATACAAACTACACTTATATGTGTTACAACTCTAAAAATCTTTTTGGTTGTATTGGTATAAGGAAAGGAGAATATTGTATTTTAAATAAAAGATATACAAAAGAAGAATATGAAATGCTTGTTCCTAAAATAATTAAACAAATGAATGCAATGCCATATGTTGATCAAAAAGGAAATATTTATAAATACGGTGAATTTTTTCCAACAGATCTTTCTCCTTTTGCATACAATGAAACAATTGCCCAAGAATATTTTCCTAAAAAATCTGAAGAAATAACGAACGAAGGTTTTTTATATAGGAAAAGCGAAGAGCGAAATTATGTTGCAAGTATTGATTCAAAAGATTTGCCTGACCATATAAAAGATGTAAATTCTAGTATAGTAAATGATATAATAAGTTGTCCCAATAATGGAAATGAGCTAACTCAATGTACACAAGCGTATAAAATTACAAAAGAGGAATTACAATTTCTAAAGCAAAAAAATATTGCCCTACCAAGATTTTGTCCTAATTGTAGGTATCACAAAAGACTTTCAAAAAGAAATCCTTTAAAACTTTGGAAAAGAAATTGTATGAAAAATGCTTGCCAAAATGTTTTCGAAACATCTTATTCGCCAGAGCGACCAGAAATGGTCTATTGCGAAAAGTGCTATCAACAAGAGGTAATATGATATAATATTTATATGGAAAACGATTACGATAATTGGAATAATCTTAAAAAAGATACTTCTAAGAAAAATAGAGTTTTCTTTGATAAAGGTGAGATATGGTTTTTGTCTATGGGTAAAAATATAGGAGATGAAGAAGATGGCAAGAATCAAAATTTCGAAAGACCAGTTTTGATTACTCGTAAATTTAATAATAATGTATTCTTAAGTGTACCACTAACTAGCCAACCAAAAGAAGGTAAGTAGTATTTTACTTTGGAATCTTTTAAAGGTTCGACAGCTATACTTTCACAGATAAAGCTTTTTGACGCAAAGAGATTGATACGTTTTATTGGTAGAATCGACAAAGTGGAGTTAAAAACAATAAAAGAGAAAATAAGATTAATCATATAAAACACGAAATACCCTTTCGGGCATTTCTCGGGGCTTCTGACAAGAGAAGCATTTATAAGATAATTATATCACACCTAAAAATTTATGCAACACCAAAACGAAACTAAAACCTGCCAAAATTGCAAAACTGACTTCCTAATCGAACCTGACGATTTTGCCTTTTACGACAAAATAAAAGTCCCTTCACCGACATTTTGTCCAGAGTGTCGGATGATGAGGAGGTTTGTGTATCGTAATGAACGCAAGTTGTTCAAAGTAAAAGATTATTTTAATGGTAAGAATATTTTCTCACTTTATCCAGAAGAAGCTAATAGAAAAGTTGTAACTCAAGATGAGTGGTTTTCTGATTATTGGACTGCAGATGATTACGCTCGTGATTTTGATTTTTCGCGTGATTTATTTACACAATTATTTGAATTAGCTAAAGATGTACCGGTCTCTGCTTTAAATGTAAAAATGATGTTAAATAGTGATTATTGTGGTAATGCATCGGCTTTAAAGAATTGTTATTTACTTTTTAATTCTAATAATACAGAAAATTCTTTATATGGTAGCTCTGTAGATAATTGTCGCGACTGTGTAGATAATACTGTATTAACTAATTGCGAGCGTTGTTACGAATCTTTTTATTTATTAAATTGTTATCAATGTTATTTTTCCATAATGTGTGCTGAGTCAAGCAATCTATGGTTTTCTCGTGATTGTCTTTCTTGCTCAAATTGTTTTGGATGTACAAATTTAAGGAAATCATCTTATTGTATTTTTAATAAACAATATTCAAAAGAAGAGTATTTTAAAGAATTACAAAAAATGAATTTAGATACAAAATCTTCCTTGAAAGAAGCTTACGATTCAGCTCGTATTTTTTGGGAAACACAACCAGTCAAAAGTAATCAAGGATTAAAGAATGTGAATTCTTTTGGAGCTTATGTTTCTCACGCTAAAAATGTTAATGATTCTTATCTAGTTTTTGATAGTGAAGATTTAAAGTATTGTCAGTATATGATGGTTGGGGGTAATAAAGATTGCATGGACTCCTGTATCTGGGGAGAAAAATCTATTCTTAATTATGAGACTTCTGTTTGTGGAGAAAATAGTTACGATTTAAAATTTTCCTTGGATTGTTGGCCAAACGTAAGGTCTTGTGAGTATTCTATGCATTTGAAATCTTGTTCAAATTGTTTCGGCTGTGTCGGCCTAAGAAATAAACAATATTGTATTTTTAATAAACAATACACAAAAGAAGAATATTTCGAAATAGTGGAAAAAATAAAAGATCATATGAATAAAAATCCTTATATTGATAAAAAGGGGAATGAGTATAGATACGGTGAATTTTTTCCGATAGAATTTTCTCCTTTTGGTTACAACAACACAATTGCATATGAGCAGTTTAATTTAGATAAAAAAGATGTTTTATCAAATAATTATCCTTGGATAGAAGTTGCCATGGGTGAATATAAAATAACTCGCGAGTGGAAAGATGTCCCTGAATTAATTAATGAAGTAAATGAAGATATCTGTAATGAAATTTTAGAATGTACATCTTGTCATTATCCTTTTAAAATAATTTTTGACGAGTATTTATTCTTAAAAAAGGAAAATTTACCTTTACCAAATAATTGTCATGAGTGTCGACATAAAAATAGAATAAAAGATAGATTAAAGCCATTTCTGTACAACAAGTCTTGTTCTTTATGTAATTGTGATATAAAAACAGCTTATTCTAAAAATATTATCATATACTGTGAAAGCTGTTATCAGAAAACGTTTTCTTAATTAATTATTTTTGCTATAATAAACCTATGTCACTACACGAACAAATAAAAGGGGAGATAAAGAAGTCTATGATGGCGCGCGATACTGTGCGACTCGAAGTTATGCGTGGACTCACTACAGCATTTATGAACGAACTGGTTTCAACTGGGCGTACACCACAAGATATGCTAACAGATGAGGAAGCCCTCAAAGTCATCACACGCAGTGCGAAACAAAGAAAGGACTCTATAGAGCAGTTCACAGCCGGTGGCCGTATGGACCTAGTAGAAGAAGAGAAGCCCCAGCTAGCAATACTCGAAGAATTCCTACCTAAATTAATGGAGAAATCTGAAGTAGAAGAAATAGTTAAAAATAAAATCGAAGAAGTGAAAAGTGATGGTACATTCGATCTAAGTAAAAAAGGTATGTTTATGGCAAATGTCATGAAGGACTTAAAAGGTAAAGCCGACGGCGCAGTGGTCAAACAAGTCGTTGATGAATTATTTAAATAAATAAATTTTATGATTAAGAAAATTTTTGCATATTGGTTACTCCTGTCAGGAGCATTGTGGATAACAACACAGTTTATAACTGGTATAAATGTAAATTCATGGCAGACATTTCTTTTTGTCGGAGCAGTTTTTTTGTTGATAAATACTTTTGTAAAACCGATTCTAAAAATTTTGACATTACCTCTTAACCTCATCACCTTAGGTTTATTTTCACTTATTCTAAATGGTGCTATTTTCTGGTATTTGGGTTCTGGAATAATAAATGGTTTTACAGTTTCCAGTTTCTATACAGCATTTGTAGCTTCTATTGTCATCTCCGTTGTAAATTGGTTGTTGCGTAAAGTTATAGCTCTAGATTAAATATGTTTACTTTGGGTCACATCCAAAATTTCTTAGAATTACACGCAGTACTTGCATATTTTATAATTGTCCTCGGTATCATTATCGAAGGGGAGATCATCGTCATACTTGCTGGTATAGGTATACAGCTCGGGTCACTGAATCCAGTAATTGCATTTTTTGCAACAATTGTTGGCGGAAGTTTGAAATCCATTCTAGGTTATAGTCTAGGTTTCTATTTAAATAAACATCATTCACATAAAACTTTTATTCAAAAAACAGAAAGACGTATAAATTATTTTCTACCACGCTTTCATCTGAAACCTTTCTGGTCTATTTTCATATCTCGATTTTTGATTATGGGGATACATTGGTTCGCATTGATTTTTACAGGATATAAAAAAATAAATTTAAGAATTTTTGCAAAAGCAGAAATCCTGTCTTTATTTGTATGGAGTATATCTATGCTTATATTAGGTTATTTATTTAGTTACACTGCTCTGTCTATTAGTAATAAACTCCATAAATTTATAGGTATTTTGCTGGTTTTCTTTATTTTGTTCTTTCTCTTAGAGAAAATTGTTGCTTTTATGATAGAATTGTTTGAGAGTAATAAAAAACAAGAAAAATAATATGTCATTTTTTAATAAAAAGAAAATACTGGTAACTCACGACGGCTCATTTCATGCCGATGATTTATTTGCATGCGCTGTTATGACTTTGTATTTTAAAAAATTCAATCAATCTTTTAAAATAATCCGAACAAGAAACACTGATTTGATAAACAAAGCTGATTATGTTTTTGATGTTGGTGGTGTGTATGATGAAAATACAAATCGTTTCGATCATCACCAAAAGGATACATCAGGTAAAAGATCCAACGGGATTCTGTATGCGTCATTTGGATTAGCATGGAAGCACTTTGGTATGGAACTGTGCGGTGATGATATAAATGTTTGGCAACAAATAGACGAGAGTTTAGCATCACCTATAGATGCAATAGATAACGGGATGGACATAGCGAAGCCACTTCATGAGAAAGTAGGTCTATTTTCTGGATCAAGTATTTTTCTTTCATATAGTCCAAGCTGGAAAGAAGATGAAGAAAAGATAGATGATATATTTAAAGAGCAAGTTAAAAAAGCATCAGATTTCTTAGCAAGAAAAATAAAAGTTGCACTTGATGATCAACAAGCAAGAAAAATAATGAACGATGCTTATCAAAAATCAGAAGACAAAAGAATTGTGATTTTAGAAAATTCTTTCCCTCGATATATACTCCAAGATACACTGTCGCAGTTAGCAGAAGTTCTGTATGTTGTTTATCCTAGTATTAATAATCGTGCTTGGAAAGTAGAAGCCGTTGCTAAAAGTAGAGATACAATGGAAAGTCGTAAATTATTACCAGAAAGCTGGAGAGGACTTTTCGATCAAGATGAAAAGATACGCCAAGTTACAGGTGTTGATGACGCTATGTTTTGTCATAAAGCAGGATTTTTAATTACAGCCAAATCAAAAGATGGTGCATTTGCCCTTGCAAAAAAAGCTTTAGAAAGCTAAAGTAAGTATATATGTTTATAGATGAAATAAAATTTTACTCAAAAGCAGGCCGTGGTGGAGATGGTGTTGTGAGGTGGCGTCATGAGAAATTCATCGATCGTGGTGGTCCAAATGGTGGCGATGGAGGCCGTGGGGGTGATGTCTGGGCTATCGCAGTTCAGGATATAAACTTACTCTCAAAGTATCAAAATAAAAAAGAATTTTCTGGTAACCCTGGTTTTGCCGGTGAAGGTGGTAGCAGAAAAGGTAAAGATGGACTGGATCTGATTATAGAGCTACCTGTTGGATCTATTATCACAAACCGCGAAAGTGGTGGTTCTGTGTCACTAAATAAAGCAGGACAAAAAGAATTGTTATTACGTGGTGGTCCAGGTGGTTATGGTAATGAGCATTTTAAAAGTTCTACAAACACAACTCCAACAGAAGCGACAAAAGGCAAGATTGGTGAACAAGGTAACTTTTATGTAGAGTTACAACTTTTTGCTGACATAGGTCTCGTTGGTTTGCCAAATGCTGGGAAGTCATCGTTATTAAATGCTGTCACTCATGCTCATGCAAAAATAGGGAGTTATCAATTCACAACACTCGATCCGAATTTAGGAGATTTTTACGGAAACATTATTGCCGATATCCCAGGTCTTATTGAGGGTGCTTCTACAGGAAAAGGCTTGGGTATTAAATTCCTCCGTCATATAAAACGTACAAAGATGATTGCACATTTAGTTTCTTTTGAAAATGAAGACATGATGGCAACATACAAACAAATAGAAAAGGAACTTTCTATGTATGACAAAACTATGTTACAAAAAGAAGAGATCATAGTCCTGACAAAAACAGATGTAGTAACAGATGAAAAATTTATCGCTAAAAGAGTAAAAGAATTTGAAAAGTTAGGGAAGCAAGTCTTTACACTTTCTCTCTATGATGATGCATCTGTAAAAGATTTTATGAAGGAATTGGCAAAAGTTTTGAAAGGGAAGTAAAATAATAAATTTTTACAAAATTATGGTTCAAAATAATGAACCACAAAAAGTAGAGTTTGAAGAGTTTAGACAACCTAGTCAATCTTTCCAAACAACAACACCTAAAATTACAGAATGGGTTATGAAGCATTCTGGTGGAATGATAAAAGATGCTAAACAAGCAAATTATGTTTTGATTGGATTTGCGGTGGTAGCGATTGTTATTTCGTTGTTTTTGTTTTTTGGAGGAACAAATAAAACAACTCCAGTACCAGTTAATATAGATCAATCACAATTTGTGCGGTAAAAATTA
>JAYVGX010000007.1:0-6985 GCA_043771685.1 Minisyncoccota bacterium
GTTTTTTTGTAGACATATATGGTTATTGAAGATTTATAATACGACTATTATACTACTAATCTTACTTAACTTTTTGTCCTAAATTTGGGGGACGGGTCACTTTCATTATTGTAGACATATTAAATTTGTTTGCATTTAAAGTTAAGATTTTTTGTCGTCACCAATATTTTCTATTGTCCACCCGCCACGACTCGAACGTGGGACCCTCGAGGTATAAGCTCGATGCTCTAACCAACTGAGCTACGGGTGGATATATTAAACTTTAAAAAATTAAATTAATTCAGAAACTTGTTGTTTTAAATCAATAAAATCACTTGTGTTAGTTTTATTCTTTAATTCACTTTTTACTTCTTTCATGTCTGATTTTAATATAGAAACATCTTCTTTTAAGATTGAAACATCTTCCATCAGAGTTGAAACATCTTCCATTAAAGTTCCTATCATCTCGGTGTGAGAATCAAGTATGACTTCATGACGATCTAATTTATCATTCATAAAAGAAAACATCTCCTTAACTGCTTTCATATCTTCTCTTTGTTGCTCTACCAAAACACCAATGTAATTTTGGTTTTGCTTATCTAAAATGCTTAAATATTCCTTTATTTCTTCACTTTCAATACTCATATTTATATACTAACATGTAGCCTAAATTGACACAAGAAATTATATTTTAACCTCTTCTTTCTTCTTTGGGATTATGCCATGGGCTGTAATGATAACATTGTATTCGTCTTGTTCGAGAGTTTCGACTTCGACGAGTTTGTTTGCTATCGCGTCGAGGACTGTTCTGTGGTCTGTGAGGACTTGATTAGCAACAGCCAGTGCATTGTTCATTATTTTAGAAACTTCTGCATCGATGAGAGCACTGACTCTTTCTGAGTATTCTTGGTCATTTACGCCACGACCAAACATTGTTCGGCCTCCGTCACTTTCGAGCGCTATAGGGCCAATTTCGTCGCTCATACCCCATCGTGTGACCATAGCACGCGCCATATTTGTTGCAACTTGCAAATCATTTGATGGACCAGTTGTGATGTCACCAAATATCATTTTCTCGGCACTGTAACCACCCATCGCCATTGCTATGTCGTCGAGGAATTCTTTTTTACTTTGCAACTTTCTTTCTTCAAGAGGTAGTTTAAGTGTGTAACCACCAGCACTTCCACGTGACACTATAGAGACCTTGTGCACCGGATCAGCATAAGGTAGAACAGATGCAACCAGAGCATGTCCTGCTTCGTGATATGCTGTTATCTTTTTCTCTTGGATAGATAATAAGTGACTCTTTCTTTCAGGACCCATCATGACCTTTTCGATAGAACGTATCAGGTCAAATTGCGCAACAGTTTTTCTGTTTTCGCGTGCAGCAAGTATAGCCCCTTCATTCATAAGTGACGACAAATCAGCACCAGAGAAACCAGGGGTTCGCTCTGCGACAACTTTCAAATTTACATCTTCGGCAAATGGTTTCTTTATAGAGTGGACTTCGAGAATCGCTAAACGGTCAGCACGGTCAGGCAGATCAAGAGTGACACGACGGTCGAAACGCCCTGGTCGTAAAAGTGCTG
This sequence comes from Minisyncoccota bacterium, assembly GCA_043771685.1. GTDB lineage: Bacteria > Patescibacteriota > Minisyncoccia > Phycocordibacterales > UBA9973 > UBA8515. The sequence continues at coordinate 1,569 of JAYVGX010000007.1, forward strand.
GGTCCAGAACATCGGAGCGGTTTGTTGCTGCCATGACTATCACCTTTTCATTTGGTTCAAAGCCATCCATCTCGACAAGTATTTGGTTGAGTGTCTGTTCACGTTCATCATTACCACCACCCACACCTGTACCACGTACGCGACCGACAGCGTCTATCTCGTCGATAAAGACGATTGCTGGAGCTTGTTTCTTTGCCATCTTGAACAGGTCACGCACACGGCTTGCCCCTACTCCAACAAACATCTCGACGAATTCACTACCAGATAAATGGAAAAATGGTACCCCTGCCTCACCGGCTACAGCACGAGCAAGAAGTGTCTTGCCTGTACCTGGGTGCCCTGTCAGCAATACACCTTTGGGAATACGTGCGCCGATGTCGAGGAACTTTTTAGGATTGCGTAAAAAGTCTACGATCTCTTCGAGTTCTTGTTTAGCTTCTTTTGCACCAGCGACATCTTTAAATGTAACTCGTGCATTTTTATCATTTGGGTCTGTGACACGCGCCTTGGACTGACCAAAAGTAAATGCTTGCATACCAGAGCCTTTTACTTGGCGAGTTAGCATCCATATAAAAAAGACAATTAAAATAACAGGAAGTAAGAATGGTAAGATATTTAGCAACCAATACATAAAACCACTTTCATTTTTAACTTCTATCGGAGTTCCTGCTAACTGCACTGATGTCACTCCATATAATGCTAATGTTTCAGACAAAGAACTCTCTACTTCTTTTTTAGCTTTACCTACCGTTTTATCTTTAAAATAAACATTAACCATACCACCTTCGACTTGGATTTTCTCGACAGTTCCGTCGATAGTACTACGTGCGACGTCAGAAATAGTTAGTTGTTTAATATCTGTTGGTTTTTTTGAAATAAGTGAATAACCGAGTGATATAGCCATAAATATCATCAAACCCATAAAAAGCTGGTTTACGATGTTTGGCTTCTTGTCTTTGTTGTTATTTGTGTTTTTTGTTTTTGGTGTCTTTTGCATAATGGGTATTATACATTAATTTAAGCAAATAAAAAATGACTTTTATTATAAAATTTGTTAACATATTTGATATATGAATACAATGGAAAAACCTGAAAATAAGCAGGAAAGGATGAAGGGTGTTTACACTGCACTTTTTGTTGCTGACATAGAAAAAATAAAATCACAATTTCCACCAAAGCACGCTAAAGTTTTTGCACATCATTCAACAATAGAATTCCAACCATTTAACTTAAATGACATAAATATTGGTGAAGAATCTAAAATAAAAATCATAGGTCGTGCTTATGATGAAAAAGGAGATGCTCTCCTTGTTGAAAACACTAAAACAAAAAATACCCTCATATCACATTATCTTGTGCTGAAGGAACTTCCCCTGTTTACTCAAACCAATTATTTGAAATTGCCGATACAAATGGCACAATAGAACGCTTTGAAATTCCTATTGAAATAGAAGTTATTGAAGGTTATTCTGAAAATGGAAAAGACTATATTTCAAAAACTGAATAACAAAATACTGCCATATTAGGCAGTTTATTTGTTTATTGTGGAAATGGGCGGAGTTGAACCGCCATGCAAAAAGTGATCTTGTACAAGTCGACGTGTGTGTCGTGTTCAATTGGTTTAAATGTAAATACTAGAGAACATGCAACATATATTTACACCGAGCTTTTAATTGTCAGAATCGCAATCAAGCAGTTTGTAATTCTTAACCCGATTAATTATGCCCATACTATTTATCGGATGTAGATAGCATAGACACCCGCATGAGCTGTTAAGCCAACGCAGGAGCAAAATTACCGAACGCAAAAGCGTAAGGTGATTTTACTTTAGCGACTTTGTTTGCACTTAGTCTTTTCCAAGAAGTTTTAAAAGATTCCTGAGTACTTTACACGCATATACAAGACGGCACTTCCTGTCGAAGCCCGTCATCCCCCTAAAACATTTTGTACTCAAAATGTTCGGGCGACCATTTTTAGTAAAAAATGGTTTAGCCCTAAAACATTCCAATAACAAGACGTTGGGCAACCTATTGTTTTAAAACAATAGGTTTAGCCATAAATAATTATGACGCCCTATTTTGTTTATATTCATCCAAAATTTTCTTTTTAAATCTAGCAGACCATAGAGTTTTCAGAAAACGTTCTCTATTAAATGCATCTCCTTTATCTTGAAATTCTTCATGATAAATTCGCACAAGTGGTCTGCGTAATTTTGTTGCATAAACCTTACCTGAATTATGATCTAACAATCTTTGCTCAAGATCGCAAGTACAACCCACATATAATTTATTATCTTTTTGACTTAAAAGTATATAAACAAAATAGGACATAACAATCTTTTTCAAATAACTATCGTTTAAATTCTCTGCGAATTTCACGATCTGTTTCGCGCTTCTTGATAGTCTCGCGCTTGTCATAAACTTTTTTACCTTTAACAAGAGCCAATTCTACCTTTATGCGCCTGCCTTTACTATACAGTGAAAATGGCACTAGAGTCAAACCACGCTTGGCGTCTATCTCGGCGAGTTTTTTTATTTCTTTTTTATTCAAAAGCAGTCGTCGTGTGCGTTTGGGGTCATAAGTTATCGGTGTGTTGCCAACTTGAAATGGCGGTATCTGCATATTCATTAAGAAGACTTCTCCACCACGAACAATACCAAAGCTACCGGCAAGTATTGCCCTCCCGCCAATTATGGACTTGACCTCGAAGCCAAAAAGCTCGATACCGGCTTCGTATTTACCTACTATTTCATAATTGAAATGCGCTTTTCTGTTGTCTACTAAAGTTGCCATGTTTTTATTGTATCACAATTTCATCGTCTGAATTAAATTCACCAACTTTTGTTCTTTTTATAGAATACGTCACAGTCGGTATGCTGATTTTTTCTCCAATATCGGAAACTAGTTGGCGTATGTATGTGCCCGAGGAAACATTTGCCACGCACTTTAGTACAGTAAAGTGCGTGGATGATGATTGTGATAAAACGTCAGTCCATTTAGTTTTAATATCTTTTTGGCGGAAGTCAGCATTAGTATTAACACTATTTATTTTTTCGATGATACTTTTTTCTAAATCTATTTTCGAAATACTATAATTTTCCAATAATTCTAGATCATAAATTTCTACTTCATGATCTGGGAGGTTTTTTGGGAGAGTCGCTTTTTTCGCAAGCGAAAAAAGCGACTCTCCGTCAACTGTCTTTGACGAATAGCTCGGATATTTTTGAATTTGTTTACCAATAAAGCTATTCAAAGTTTCTTTAAAAGATTCACTATCAAAAAGTTCTATTTTTTCTTTTTGTTCATTATCTTTCACCAATCCCAACAAATCAAAAGTATCACTTTCAAATCCAAACAATATTTCAAATTCATAAACTTTATCCAATCCTAAATATTTCTCTTTATTTTTGCATTCTTCACCTATTAAAATAATCATTAACCCTTCGGCCATCGGATCGAGGCGTCCAGCATAAGTCATCGGTAAAGACGCCCAGTCTTTATGGTTTGCTTTTAGTTCATCGATAACTTCAAGTGGTGTTTGTCCTTGTTTTTTATAAAATGTGACATATTTAGGAGGCATATTGCTATACTAACATAAATATGCTATATTATTCACAGGTAACTTTGTTGAAAAACACTGTAAATCTATTACCCTATTGGAATTATACATTGCAAATACGAGAACGAATAAACAATCAAATACGTGCAGCTGAGGTTAGAGTTATCTCGAGTACTGGTGAAAATCTAGGTATTTTGTCTTTAAAAGACGCTCAGTCACGTGCCGACAGTGAAGGCCTTGATTTGATAGAGATTTCTCCAAAAGCAAACCCCCCAATAGTAAAAATAGCAAATTACGGTAAATATAAATACGAGCTCAATAAGAAACAAAAGAAAGCAAAACAAGGCTCTAAAACCACCGAAACAAAATCTATTCAGGTTAAAATCGGTACAGGTGATGGTGATTTAACTCTCAAAGCCAAAAAGGCTAGTGAATGGTTAAAAGAAGGTCATCGTATAAAAGTTGAACTTTTTCTTTCTGGACGTTCTAAATATATGGCTCCAAATTTTCTAAAAGAACGTTTAGACAGGGTCTTGCATTTAATCACAGAAAATTATAAAGTAGCAGAAGCTTACAAGATGGGTCCAAAAGGTCCGACAATAACGCTAGAAAAAGACAAGGTCCAAGCCCCAATGCCACAAAAGAAAGAAGAAATCAAAGATACTATTTAAATTATTAACTAAAATAACCTATCAGAATTAAAATTCTAACGGTCAAGTATATGAGTATAAAAACAAAAAAGTCATTAACAAAGCGTTTAAAAGTAACAAGAAAAGGTAAAGTTTTATCTCGTGCCCCTGGTTTCAATCATTTCAACGCTAAACAATCACGTTCAAAACAATTGGCAGGAAGGAAGACAAACAACTTCCCTATTTCTATCAAAGACGCGCGAACATTTTTAGTTAATGCAAAATAATTATAAGCAAAGTTTTAGGAAATTTTAAAAATTTATATTGCTCGCTTAGGTCCTCGGGTGAAATCGCCAGACCATAAGCTCCCAAAATAACTTTTTAAAATTTCCTAATAAATAAAAAAATATATATGACAAGAGTAAAAAGAGGAACAACTAAAAACAAACGTCGAAAAAATATCCTAGTACAAGCGAAAGGTTTTCGTTTTGGACGCAGTACAAAAGTCGCTCAAGCAAAAGAAGCTTTGAAACACTCTGGTGCTTATTCATTTGCTCACCGCAAAGACAAGAAAGCCGACGCTCGTTCACTTTGGACACTACGTATCAATGCTGCAATCCGCACTCTCGGTATGTCTTATAGTAAATTCATAGACGCTTTAAAGAAAAAGAATATAGAAATAGACAGAAAAATCCTTTCAGACATAGCGCAGAAAAACCCTGAAACTTTTGCTCGTTTAGTAAAAAGTCTCTAATAAATTAAGACTAAATAAAAAAGTGGACACAATATGTGTCCACTTTTTTATTTGAGATAATATAGATTATAAATGAGCAAATTATTGAACCACTTCTTCTGTTGGGACTATTGTTTCTGCTGGAGTAATAGTTGGAATAACTTCTGGCTCAACTACCGTGGTACTATCGATAACTGGACTTTCTGGAATAACTATCTCTGGACCTGGCGTAGGAGCAGGATCAACATCAGGTTCAACAATCGTTTCTACTTCAACGGTACCCTGATTATCAGTTTTTAATTTCAACAATTCTTCCTTTGTAACACAAACCTCATCGATACAAAATTCTTTGGTTTGAATCCTCTCCGCCCTCAACCTCTTCACAAACAACTCATCTATCTTGTTATTTACATTTGCAAACCAAGAGATGAGAGAGTCACGATAAGTATTTGGTTTCTCTGTATTGTTTAGGTCAGTCAGTTGGATATTCATCTCT
>JAYVGX010000008.1:0-9037 GCA_043771685.1 Minisyncoccota bacterium
CCAGAAAGAGCACTCGGTAGATTATTCATACGGTCCAGAAGACCGACACGCTCTAATGCAAGCTTTGCTTTTTGTAGAGCTTGCTTGTCATCGTAACCCTGCATCAAAAGTGGTAAGATTGTATTTTCGAGTGCAGTAAGCGAAGGTATAATAGCGTAGTCCTGAAATATATAACCGAGGTCATTTAGACGTGTAAGGGTGCGTTCGTTTTCAGACGCTACAACCAAGTCACGACCATCGATTAGTACTTCCCCATTAGTTGGGATATCCAAAAGTCCGAGCTGATAAAGCAATGTTGATTTACCAGAACCTGACTTCCCTGTGACAGTCAGGAACTGACCCTGTGGTACAGAAAAAGAAATGTTATTTAAAGCAACAATTGTTTGTTCTCCACTTTGAAATGTTTTAGTTAAGTTTTTGGCTTGTATCATCCCGTTAGAAATAGATCACGATATTTTCGCAATTCTGTTTATTTAGACTGTTAATTAATGTTTTATTATTGTTCATATTATGGTTTTTTGATTGTGGTCGTGATTTCTAACGGGACTATCTGCCTAGTATAGCACTTAATGTATTCTGTTTTATAATTATACGTGCTGGTATGTAACCTGCAATAATTGTTGTAATCAAAAGTATGAAAGCGCGCAGTAGTGTTCCTGACAACGTTGCTACTAGTATACCATCAGAAAACGGGAAATTGATAGGATTGGCTGTAAAATAAGGCTTAATTAGACCAAATAAAAGTATCATACCGAGTACGATACCCAAGACTGCATAGATAAAAGCTTGGTACATATATGAATACAAAATTGCTTTTTTATCTATACCGATACCCTTTAAAATACCGATAAATCTTCGTCTTGTTATCGCATTTACAAAGATAACAATAAAAATTGTGATAGAAGCCACCACTAAACCGATAGCTGAAATCATCGCTCCTAGCAAAGCAAAAGTTTGCTTTATGTCTTTTAAGAATTTGGGGAAAGCTTCCTCCGCAGTTTGGACTCTAGCATAATTATCAACCCTGCTATCAATCAAAAATTGTTTAGCTAAAGCAACATCTGTTCCAGGATAAAGTTGTATCGCAATCGTTCCAGCATTTAAGTCACTACGATTTGTCATCTTGCGGACTTCAGTATCGAGCGCGATAATTGAAGTATCGAATTCATCAACCTTGCTTGAAACTATACCTTTTATAAAATACTCTTTTGAATTCTCTCCTGAAGTAACCTTGATACGTGAACCGACGGATACATTTTTGAGAGTCTGGAAACCTGGAGCTTCTATCGGAGTGAATTCATACAATAGATTTTTACCAATTAGGATACTGTCTTGATCGAGACTATTTAGATATGAACCTCGAGTGACGAATTTGGAAATACCAGAAAACTTTTCTTCTTGTGCTGGGTTGATTCCGAGAAATGAACCACCTGCCCCATCACGCTTGTCGCCAGCTTTTACTGTTTTGCGATAATCAGACTCTACTCTAACAGAACCAGTGTATCGAACTGTATGGTTTTTATATCCTGGGATATTTTTAACTATCTCTACAACTTCAGGAGTTTGTTGTATAGCATCTTTATTTAAAAAAGAAGAGATAACGATGTCGCCGATCGCATACTTTTTCTGAGCATCTTCGGATCCTTGGATTAAACCGACAAGTATCCCTGAAACGACAATCAAGTTCAAAAAAGTCAGTGTCATCACAACAACAATCAAAGAGGTAGTCCATATATTTGCATGCTGTATGTCACGACGAGCCAAAAACCACCCAACTGAAATATTGCGACGAAACTTTTTTTCGATTTTAGATAGAGTATCCATTATTTACTTATCAAAGCTATCTCATCATCAATACTCAAACCATCGGTAATTTCAACCATATTTCCATCCCCTACTAAACCAATTTTGATTTCTTTTTCTATGTACTTTTTCTTTTTGCTATTGGTAATTAAATTCGCATAAAACTTACCATCCTTTTCTACTAGGCTCGCTTTCGGAACAACGATAACTTGATTCTTTTTGTTTGTTAAAATTGAAATATTTGCATTCATACCAGAACGTAAGTTCGGATTATCTTTTTCATCAATAGAAATTTCTATTTTGTAATTTACAATACCAGAATCATTATCAGAGCTCGGATCAATCTGAGCAACGATACCTTTAAAAGATTGGTCTGGACCAAAAGCATCTAGATTAAAAGAAGCCTCTTGTCCATTTTTCAAATTAGCGATATTTGATTCATTTATCTTGGCTTGGACATATAAATTTGATACATCTTGGAGAGTCATTATCTTCTTTTGTATTTCAGATAGTTCTCCGAGCTTTATATCGATACTAGTAATAGTACCGTCACTTGGAGTGACAAGAATAGTATCCTGATATTTAGATAAAGCTTGTTGATACTGACCGAGGGCAACAGTGACAGCAGCCTCGGCTAGTTGTACATCAGAGTGTCGAGCCTGAGCCTTTTTGATATCTAGTTGAGCTTGAGCCTGACCAACTGCTAAATCACGTTGAGCCAATGCTTGTTGATAAGCATTATAATTAGATAAATAGTTAGAGGCTTTTTTGTTTGGGATATTTATAACCCAATCGTTCACACTTGTTAATGATGGGAATTTTATAAAAAGACCAGAATTTCCAATAGATTGAGAAGTTATGAGGTTGCCTGCTGCACTACCTGTAACTAAACCAGAAGCACTGAAACTAATACCATTGGTACTATAATAAGTATTTATTTTTATAGCACCTTCTTTGCCTGTATAAGAACCAGAGATAGTTGGGGCGACATAATCATTTGTTCCGTTTTCAGGTACAGCTTCTAATGTAGAATTGAGCATATTCTGATAAGCACTTGCGACTAAATTGTCTTGAGTTTTTTTTGTTTGATCGAGAGTTACTTGAGCAAGATTGACTTCTTCGTTTGAGGCACCTTCGAGTATCTTTCGTAGTTGTGCTTGAGCACTTGCGAGACCCCCACGAGCGCTTGTTAGGCTCGCACCACTTTGACCTGAATCTAGTCGAGCTAGAACTTGACCTTTTTTCACTTTATCCCCTACTTTTACTAGTATGTCACGAACTATACCATTTGAATTAAAAGATAGATCTAAATCTACTTGAGAAATAATTTGTCCTGTAGCTAGAATTGTTTGCCTTAAATCATCTCTTTGTACTTTTTGTACAGTTATCTTTGCTAACTTTGGATCAGGTCTAAATAGAAAATAAGAGCCGACGAATAGTAGCAAAACTACAGGAATCATTACTCTTTTTCTAAAGAAAAAAATTTTAATTTTTTCTTTTCTATCCATCTTATTTAACGTCTATTAATTCAACATCAAAAACTAGATCAGCGTTTGCTGGGATACTAGATCCTTGTGGTGGATTTGCTCCATAAGCCTGAGCACTTGGAATGATAAGTCTACGAGTACCACCGACTTTCATACCAGGAATACCATCGGTCCAACCTTTTATAACTCCAGAAAGTGGAAAAGTAATTGGTTCTACTCCAAAGTCTTTTGAACTTTGAAAAATCTCGCCAGTTGCAGCTATAGCACCTGTATAGTGAACACTAACGGTCGCACCGGCTTTTACTTCAGCGCCAGTTCCAACAACGAGGTCTTTCTTTACGAGTGTCGGAGTGCTATTTATAGGAGTAAAATCTTTCATTAATCTTTTGTTTTCCATATTTTTATTTTCTGTTGTTACTTTATTAATATCTTCTTTTTTTTCAACTTTATTTATATCTGTGCTCTCAACTTGGGATATTTCTTCTTTGACTTGGGCTTTCATATCATCTGTAGCGACACTTTGATTTTCGGTTTTTTTCATCAATGAATAAATACCGAAAACAATAGCCCCTGCTACAATAATAAGAACTACCACTGTTTTTATATTACTTTTTGTATTTTGCATAAAGAAAATTAATTACTTATATGAAAATATTATAGCATATTATTTACAAGCTTCAACAATTGTTGAAACTCTAATCTATAAGTAGTCAAACGAGCGAACAATAATTATTTATTTCCTTGCGTCGATTATTGTTGTAGCTACATTTTGTGGAACTATATCGTAACGTACGAATTCCATAGTGAAAGAGGCTCTACCTTCTGTCATTGAACGGAGACTTGTCATATAACCAAACATTTCAGAAAGTGGGACAACAGCTTTAACAACTTGATTCATTCCACGCTCTTCCATACCTTCGATAAGACCACGTTTTGATGATAATGAACCAGTTACATCACCCATAAATTTATCTGGGGTAACAACTTCGACTTTCATCATCGGTTCCAATATAACAGGACGTGCTATTTTACATGCGTCTTGGATAGCCATACTTGCTGCAATTTTAAAAGCCATTTCATTTGAGTCGACTTCGTGATAACTTCCGTCATAAAGTTCAACTGAAACATTTTCGAGTTTAAACCCAGCCAAGACTCCACGGTCAAGACCTTCACGGAAACCTTTTTCACAAGCTGGAATATATTCTTGCGGGATAGCACCTCCTTTAATAGTGTTTATAAATTCAAAACCTTTTTCACGTTTAACGTTCTTTGGTAAGTCATTTACATCTACAGTTTGATCCATTGGCTTAATCTTTATCTTTACGTGTCCATAGTTACCTCTACCACCTGATTGTTTGATGTATTTACCTTCAATTTGGGCTTCACCTGTAATTGTTTCGCGGTATGCGACTTGAGGTTTACCAACATTTGTTTCAACAGAGAATTCACGCTTCATACGGTCAACGATAATTTCTAAGTGTAATTCACCCATTCCAGCAATGATTGTTTCGTTTGTTTCAGCATCAGTTGTGACACGGAAAGTTGGATCTTCTTGTGCTAGACGTGATAGTGCCATACCCATTTTTTCTTGATCAGCTTTTGTTTTTGGTTCAACACGTAGTGAGATAACTGGTTCAGGGAAAACAATACGATAAAGCTCGATTGGATTTTCTTCATCACAAAGTGTGTCTGAAGTGATAGTATCTTTTAGTCCGACAGCGGCAGCTATCTCTCCTGCGAAAACTTTCTTTACTTCTTCACGTTCATTTGCATGCATACGCAAGATTCGTCCGATACGTTCTTTGTTACCTGTGCGTGGATTGTAAACATAACTTCCTGCAGACAAAGAACCAGAGTAAACACGGAAGAATATAATCTGCCCCACGAAAGGATCAGTTGCAACTTTAAAAGCTAATGCTGAAAATGGTTCATTATCACTTGCTTTACGATCCATAATTTCATTTGTATCTGGATTCAAACCTTCTATCGGAGGAATATCAGTTGGAGCTGGTAAATAATCTACAACAGCATCGAGTACTAATTGAACACCTTTATTTTTAAGAGCTGAACCTGCAAAAACTGGAAAAATCTTGTTAGCGATAACAGCTTTACGCATTAGAGTCTTTAGCACTCCGAATTCTGGAACAACACCGTCTAAATAAGCAGTCATAGTTTCATCGTCTTGTTCAACTATTCTCTCAACAAGTTCAGCGTGGTATTTTTGAGCTTCTGCTTTTAATTCTTCTGGAATATCTTTTTCAATAACATTCGTTCCCATCTCTCCTTCAAAATAGAAAGCTTTCATTTTCAAAAGATCTACAACTCCAACATGATTCTCTTCGAGACCAATCGGTATCTGCATACGAACAGCGTTTTTTGATAGGCGATCAAGAATCGTTTTATATGAATGCTCAAAAGAGGCTCCTATACGATCGAGTTTGTTAATAAAACAAATACGAGGAACCATTGCTTCGTCAGCATAGCGCCAGTTAGTTTCACTTTGTGGTTCAACTCCAGCAACACCGTCGAAAACAACAACGGCACCATCGAGAACACGAAGTGAGCGCTTTACTTCAACAGTAAAGTCGATGTGTCCTGGTGTGTCGATTATGTTGAAACGAACTTTTTTATTTTTATCAGTAAGCGCATAAGTTGGATTCCAAAAACAAGTCACAGCAGCAGATGTGATAGTAATACCACGTTCTTTTTCTTGTTCCATCCAGTCAGTAGTCGCAGCGCCGTCATGCACCTCACCTATTTTGTGTGACATACCTGTATAATAAAGCACGCGTTCTGATGTAGTTGTTTTACCAGCATCGATGTGAGCAATAATTCCAAAATTTCTAACTTTTTCTAAAGGGTAATCTCTTTCCATATATATAAATAATTTAATAAAAATAAAAAGACGAATTCGTCTTGTGTAGATAGAATATACAACAAATATTTAATTTTTGCAACAAAAAATACGATTGGGATTTGTGGCTTTTAAAGAGGTTTTTCGAGGACTACTACCAAGCAAAATGCGGGACACATCTCTAGGGTATTTTTGCTTTATTAAAAGAAAAAATACCGAGAGCTGCATGCTCCATTTTCCACTGGTAAAAAAAGAACCCCGAGTGGGGTTATTTTTTTACCAAGCAAAATGGGCAAATGCTTTGTTACTTTCTGCCATTTTATGAGTGTCTTCGCGTTTCTTGACTGCGATACCTTCATTTTTAGAAGCGAGGATCAATTCTTCAGCGAGTTTTTGATGGATTGGAGCACCTTTTTTATTACGAGCGGCGAGGATTATCCAACGCATAGCGAGGGCCGTACGGCGTTCTGGACGAACTTCACGAGGGACTTGATAGTTTGCACCACCGATACGACGTGAACGAACTTCTACCATTGGAGCTGCATTTTTTATAGCTGTATCGAAAACTTCAAGAGGATTTGGATTGCCTGTCTTTTCTTTGATTATATCAAAAGCTTTGTAGACGGCCTTGCGAGCAGTTTCCTTTTTACCATCTAGCATTATATTGTTAATAAACTTCCCAAGTTTTTGAGAGTTATACATTATATCTGGATCAACTATATTTCTATTTGTTACTTTTCTTCGCATATATATTTAAATTATTTTTTCTTATTAGTTGGAACAGGAGTACCTGCTTTTGGAGTCTTTGTACCGTAAAGTGAACGAGAAACGCGACGCTTGTCGACACCAGTTGCATCTAAACGACCACGAACTATGTGGTAACGTACACCGATGAGGTCTTTTACACGACCACCACGGATCATAACAACAGAGTGTTCTTGGAGTGTGTGCCCTTCTCCTGGAATATAAGCTGTAACTTCCATACCGTTAGTTAGACGAACACGAGCGATTTTACGCAAAGCGGAGTTAGGCTTCTTTGGAGTAGTTGTACTAACCTTTGTACAAACGCCACGTTTAAATGGAGCTGGGTAAAAAACAGGCTTATTTTGTATTGAATTAAAACCACGTGCAAGTGCTACGGCTTTTGACTTCTTTTTGATAGTTTTTCGGTTCTTTCGAACTAATTGATTTATTGTTGGCATATTTTATTTGTGTATGTACTTTACTATAGTGTAAGGAAAAAAGCAAGTCTTTATATCTGTGTTAAGTTTTTAGCGAAGCCAAAACCAAATTTTATAGGTTCAGAAGTGTGGACAGTCCTCCATGAACCGTATTGGTCTTGTTGTTCTACTTTTATAGTATACATACCTCCAGGAAGGAACCAACGATAACGACCTTTCCCATCTGTATATTTTTTATATTTTGTTTCTCCATCTGTCATAGAAATAACCGAGATGAAGCTTTTCTCGACTTCTTTTCCTGTCTCTTTATATACGACTTTAGAATAAGGACTATTTTTAAGAATCAACCAGAAAATCAAACCAGCTGAAACAAGCCATACTAAAATAGAAATAATTACATCTATAAGTAATACATCTGAAAAGAATTTATTCTTGTTATTCACAAAAAGCATACTATCTAGGAAATTGTAGTTGGATTTAACGAAAAAATTATTTATCCTGAGGTCTTTAAAGAAATTGTATTTACTTGATGGGACACCGTTCTCTGTCTGATTTACAACTGGCGGTGTTTGATTATTGTCTACATCAGAAAAGTCGAAAACTGGTATCGGACCCTCTTCTTCATTTGTTGGAATAGTAACTTCTGTACCAGGAGGAGTCTTTGGGTAGACTTTTTTATCAGGAACTATCTTTGGTTGCGGTGGTACGACTGGGTTAGGATTTATAACTGGATTAGGATTTATCGGTGGTATTGTACTTCCCCCACCTGTAACGACACGCATTCGATAATTTGTTTTCACACAATAACTTGGATTTGTACAATCGAACTTTATCCAGCCAAAATTTTGAGCCCAAGCATAACCATTTAGTTCACCTATGCTATTAATGTAAATCCGCGGAGCACTACTGTTTAAAAAAGGACCGAAATTAACCCACCCTGCGACGTCTCCCCAAGCATAACCAGACAAAAAACCATTGGTGTTTATAACTTTAAAATTACCATTGATAGGACTACAACCGCTCGCCGTTTGATTACAATTTAAAACAACATAGCCGATACTACTCCCCCACATATAGCCACTCAAACTGGCATCACTAACTATGATATTTGAACCGGGAGTATACGAAAAATACCCAAAATTCACTGGTGATGTACTTGTTACAGTACAACCTACATTTTCACATAGTTGAGCTGTATGAAAGGCAGGCTCGATTGTCCCCTCTGCAGCATAAGCCACATTTGCAAAAGTAAATATAAATAAAAGTGTGATGAATTTTTTCATATAATTTTGATTAAATAATTGATGTTAATTTTGTGTGTTGTTTTTTTAAAATAAATTTATGGCGTGATATTCGCTTCTCCATTATCTGGTGCTACTACTTCTGGTGGAGTGTCTGTCACTGGTGAATCTACTACAACTGGGTCTACTACTACAGGGTCTGGTACGATAGGATCTGGAGTAACTGGTGTAATTATAGCATTTATATTATCGTTTAATGCACTTTCTATCTGATCAGCGTTGAAACAAACCTTGGTCCCTGATCCTTTTACCATACAAATCTCTTTTGTTTCTATATTTTCCGCCCTCAACCTCTTCACAAACAACTCATCAATCTTGTTATTTACATTTGCAAACCAAGAGATGAGAGAGTCACGATAAGTATTTGGTTTCTCTGTATTGTTTAGGTCAGTCAGTTGGATATTCATCTCT
>JAYVGX010000009.1:0-11939 GCA_043771685.1 Minisyncoccota bacterium
CTGCACTTCACATGGCACCAACCCAATTTGCGAGCTTACAGGGTATTTAGTATACTTTGGGTATTAGAGTGGGTGTGTGACGAATGGGGTACCTTCCAAGTAATCTAATTAATATTTTTTTAAACTTACAAAAGCTGAACTAACGTTCAGCTTTTTTTATTTTTTATAATAATATATAATGAATAAATGAATACATTAACTTTAGATATACAAGAGCCTTATTTAGGTTATGTTTTAAATGGGCAAAAAACAATTGAAGGGCGTTTATATAAGGGAAAATTCAAAAATTTAAAAAAAATGATATTTTTTTAATTGGACCAGATAATGAAAAATTTATAATAACCAATATAAATATATACAAAAATTTCAAAACAATGATAGAAAAAGAAGGCATAGAAAATGTTATTCCAAATAAAAAAACAATTGAAGAAGCAGTCGCAGTTTACTATAAATTTTATACAAAAGAAAACGAAGATCAATTTGGTGTAATTTCAATAAAATTACAAAAAAAATAATATGCAAGACATAAATGAAATTACAATTTTAGTAAAAGGCTTGGCTTCCAACGATAAAAAAATGATCGAGAAGGCTTGTCTATTTGCGCAAAACGCTCACAATGGTCAGTTGAGAAAAAGTGGTGAGCCGTACTTTGTGCACGTCTTTGCAACAGCCAAAAATCTAGCGGAGCTCAACATGAGCCCAATTGTTATTTGTGCTGGATTCCTCCACGATGTACTCGAAGACACAAGCGTTACTGAAAAAGAAATGGAAGATAACTTTGGCAATGAAGTCGCGATGCTAGTAAAAGGTGTAACGAAACTAGGTACTGTTCGATATAAAGGTATAGAAAGAAATGTAGAGAACTTGCGTAAGTTCTTTGTATCGATAGCCGAGGACCCACGAGTACTTGTTATAAAACTCGCCGACCGTTTACACAACATAGAGACACTGCAACACGTCGCCCCTGAAAAACAAAAACGTATCGCTCTTGAGACGCTCGAAGTTTATGCTCCGTTAGCAAACAGGTTGTCTATGGGTAATCTGAAAAGTCGTCTAGAAGATGCTGCTTTTGCTTATGCTTATCCAAAAGAATGCGAAGAAGTTAAGAAGCTTATCGCTATGCAAAAAGATGCAAATAAGAATTATTTAAATGAAGTACAGGAAAACATAGCTTTGAAATTAAAAGAACAATCAATAGAAAACAGAATTGATTATCGTGTTAAACATTTATATTCTCTTTGGAAAAAACTTCAAAAGTACGATATGGATATGGGCAAGATTTACGACACTATGGCTATCCGTGTTATGGTAGAAAATGTCGAGCAATGCTACCACGTCCTAGGTATCATTCACGGCTCTTGGAAGCCACTTCCAGGACGCATAAAGGACTATATCGCCAATCCTAAGCCAAACGGTTATAAATCAATCCATACAACTATATTTACTGGAACAGGAGGGATAGTAGAAGTCCAAATACGCACGCATCAAATGCACGATGAAGCCGAGTATGGTATCGCCGCGCACTTTATCTATAAAGAAAAAACTATAAAGAAAAACACAGAAGATTCTTTAAAGAATTATGAATGGGTCAACCAACTGAGAGAAATGGAAAGTCATGATGGTAAACCTGAAGAATTTCTAAAAACCATCAAGATGGATTTTTTCAAAGACCGTGTTTTTGCATTTAGTCCTAAGGGCGACATTATAGATCTACCAGAAGAGTCTTGCGCTATAGACTTTGCTTATGCTATCCACTCGGATATCGGTAATCATGCTCAGGGTTGTAAAATAAACGGCAAGAATAGTCATCTGCACACTAAACTCAAAAACCATGACATAGTAGAAATCATAATAAACAAGAAAGCCAATCCAAGTAGTAAATGGCTCGAATATGTAAAAACAACAATGGCAAAAAAACATATAAATGTTTATTTACGTGATCATAGTTTGCTTGCCAAATTTAAAAGTTTTGGAAATTTTTAAGAAATAAAACAATAATCTTCTGTCCAGGACACGAAATTTCTTGCTAGAAATTTTGTCGGTTTTCGTCTCGACAGCCTCAAAAGCCTTCCCAGAAGATTATTATTTTATTTTTATAGAAAATTATAAAGAGAAGTTTTTGATATTATACAAGTCCGCGTCATTTTCAGACTTTTCTATTTCTTCTTTTGTACGATCATCTATCAAATGCTCTTCTGTCATGTCGGCTGGCATTATATCGTTCTCATTTTTTTCTTCAATTATTATGTGGAGTGGATTTTTCTCTACGTGACGTTCTAGCATTGCATTTGGATTAGCTTCACGATTTGATTTAAGTAGATCTAAAATAGTATGCAAATCTTCGTTTGAAAAGAAATCTATTTGTATAACTCCCCCATTTTCTTTTTTATCTATATGAACTCTTGTCCCTAGGCTCTCTTGCAAACGATCTTCGAGATCTGCTATCTCTGGATCTGGGATATATTCTTTTTTGCGAATCTTGTCGAAAGCGATACGTCGTGCAACTTTTTCTGTATCACGAACAGTCATCTTTTTAAACATTATTTCTTTAAATAAAACATTTTGTTCTTCGGGTCTATCAGAGAGCATCAAAAGTGGTCTAGAATGACCTTCGGTTATTTTACCAACAGATAATGCATCGAGTATTTCTTGTGGAAGTGCCAGTAAGCGCAAAGTATTAGAAACGTATTCGCGACTCTTACCCATCTTTTGTCCTATTTGTACATGTGTAAAGTTGAATTCTTCAACAAAACGCATAAATGCTCGAGCCCGTTCAACAGAATTTAAATCTTCACGTTGCAAATTCTCTATAATAGCAAGTTCTAACTTTGCCATATTTGTTTCCCCTACACGAATGATAACAGGAACTTGAGCAATACCTGCGAGTTTACTTGCGCGCAAGCGACGCTCACCAGCTATCAATTCATATTCGACAACTATTCCACTTTCTTCATTTATAACTTCATTTCGAGAAACTACGAGTGGTTGTAGGACGCCATACTGACGGATAGAATCGGACAAGTCACGCAAACGAGCTTCATCGAATTCGCGTCTAGGCTGGAAAGGATTAGCTTTTATTTTATCTGTATCAATCCAAAAAATTGCATTTTCATATAGTTGTGACATGCGTCTATAATAGCATATTTTTTATATGTTGAAAAATATTTCAAAAAATGTATAATGGTTCTGTTGTTTGGTTTAGGCTAGGCAATACCCAAAATGCGTCGGTACTCAAGTGGTCAACGAGGGGAGACTGTAAATCTCCTGACTTCGGTCTTCGAAAGTTCGAATCTTTCCCGGCGCACAAACAAACAAATGGCTTCGGCCATTTTTTTGTGCGCCGGAGCGAGCAAAACCTTTACTTGCGTGTTGGATTCGAAAGACTTTTCTGTATTTTGATTATTATCAAAATGAGAAAAGTACCAGGCCCTGTAAGTGGCCGAATCCAAGCACAAAAAACTCCCTTTCGGGAGTTTTTTATTACACTCTATAAGGACTTATTTTAGCGACTTTAACTGAAGATTTTAATTTTCTCTTCTTATTTTCAACAACTATTTCGTTTTGTTTATCTATTGAAACGTAAACAGTATCACCTTTGATTAAAGTCCTGTCGATTATAAAATTAGAAATTGGATTCAATATCTTATTTTGGATAACACGAGTTAGAGGACGAGCCCCATAGTGTGGATCATAACCCTGTTTTGCAAGCTCCACACATGCTTGATTGGAGATTTCTATATTGATACCTTGATTTAATAATCTCTTTCGAACAGTTTCTATCTTTAGATCAACGATCGCTCTTATCTCCTCTTGATTTAACATATCAAAAATAATAATGTCATCAATACGATTTAAAAACTCTGGACGGAAATGATCTTTGAGGCTATCCATAACTTTATCTTTTATTTGAACATATTCTTGTGTGTCGTCATTGTTATTGAAACCGAGACTTTCCATTTTCTGAATAAATTGTGATCCGATATTTGAAGTCATTATGATTATAGTATTTTTAAAGTTTACTACTCTACCTTTTGCGTCTGTTAAACGACCATCGTCAAGGACCTGAAGTAATACATTAAAAACCTCTGGATGAGCTTTTTCAATTTCATCAAAGAGAACCACACTGTATGGTCTATGACGAATACTTTCAGTTAGACTACCGCTTTCTTCATGTCCTACATATCCTGGAGGTGAACCGATAAGTTTGGAAACACTATGACGCTCCATGTATTCACTCATATCAACACGAATTAGAGCTTTTTCATCACCAAAAAGAGATGAGGCTAATGTTTTAGTTAATTCAGTCTTTCCAACACCAGTTGGACCTAGAAATATAAATGAACCAATTGGTTTGTTTGGATCAGAAATCCCAGCGCGACTACGTCGGACAACTGCTGATATTTTACCGATAGCTTCGGATTGACCTATCACACGTAAGTGTAATTCGTCTTCCATGTTTTTCAACTTACTCCTGTCTTCTTCCATCATTTTAGACAGAGGAATCCCAGTCCAACGCGACACAACAAGGGCTATCTCTTCACTTGTAACTTCTTCTTTTAAAATACGACGGAATTTTTGTAACTTTTTTAAATGTGTTATTTTGACTTTTAAAGTTGATTGTAATTCTGGTATTTGTCCATATCTTATCTCAGCAGCGAGAGTCAGATCTGCTTGCAATTCAGCTCTTTCCCCTTCTGATTTCAAATTTTCTAATTTATTTTTAATCTCACGAATCTCACTAACTATATTTTTTTCATTATTCCAAGACAACTCTAGTTCACGAGTTTTTTCTTTCAAGTTTGCTATTTCTTTATCAATAAGAACAATACGTTTTTTATTTTCTTTATAAGAAAAATCTTTGTTGTCAGAATGAGAAACTTCGTTCTTTAGAGCTTCTCTTTCGATTTCTAAACTCATGATTTTTCTATGAGATAATTCTAATGCTTCAGGTTTATTTTCTAGCATCATGCGTAATGCGGCGCTGGCTTCATCTATCAAGTCAACAGCCTTGTCGGGTAAATAACGATTTGTTATATATCGTGAAGACAAATTTACCGCTGATAATATCGCTTCATCTGTTATACGCACACCGTGGAAATTTTCATATTTTTCTTTAAGTCCACGCAATATAGCGATAGTATCAGGTACACTTGGTTCTTCTACATAAACAGGTTGAAAACGTCGAGACAATGCTTGATCTTTTTCAATATGCTTTTGATATTCTTTGATTGTAGTTGCTCCGATAGCACGCAGTTCTCCACGCGCCAACGCTGGTTTAAGCATATTTGATGCATCAAGTGACCCTTCGGCCCCACCGGCTCCGACTATAGTATGTACTTCATCGATAAAAAGAATTATTTTATTATTAGACTTTTCTATTTCTTTCATCACACCACGAAGACGCTCTTCGAATTCCCCACGATATTTTGTACCTGCTAGAAGTAATCCTAGATCCAAAGACACAACTTCTTTATCACGCAAAGAATCGGGTACTTCGTTACGAATGATACGTAAAGCCAATGCTTCAGCGATGGCCGTCTTGCCAGTACCGGCTTCACCTATTAGTATAGGATTATTTTTAGTTCGACGAGAAAGTATCTGCATGACTCGAATTATTTCATTGTCGCGACCAATAACAGGATCGAGTTTATCATTACGAGCTAAATCAGTTAATGATCGTGTGTATTTAGAAAGAAATTTCATCTTCTTTGCTTTTTTATCTTCTACGAAATTTTCATTTCGAAATAATTCTATGATACGACGAACTTGCTCAGGCAGTATTTTGAAACGCATAAGCATATTTTGAGCCTCACCAGGATTCTCGAGTAATCCTAAAAACAAATGTTCAGTTGAAACAAATTCATCTTTTAAATCATGAGCTATTTTTGTTGAGATTTCGATAGCTGTTGCGAGATCAGGGGTAAGGTATATCTGATACGACGGAGAGAGAGTTGTTCCTCCTTCGCGACCTTCAATTGCATCGATGACATTGTCGATTAATAACTGTGTATCAACTTGAAGCTTTTCTAAAATAGCTACAACCAAAGACTCTTCTTGTAGAAAAAGAGCTGCGAGCAAATGGAGGCCACTAACATGATTCTGACCTTTTTCGATGGCTATTTCATGAGCTCTCCTTATAACTTCTTTGGCTTTAGTTGTAAAATTATTAAATGGTGGCATATATGTTTATTATTCGTCTATTATAGCATACAAGTCAATAATTTCGAAATCAAAAAATCAATTAAAATTTTTATATTTTTCGAGAATTTGGGAGAGATTTTTTACCAGAGTGTCGATGTCTTTTTTAATTGTTTGACGGCCCAAAGTTATGCGCAATGCACCGCTTGTTTCGTCGAATGTTTTGTTTTGCGCCGAGCGTAAAGCACGAATTACATGAGAACTACCCTCTCCATTACTTGCACAAGCACTGCGTTCCGAGACCATTATTCCTTTTGCATCGAGTTCTATAACTAATAATTCACTTGAAATTCCAAACACAGAAATATTTATATTGTTTGGTAAACGATTTTCTTTACTACCGTTTAGAATTATCTCGTAACCAGACGAAACAGAAAGTAAAAGTAATTCTTCGATAGCATAGTCACGGATTTTTATGAGTCTCGCACTTTCTTTATCTTTAATTTTATTTGTAATTTCTAAAGCAAGAGATAGACCTAAAATACCCGCTACATTTTCTGTCCCCGAGCGTAAATTGTTTTCTTGACCACCGCCACCACAGACTGGTGATATCTCTACACTTCTTTTTTTATATAAACAACCAACACCATTACCACCGTATATTTTAGAACTATTAAAAGACAACATATCGACTCCCAATTTTTCTATATTTTCTGTAAATAAATAATTCATCGCCTGACATGCATCTGTATGGAGCACAGGATAAAAAATTTGATTTTGGAAATGTCTGGTGACTTGACCCGAGGACTTTTCAAAATCAAATTTTTTATCCTGTGCGAACCTCTTAAAATGCCGTATTTCTTTTGCAATTTCTTGGATCGGTTGAATAGTACCGATTTCATTATTGGCATACATAATAGAAACTAAAATTGTATTTTCTTTTAGTGCTTTTTTTATATCTTTTGGATTTACGATTCCATTTTCATCACATGCTATATATGTAATTTCTGCTTGCTTTCTTTTTTCTAAGAGACGACAGTTTTCTATTACAGCACTATGTTCAATATTGGAAGTGATTATATGAGGCAATATTTTAGAATTTGGGTTTTTTTCATGAAAATTATAGACAGTACCGAGTATAGCGATAGCTACGCTCTCTGTACCTGATCCAGCAAAGAAAATTTCATCTTTGTGTGCATTTAAATTACGTGCAACAGAAATTCGAGATTCATTTAAAACATTTAAAGAATACAGTCCCATTTTATGGATCCCGCTTGCATTAGCAAAAAGCTTTTTCTCTATCTTGTTTATCTTTTTTACAATATTTAGATCAACCATAGTACAAGCAGCATTGTCTAGGTAAATATCTTTTTTACTAAGGATGTTCATTATTACATATTACAACATTATTGCTTTATTGTAAAAAATGTCTTAATAGTATATACTCACTATTGTGGATGTTACTATTATTTTAATCTACATACTCTTTGCTCTTTTTGGTATCCTACTTATATGGATCATAATTTTGGAGTTACGTTTGAGAAAGTTTTTCTCTGGTTCTGACACAAAAAGTTTAGAGGCTACAATAAAAAAAGTATACGAACAAAATTCCAACTTAATCGAAACACAAAAAGAGATCAATATACATCTAGAAAAAATGGATGTGAAAATCAGACGCTCAGTACGTGATATAAAAACAATTCGTTTTAATCCATTTGCTGAAGAAGGTGGTGGTAAACAAAGTTTTGCAACTGCATTGATAAATGATAATGGTGATGGAGTCATCCTGTCTAGTTTATATTCTCGTGATCGTATGAGTATTTTTGCAAAACCGATAAAAAATAACAAATCCGAATTTGAATTAACACAAGAAGAAAAAGAAGTCTTAGAACAAAATGGATAAAAAAGAAAATACAGAAAATATAATAAATCGAGCACCTATAGTTGTCGTTATGGGACATGTTGATCATGGAAAATCAACTCTTTTAGACTATATCCGCAAAACAAACATAGTTGCAACTGAAGCAGGAAGTATCACTCAACACACAAGTTGTTATGAAGTTCATCATAATGATGAAAATGGTACTGATTGCAAAATAACATTTCTCGATACACCAGGACACGAAGCATTTTCAAAGATGCGAGAAAGAGGTAGTAAAGCATCAGATATAGCGATCCTCGTTGTTTCTGCAGAAGACAGTGTAAAGACTCAGACTATCGAAGCATACAAAACAATTAAAGAAAACAATATCCCTTATATAGTTGCTATAAACAAAATAGATAAACCAAATGCAAATATCGAAAAGGTAAAGATGGATCTAGTTGAGAAAGAAATATATTTAGAAGGAATGGGTGGTGATGTCCCTTTTGTTTTAATATCGGCTAAAACTGGTACTGGTATCGATGAATTACTCGATATGATTCTCCTCGTAGCATCAATGCAAGAATATAAATCTAACACAAACGAAAATGCAAGTGGTGTTGTAATAGAAGCTCATCGTGAGCCAAAGCGTGGCATTTCAGCAACTTGTATAATTAAAAATGGTACATTGAAATCAGGCATGTTCGTAGTTTGTGGTAATACTTTTACTAACACAAGAATAATGGAGGATTTCCAAGGCAATACCATAAAAGAAGCGACTTTTTCATCCCCTGTAAGATTAGTTGGTTTTAAAGAAATCCCTGCTATCGGTAGCATCTTTACTTCTTGTAAAACAATGAAAGAAGTTGAAAAGATAATAGAAGAGAATCAAGAAAGTTTAGATGAAAATAAAATAGTAAAAAATTATAAAAAAATCGATGGTAAAGTAATCCCTATCATCATCAAGGCTGATGTTTCTGGAACTATTGAAGCAATTGAAAAAGAAATTGAAAAACTAAATACAGAAGAATTAACTTTTAAAGTTATAACTGGAAACGTTGGAGCAATAAATGAATCTGATATAAAGATGGCCTCAATCGACAAAGAAAGTATCATCGTTGGATTCAATACTAAAGTAGATAATGAGGCATTGAACTTGAATGAAAATATGAAAGTTCAAATTGAAACTTTTGATATTATCTATAAATTAACAGACTTTTTGAAAGAAGTTTATGCTGATCGTCGTCCTAGAATCGACAGTCTAGAAATAATAGGACAATTAAAAGTTCTAAAGACTTTTGGTGGTAGTAAAGAAAGACAGATAATTGGTTGTAAAGTTATTTCAGGAAAAGTAACCGACGACAGTCTCGTAAATATCATTCGTCGAGATTTCAAACTGGGCGAAGGAAAGGTTGTAGGACTTCAATTAGTGAAGAATAAAACAAAAGAAGTTGTCGAAGGAACTGATTGCGGAGTCCAGATAGAATCAAAAATAGAAATAGCTGTAGGTGATATTTTAGAAGCAACAATAATAACAACAATATAGTATGGCTAAATATCGAGACGAGAAAATAACAAATCATATAAAAGAATTGGCTGCAACTTACATCGAACGTGAAGCCGGCAATACTTCGATGATTACGGTCACTCGAGTACTTGCTACTCCAGATGGTAAAAAAGCAACCATCATGATAAGCGTCCTACCAGAAGAAAAAGAAAAAGCTGCTTATGGATTTATAAAAAGAAATCTGGGAGATCTACGTAAATACATAACAGCGAATCTACGTATAAATCCTATTCCCTATCTAGATGTCCAAATAGATGCAGGTGAGAAAAATCGTCAGAAAATTGACGAATTACTATTAAAAAGTTAGTATAGACAAGTAAATAAAGGCCTAGTCGCCAAGTGGTAAGGCAAAGATCTGCAAAATCTTTATACGACGGTTCGATTCCGTCCTAGGCCTCAATGAAAAAACAAAGTTTTTTCATGTGGACTAGGAGCATATAAAACCTTTATATCCGTGCGGTGAGTTCGGGAAAGGAACCCGAACACAAGACCTTTTGAGATATTTTGTGAGAAACGATGCAAAATATGCAAAAGGTGTACTGCATCTGTAAGATGTCGAAAGATAGGCCCTATAAGTGGCCGATGTAGTGTTAAAAATTGAAATGTGTATAATATTTCATACATGCCCGGGTGGCGAAATTGGTAGACGTACTGCTCTTAGGAAGCAGCGAGGTAACTCATGGAGGTTCAAGTCCTCTCCCGGGCACATTCGTTTTTAAGAATAGTTAAAGCTATTTTCTTTTTTCTAGACAAACAAATATTTTCTTTGTTATAAATATTTTTTATTATATTGACACTATCTTCTTTTGCAAAAACTAAGGTATAAACTGTAGATTTTTTAGGAATATGAATCGAACCACCTTTTACTTTAAAAAATTCTCTGCAAGAAAACAAAATCCAATTTAAAAAATCAAAACTGGCAGAACAAATTCTAACTTTGTATTGAGGGTATTTACTTTCTGGATGTTTTGAAATAGTAATACTTCCATCACCATCAATACATCCTCGCAAGAAATCTTTGAAGTATTTATTTGGTAATAAAACTTTTTTAATAGTTTTAGATTTTTTAGGAGTAATCCCTATACTGATTAGAAATTCAACGAAATTTTTGTCACCAAATTGCAAGACAAAATATTTTTTATCTTTCGAACCTCCTCGTGCTTTCATCCCTATTTTATTATCTAAACCAAAACATTTTTTACAATTCAAAACCATTTCTTCATCTTTAGAAGTAATATGTATGTGTCGTAAATCCGGAGACAAATTACCATCGGTTGCTATAACACCAATGCCATATGCAAAATTACTATTCCATTTTAATTTAACCTTCCCTTTTCTGTTTGCCATATACTTATTATACTAAAACATAGAGCGCCTGCCAAATATATTTATTACAAAATGGATTATACAAAGTTAGTGCACTTTTAAATCAGAAATGCTAATATATAGATATAACTTAATAGAGACCATGCCCAAGAGACTTGTCTTTCGGTGTGGTCGAAAGCACAGTAAGTAATAAATAACTCCCAGTCAGAGTTCGCATATACTGTGTCGTATCTGGAAACGGATATGAGCAATCTTTTGATTGTCGCTGGCTAGGAGCTTTTTGCTTCCTACTAGATCTTATCCAATATTTTAAATAAAATTATGAAAGAAAATTTTACAAATGGAAATAAAAATGAATTAAATAACCCTCCAGAATGGAATTATTTAGAAGTGAGTAAAGAAAAATTAGAAAATATCGAATTAGTTAGTTTAAATGAGTATCCTAGATTTTCTAAAATGGAAAATTTGGATAAATATGAAAAAGAAAAGATTGAGTCTTCATATAAAGATCTTTTGAGAATTACTGATACCATGAAGCGCTATATGGATAAAATGGATGAGTTAGAGCAAAAAGGTATTAAAGTTACAGGAACCCAGCATACTTTTGATACTTTAAGATTTAAAGATTCGTTATTTGGTCCTGGGAGCGCCGCCTTAGTAAATTTTAATAGAATGCAATTAAGCATGGCTTTAATTTTAGATCGAATAAATACTTTAGAAAAAAACACTGATAAGAAATAATTTACTCTTAACCATAAGACCCAAGCCCTCGAATTAATTTTGCTCTTTTTCGTGCTACAATACAAAAATGCTAAGAGCTTCCTCATTTACCTTTGATAGTTATAAAGTTGATAAGAAAAATTCAACTATAACTTTTACTTATATTGTAGAATTTAAATACGGAATAAAGAAAACTTTTAAAGATAAATTAAACTTTCCAGATGTTACATCCGATTTATGGGACAACATACCAAAAGACATACTAGAATCAACTCTGCAATCACTCCTTTTAATGATCGGCATAAATTACTGGTGTGTTTTCCCTAC
>JAYVGX010000010.1:0-10081 GCA_043771685.1 Minisyncoccota bacterium
GCGATTGTTATTTCGTTGTTTTTGTTTTTTGGAGGAACAAATAAAACAACTCCAGTACCAGTTAATATAGATCAATCACAATTTGTGCGGTAAAAATTATATGCAAACAAAAACTAATGGAATCAATAAAGGGTTCACTCTAATAGAACTTCTGGTAGTAATTGCTATCATTAGTCTTTTGTCTTCGATTGTACTTGCGAGTTTGAATTCTGCTCGTGCAAAAGCGCGAGATGCAAAAAAGATTAGCGAATTTAAACAGTTTGGAATAGCTTTGGCACTTTATTTTGACAAGTATGGTAGATACCCTCTTCAAGGAGCAAACCCGGCTACAAATGAACATACTGATGGTTTTAATGCTATGGCCACAGAATTAAAAGCGGAAGGTTTTTTGGGTACCGTTCCGGTAAATCCGAGGGGGGGGTAGTGTCGGTGGATATTCCGGATATAATTATTATAATTATGGTCCAGGTGCTGTAGGAGGACTCCTTGTGACAGTTCTCGAAACTATTCCCAGCACTACAACTGGTATTTCTCCATCTTGTCGCCCAAACTGGGGAGTTCCTAATTGGTGTGATCCACTTGTCAGTAGTAAATATTACTGCATTTGTAATCCTTATTAACAATCACAAACTTGGGTCAGTGTATAGATATTTATTTTCTAATATACTTTTGGTTTTAGTTGATTTCCTATCAAAGGATTCGTTTATGTTTTTTAGAAGTTTACTTTTTATCGTCACTTGAGTTTGAGTCTGAACCTCTTGCTCTTTAAATAAAGTTTGGTTTTTGACTTTAAAGAAAATCAGTAGCCCATAAAAAGTAAAGACTAAAAAGCCCACACCCATAAAAACTAAGAGTAGCTTCCAGTGAAAAACTGGGTTAATTTTATATAAACCTTTTAATTTTGAACCTATATTTTTAAATTCTTGTGTAGAAATTTGCATATTATTCCGAGGTTAAAGTTGTAAATGAAACACCAGATATCCAAACTACTTCGACTTTTCCACCATCTAAGCTTTCTTTTTTGTGTGAATCAATATTTATAGAATTAATTTTTAATCTATAGGGCGTATTTTCTAATAAAGAAATAGTTTTCATTACATTATTAAAAGACCCTTCTATTGTAACATCGACATTCATTGTATTACTTTCTTTTTTAGAAATACTGATATTTTTTACATCAACTGTAGTTCCCCCACGATCCCCTAACTCTTCTAGAAAGAAGACAAAAACATCAGGCTTTTTCTTGTCGACCAGATGAGAACTGATCGTTGACTGTATGCTTTCTACTTCACGAAGTTTTTGTTTTAAAATAACAGCATTTTTGTTTTGATCTTCTTTTTCGTGTAAAGTAAATAGAATTTTTGAAATATGCAAGTTTTTATTTTTTATTACACGATTTATAAAAATAAAGAGTCCTAGCATTATTAGTGCAAACAATAAGGATAGTATTAATCTAATTATAACTTTTTTATGATTCATATTATTTTATATCAATTAGGAAATTAAATTTCAAATCTTTTTTCTCTAAAAAATTAGAAATAGGAATATCGACATTTTTAAAATAAGAATTGCTGATTAATGATTCTTTAAAGTTACTCAAGCTTGCTCTATTTGAAGCGACGCCAGATAGTTGGACACTAGCAGAGTCTTCGTCTTTTTGATTATAAGAAATAGAAGAGATGCGTATATCAGAAGTTTTCTTGTTGAGAATATCTTTAAAAATACTCTCGACGATCTCTGAACGCTTGTTTTCAACAGAAAGGACGACTAGCTTAGTATTTATATCAGAAACAACATTAGACATTGAATTTAAATCAAGTTCTTTGTGAGCCTTATTAAAAGACTCTAGAGAGACCTCGAGTTCTTTTTCTTTTAAAGCCGAACTAATATAAGATGGTAACAAAAGGACACTAGCGAATAAAAACAACAAGCCGAGATAAGACAAGGATACTGAAAAAAAACGCATCCAATAAGATATCTTTATTTTATTTTTATTTTCTTGTGCCAAAACATTTATAATACGAGAATGATTTTTATCATGGTCACCAAGGGCCAGTCCGATGACAGTAGTATAGGAGAGAGACTGCTCGAAAGACATCTTTGGAACGATACTATTGAAATCTGAAACATTTGTCCAAGCGTTCGCACTGATAACCTTAATCTTTAGTTGTGACTCTAGATAAGAAGTGAGCCCTTGTAAATTCGCATCACCACCACACAAGATAATCTGACTTATTGGATCGTGACTGGCCCCACTGATGTTGTGTGTTTGCCAAAAAGTACAGTGTTTATTTAATTCATCTTTGAGCAAAGCGAGTCCAGACAACATAGCATCGAAAATTTTTGTATCTGGATTATGACTATTTATTCCATATGACTTTTTTAAATCTTCTGCTTTTTCAAAGCTAATATTAAATGCCTCTGCAATTCTTTTTGTTAATTCAGCTCCCCCGAAATCAACAGTGGTTGTAAAAAAAACTTTTCCTCCAGATGCTATTGAAACTCCAGTGCGAGCTCTACCGAAATCTACTATCATACAAGTGCTCTGGTCCTCATATGCCACCACAGATCGAGCGATGGCTTGAGCTTCAAGCTCAAGAGACAATGGAACGAGGGAAGCTTTTTCAAAAACATATAAATAGGAATTAACAGTACTTATAGCTACTGCCGATACTTCGACAAAAATATTATTTACAT
Organism: Minisyncoccota bacterium; assembly: GCA_043771685.1. Classification (GTDB taxonomy): domain Bacteria; phylum Patescibacteriota; class Minisyncoccia; order Phycocordibacterales; family UBA9973; genus UBA8515. Next base: position 2,698 of record JAYVGX010000010.1, read on the forward strand.
TCTCAGAGATTATATTATAAGCAAAAATAGCCTCGACTGCTTTTATCGGAGCATGTTCCTCTAACTGTAGGTATATAGCATTGTAAATATCTTTATGCTCTATTTTAGGTAACGATAAAGTAAAGAGGTACATCTGCTCTTCTGGTAAAGCCACTCTAATAAAATTTAGATTCTCTTTTATTTTTAGTTTTTTCAGAACTTCAATTAAAACCGAATCATTTTTAATTTGACCAGAAACAATAACATTTTCTGGGATTACTTCTTGGTCGTAGTGATCCAGAGCGAGTCCATTTTTTGTTTCTGATAGTACTCCGTATTTTATAGATTGGTCTGATATATCCAATGCACAAGAACTCATCATAATAAATGACGGCACTGGGAAAGCACTGTTATATGAGTTCTTCATTTTTATATTATACGATATTTTTTATGTATGTAAAAGAGTTTTAATGCTTTTTAAAATACTTTTTTGTAAATTCAAATAAAATTGGTAGAAAAGACGAAACAATAACAAAGAGGATGATCGGGAATATGAAACGATCTGGATTATTTATCTTTGAACCGAGGTAGTACCCTAACAATGAAACTCCCGTTGTCCACAACATACCACCTAAAATATTGTAGAAAAGAAACTTCCGATAATGCATTCTCACAATTCCAGCAACGAACGGAGTAAAAGTCCTCATGATAGGTACGAAACGAGCAATTATAACGGCAAGTGCTCCGTATTTTTTATAGAAAACTTCAGCTTTATTTATTTTTGATTTTGAAAAGAAAAAAGAATCTTTTTTATTATTTAACTTGGGTCCAATTTTCTTCCCCAAAAAGTAGCCGAGATTGTCCCCTATAATAGCTGCTACCATCGAACCGATAATTAAAGTTTGGATAGAGAAGTAACCTTGTGCTGCAAATATACCAGCAGAAAATAAAAGAGTATCCCCAGGTAAGAAAAATCCAAACAACAAACCAGACTCTATAAAGATAATCAAATACACACCGAGCAATCCCGCTGTTTTTATTATCAGACTTGGTTCAAATAAATGCATATTATCTTACGCGAGATCCGACAGGAACTTCCCCATCAGGAATTAAAAATACAGGTGCCCCATTTGTCCCATCGACAGCCATAAGCATACCCGCACTCTCTACCCCTTTTATTGTGCGTGGTTCGAGGTTCAGAATATATAAAACATGTTTGCTGATCAATTTTTCAAAATCTGGGAAGAATTCGTGAATACCAGAAACGATTTGGCGTAATTTACTGTTCCCTTCCTCATCCTTCTCATTGAAATCGATTTGGAATTTCAAAAGCTTGTCTGTCTCGGGCACGGGTTCTACCGCACATATTTTACCTATGCGCATATCCATTTTCTTAAATTCTTCGTAAGTTACGTATTCCATGGTTTTATTATACTAGAAAATCTCAGAATGACTACCTATGTCTTTTAAAATTAAAAATAATATATTTTTGTCTTTCTTGTAGATCAATAATAAGTCTGGTTTTATATGGCATTCTCTGTAACCAATATATTCACCTGTTAATGAACGGTCACGGTATTTCGCTGGCAATATACCTTCAGACAATAGAAAATCAACAACCGTATCAATTTCTTTAATTTTTACTTTCCCACTTTTTAAAACTCTCTTAAGGGACTTTTTATATTGTTTACTTGGAAAGACTTGCATACAATTTTTTGCCTAAAATATCTTCGTGCATTTCTTTTGCAGAATTATAAGTTTTACCATTTGCAATTGCTTCTTTTAACTCCCTATCCCACTTAGCACGGATTTTTGCATCGTTTATGCTTGGAGTAAAAGGTATTCCCTTTTCTGTCACAACTTGATTAAGAAAAAGCTTTATCCCAGAAGATAAATCAAGTCCCAAAGACTCCAGTGTTTTTTGAGCCTTATTTTTAATATCCTTTTCTATTCTTATGTTTATAACTGTATTCATATTATAAGTATATACAATGTACATACATTGTCAATGTGTTATTTCTGATTCTTTTTATCTAAATATCTTTGCAAGATTAGCGCGGCGGCAGATGCATCGGCATTGTTTTGTTTTAAATTCTGGTTTTGGTCTTTGGCTATTTTGCGAGCATTGTTACTTTCTTTACCCTCTCTCCCTCGTGCCTCTATTGTCGTCATGAATTCATTTTGGAAATAAACTGGCAAGTCCAACTCTGTTTCTAAATTTCTTTTAAATTCTTCTATGCTCCCCATTATTTTATTTGGCGCCCCAGACAGATCATGCGACTTGCCTATGACTATCGCACTTACCTCCTCGGTGCCACATATATTGTGAACTGCGTCGACTAGAGACAAGTCATTGGGGATTATTTTATAAGGGAAAGCAAAAACCCCGTCTGTATCAGATATCGCAAACCCTACCCTTTTACTACCATAGTCTACTCCTAAGTGTTTCATAAAAAAATTCTAGCATAAATCTTAGTTTTCTGATATGCTCTAAAAGAACTGGTGCAATTGCATTAGTTGTTAAAAATGGTATAATGGCTTAATGCCTGAGTATAAAAGACATCCCAATACGCAGTGTATGATTTGTGGTAACCCTATTTACAGGAGACCTATAGAAATACAAAAAAGTAATGGTAAAGTCTTTTGTAGTCAAGTCTGTTTTGGAATAAATAATAGAAAGGAAATACCATGTATAGTATGTGGTAAAAAAATACTTTCTGGAGATAACAAAAAAACATGTAGTAGAATTTGTGCTAATAAAAATAGGGCTGGTATACAGTACAAAATAAATAGTCCAAAAGATTTAGTAAAATCACAAAGATCACTAAAATTAAAACTCTTAGAAATTCGAGGTAATAAGTGTGAAAATTGTGATTATAATAAATACCAAATACTAGAAGTTCATCACAAAGATAGAAATAGAGAGAACAATAATTTAGAAAACTTGAAACTAATTTGTCCCAATTGTCATGCAGAGGAACATTTTTTAAAAAAAAGTTGGCTAAATAAAAAATAAACGGAGGCGTCGCATAGTTGGTCTAGTGCACTCGTCTTGAAAACGAGAGTCCTGTAAGGGACCGAGAGTTCGAATCTCTCCGCCTCCTCCCGCAAGTTTTTAACCTAATGTTGCTTCATTGCCTAAATTTTTCAAAAAAGCTACAATTTAATTATGCAAAAATGGATGAAAATAGTTGGCATAGTAATACTTTTAGTAACGATTATATTTCTAGGAAAATATTATTTTAGTTCAAAATTCAAGACTGGTAATTGTATTGAAGCACTTGATGGATATGTTTGGCATGTAAATAGATATAGTTTAGGAAAATATAGTGTAATGGGATGGCAAAATCCATGGTGGGGTTCTGAAGTTATTATTGAAAAAAGCATCTTGGAAAGAAAAAATCTTACGAAAATTCCTGAATATCATCAAGTAGATTGCCCAAAACCAAAAAATTAATTTAATAAGATATGAAAAAATATATTTTTATAATTATCATAATCACATCAATAGTTTCAATTTTGATATACGCAAAGTTTTTTCAGCCAAGAATGAATATTGGTGGATATGTTAGGTATAAAGTAATTCAAACAGAAAAAGGTCTATATCCAATAGAGGTAGGTGCATTTGGAGTTCTTAAATTAACCAAAGATCAACCTGATGAAATGAATCAAGTTTTTAAAATTGATTTGATTGACAATAAAATTTTATTTAGCGAAGGTATAATAGACAAGAATGGAACGATCGTCATGCCATCAGTTAAATTTTTAAACGTTATTTCAATGAGTGAAAATGAGCTAGTTGCGAAGAATGAAATCTGGACCATTACTATAACTAAAAAATCAGTTATTCTTACTGATAAAGATGGGAAAGGTGGAAATCTTATAAGTGGTTTTGCTGGAAATGTTGAGTATGATCTGACTTCTTACTAAGATCAAAAATATCCTTTAATATTTCAAAAGAACCTTCCTTGCGAAAATACGTAAGGTTCGAAAAGTGTAATCACATTATCGCTCTTATGAATATTAGATTACTATATAAATTAAATTTACTTAAATAAATGCCTCACGGACTAACATATATAGAATCAAAAGGTAAATGTATTTATTGTGGTGATTCAAATACCAAACTCACAAAGGAACATATCGTGCCAGAATCTCTTGGTGGTGTTCATATAATAAGAGAAGCCAGTTGTTATGAATGTGCGACAATAACAAGTCGTTTTGAACGTAACGTTGCTCAAGGTTTATGGGGAGATGCTAGAACAGCTTTTAATGCTCCAACAAAACGTAAAAAACAAAGGAAGAATACTATCCATACTCAAATTACACGAGGTTCCCAAGAAATTGAAGTTCCTTCAAATGAATATCCAGGAGGTTTTGTTTTTTACAAGATGAAACCCCCTGGTATTTTACTGCAATTACCAGAAGATGAAGATACCATAAATACAGGAACAATGGTTGTTATTGATGATGACAAAAGAAGAGAGGATTTTTTTATGAAATATGGTAGTTATCCAACATTAAGCTTCAGACACAACCCTCATGATTTTGCTCGCATGATTGCAAAGATAGCGTATGGCCACATTCTTACTTTTCTTGAATTAGAAGACTTTAACCCAATTTGTTTACCTTATATTTTAGGAGAAAAGAGTAATATATCTTATGTTGTGGGTGGAGTAGTCGGAGATTTTTCCCCAATACTTGATACAGGTTATTCGCTAAGTGAAAAAGGTTTTATTATTTCAGAGAATAGACTATTATTAATTGCGATAATTCGACTTTATGCAAATACTCATAGTCCAGAGTATGAAGTTGTTGTTGGCGATGTGCTTGGATTTGATAATATTACTAAAGTTATCAAAAAAATAACCTGACCCACATACCTCAACACGACCCTTGAGATTATCTGGAATGGTCCTTGTAGTGCCTCAAGGTCTTGGTACTGAACCCATATGGCTCTCCCGCATAAATAAAAACCCTTATTTCTAAGGGTTTTTATATTGGGGAAATATATTATTTCTTCAACCAATCATTCATCATTTTGATCTCGCTTTCTTGAGCCTTTATTATATCGTTTGCAAACTTTTGTATTTCGACACTAACTGTTTTGTCTTGTAAAAGCAGTTTAGCCATATCTACTGCACCCTGGTGGTGAGGTATCATACCTAAAAGAAACTCTTTTTCTAAATCTTTTCCTGTTTTACCTTTCATCATACCTACCATGTCGCCACCATTGTTCATCATCATAGAACCGTCTGGCATTTTATGCATACCACCCATAGTGCTTGCCTTATTATCCATTTTCATTTTATGAACGACCTAGACATACCAATCCTAAAAAAATCTTACGAACTCTACAAAGAATTCTATAAATTACGTTTAACAGTACCCAAACAGGATCGCTATACTTTATGGCAAAAATGCGAGGGTACCCTGATTACCGTCATAGACGGTAATCTTATGGCCAGTCAACAATCAAAAATAGAGAAGCTTCCGACTTTGGAAAAGGTCAGCGTTAAATTGAACTTTCTCAAAGTCTGCGTTCGTCTTATGAAAGATGTCAAAGCCATTACTCCTAAGACATATATAATTATGGAAGCAAATCTCGATGAGATAGGAAAAATGCTTGGAGGGTGGATAAAATCCACTAAAGAGCGGTAACATAAACTCCCACGAAAGTGGGAGTTTATGTTTTGGATAGATTACGACTGCCTGGCAGACGAAACACCGATATTGTCATTGCGGTTGTCGTCGTTCCAGTTGTTGACATTGAGACCCTTGGAATCAAAGTTACCGACGTTGACACGGTTACCGTCCGAATCAAGATATTGCTCGCCCCCATCTATGTCATCAGAGATTGAGATTTACTACTTCGTTAAAAGTTTATATTCTCTTTCTCTTGTATTAATTTGGGAGCAGTTTTAAGCATCTCCACTAGAAACGAGCAAGAAGTTCTCTCTATCCTTAACCGCACTCTACAGTGATCCGTAGACCATTAGTATTCTGGCGATATCTCAAGGTGAGATATCTCGCGAGCTTGAACCTTAATCCAAGCTACATTAGCAAGATGTAATTATTTTAACTTAATGTATATAAAATAGAAAGACCTCGAGAGAAGCATGGCTTTCACGAGGTCTGACGAACCTCGTGGTTCGTACTTATCCATTGGATAAGATTTGATATTGAAATAAGAATCACTTCACCCAGAGCCTCCGCACCCAACAAAAAATTGGCGCGGAGGCTCAAGCATTCAAGAGGATCAAGTCCTCAAGAATTCCAGGATCTATTTCCTGGCAGACGAAACACCGAGACCGTCATTGCGGACGTCGCCGACCCAGCGGTTGACAATGAGACCCCTGGAATCAAAGTCACCGACGAGGACACGGCGACCGCCCGAAACAAAATCCACGCAACGCACATAGACCTTTTCAAACAGTCTTTCACCAGTGGCAAGAAAGATACCGATGATAGTGTAAACCATCACCTGTGCCTTTGGTGTCTCTTCATCTTCCGACAATAGGGCTTGTTGTTTACCCCATGTCTTGGATGTTGATTTGGCGATCGGTTCCTTGCGGACCAACTGCCATCCTGTCTCACCCTTGTCGTTGGCGAATGCTTGTTTGTCATACCAGTCCTGTTTGTAAAACAAGGTCTGATTGTTGTCGGCAACCTTACTGCGAAGGTCAACGATTGACAACGGAAACACTGCCACTAAAACGTGGGTGTCCTTACAGACAGTAAGGGTTTCGTCAGAGAACGGAACTTCGCCGAGAACAGCGAGTTGACGCCTCGAGGGGTTAACCCCGAAGTGCTTGATCGCTTCCTCGATGCCGAAGAAGTTCTTGCCCATAAGCTCACGGGCACGAGTTTGAGATGATGACGGCTCAACACCGCCATTAATTGCATACAACGCCAAACAATCTGTGAAGACTGAATCAGTGTTGATACGGGTAACTGCAACTTCAGCATTCTCGCTGAGTGCACCCATGAAGCGTTGGAACGCTCCGTTTGTTTGCCCTGTAGGGATTTCTGTCCATTTCATAATTTTCTTTTTCTGTTAGCCTTTTGAAATTATCTCTAGGCGACTGGATTATGGGCATACGGTCCCTGAATTACGTCTTGCTCTTTATAGTTATAGAGACAAGCTTTATAGGTCTTAATATTTAAATTAAGGCTCAAAAAGCTTGTCTCTATGTGATTCTTTTTGTTAAAGAACTTTCAAAAACTTCTACATATCATATCAAATAAAAGGTGTTCTGTCAAGGGTATGTAATGGTTCAATATCCTTTAAATTAACCAAAAATCAAATTACCCCGCGGCAAGCCGACGGGGTATGACCGGAAGCTTGAGCTAGAGTAGTTTAAGTTGATAATTTGTTCCCATCGTCTTTCCTTGGTTGGCGACA
>JAYVGX010000011.1:0-10408 GCA_043771685.1 Minisyncoccota bacterium
TTTTTTTGTAGACATATATGGTTATTGAAGATTTATAATACGACTATTATACTACTAATCTTACTTAACTTTTTGTCCTAAATTTGGGGGACGGGTCAATCTTATAATGACGAAATTAAAATAAAGTTATATTTTGAATATGCTCAAAATGCCAATGGTTATCCTGATGAAATTTTAGCAATTATTTACGAAGGAAATTGTATCGGATCTGCTCATATTTTAAAAAGAACAAATAATATTACTCAAATAGGATTAGGTATTTTGCCAGATTTTTGGGGACGAGGAATTGGAAATGAATGCTGTAAGGAGTTATTAAAATATTTACATACAACTAAATGGACAGATGGGCTTGATAAGATAGTAACTTTAATTCATAGAAAAAATGTTGCGGGAATAAAAATTGTATTAAAAAATTCTTTTATTGAAGATAAAGACCAGTTAGGTACAAAAGTTAATTACATAAGATATACTTTTTATCTATGAATATAAATAAAAAAATATTGTTTAGTTTGGAAAAAATGCTCAACGATGGAATATTGATTTGCGCAATCCAATTTGGATCTTCTGTTTATTCACCGGGAACTTGTAATGATATAGATATAGCCTTAATTGTAAATGATTTAGAATTGGAAAATTTTTTAACAACTAGTAAAGATTTATTCTGTAAAAAATATGATATTTCTCTTATTTTAGAAAGTGAGATAACTGAAGATTTTTACTTTGGTAATCATGGAGTCTATCTTATAGAAGCATTTAAAAATGGTATACTTTTAGTAGGTACTAATATATTCTTAGAAAGATATAAGCAATTAAATGAGTCTGATGTGGAAAAAGCAGTTTTTAAAAGAATGAGAGAATATATTTATATTTTGAGAAAGAGTTATTTTAGGGAATATATGGATGCCTTGTTTTTGTCTAGATATATAAAGTTTTTGAAATTGTCACTATTTCTTGATGGATATTTTGAGTATCAAAATTCAATGAAGTTAGACACAAAAGATGTTTTGTTTTTTTATAAGGATAATTTAAATGTTAATTTAGAAAATACGTCGATTTTAGAAAAAAAAATAATTTTAGAAAAAATATGGAAAAGATTAAGAGAAAAATACTCATAACCGGCGGAACTTCAGGTATAGGTTTTGCTGTTGCAGAGAAGTCCTTAGAAGAGGGTCTTTTCCCCATAATGGCATATCTGAATGATGATTTTAATGCAGATGAAGCTCAGGAGAGGTTAGAAAAAAGGGGTTATGTGATAGATTTAGATTTTAAAATTTTATCTTTTGACGTTTCTAGTATTGATTTAATAAATACTACCATGAATATTTTTTCAGCTGATGATTTAAATGATGTATATTACCTAGTAAATTCAGCTGCTATTTTAAAAAGAGGTTCGATTCTTGATCTCTCTGCAGAAGATTGGCATATTACACTAAATACAAATATTTTAGGCATTGTTAATATGTCAAAGTACTTTTTTAAAAATTGTAAAAATGCATCTGCAATAGTAAATATAGGTAGTATCAGAGGAGATCCTTCAGTTTCTAGGTCTGAAAATGCAGCATACTCACTGAGTAAATCGACAATTCCTACATTAACTGCATTGTTAGCAAAAACATTTAAAGAAAAAATTAGAGTTAATGCAGTGTCTCCAGGAACCACAGACACAAATCAGAGAGTTGGATTGTCAGAATCTGAAAATAAAAAATCTGGATATGAAAATACAATCTCAAAAAGAATTGGGAAACCAGAAGAAATTGCCGAGATGGTATTATTTTTAATTTCTGATAAAGCATCTTATATAACAGGGGCGAATTTTGTTGTTGATGGTGGTTATTCTATTAATTATATTAAATAATATATGGATAATAATTATACAAAAGGATTTGGGACTAATTTTCATAAAGTATATGCAGAGAATGCAAATTCATATCATGATTTTAGTGCAGCAGAAATGTTTTCACAGAAATTATCTCAAAAAATTAATAACTTATTTATTGGAGATGTCGCATTAGATGTTGGGTGTGGTACTTGTCACAAAACAAATATATTTTCGCAATTTTTTAATAAAATTTATGCACTAGATACCTCAAAAGAACTTTTAAAGTTTGCTAAAAAAAAGTATACAGATAATAATAAGATTGATTATATTTTTGCTTCTGCTTCACAAATTCCGCTTCTAGATTGTTCTGTTGATGTGATTATTTCAACTTGGACGTCATTACCTCTGGAAGAGGCTGTATTAGAAATGCAAAGGGTGTGTAAGCCTTCCGGTAGTATAATCCGTATAGGAACTACGATGATTGATGATTTTACTTGTATGTTTCCTAAATATTCAATAGATAGAGTAAATTATGTAAATAAGTACTTTAGAGATGAAGGATTTGTTGAAGAAATACATGATGTGTTTATAAAATTTGAAGACTTAAAAACAGCAAAAGATACACTCAGTATTGTTTTAGGTATTAGTGAGGATTTGGTTTTGAAAAAAGCTTATAAACATAAAGTTGTGCTACACTATAAAAGGAAGTAGTTAAATATAATTATATGATAACATATAAAATTAAGTATAAAGGATATATTTCAAGCTTATACATTCCGGAAAAAAAGTCTGGAAAGGCGGTATTACTATTACCAGGATTACCATCGTCATCGAACATAGATAAACTCGTACAGTGTTTTCTAGACTCTGGTTGTTATGTTTTTTATCCACAACTTGCAGGATCATTTGACAGTAGGGGAGATTTTAATGGCTTCAAACATATTTCGGAAATAAAAAATATGGTGAAAATGGTACAGGCTGGAAGATTTAAAGAGCTATATTTTAATAAAACTCTTGAAGTAAGTAATATTAACGAAATCATTATTGCAGGGATGAGTTATAGTGGAATTATTGCTTTAATAGGAGAATCAAAAGAAATATCAAAAATATTATTGCTTTCTCCTGTATTAATATACAACCAAAAAGATATATTTAAAATTATAAATTTTGATTTTAAAAAAGAAATGAAGTCATTGTTGGGTCTTCTTTCTCGTGCTTTTATGTTTTCTTATAGAGTGTCATCTACAAAAATAATGCAAAAATTTTTATATGGGGATGATAAAGTTTTAAGAATGGATTCTATTATTCTAAAACTTAGAAATATTAAAAAGCCAGTTCTTATAATTCACGGTAAAAGTGATTCCTCGGTACCACATCAAATTAATGAGTATCTAGTAAAAGAATCAGAAAATAAAATGATTAATTTATATGTTGGTGATTTCGGGCATAGTAATAATTCATATACAAAAGAAGCAATAGATAAGATAAAAAATTTTATATAAAAAACTCCTACAATCATAGGAGTTTTTATTGGACATTAATTCTTTTTCTTTTTGAATTAAGACCTTTTTTGATTTTTTCAATATCACTAACTGTGATGTTGTACATTTTCTTTTCCTGTTCTAACCACACAACAGGACAACCCTTTAAATGAATTGATAGTTTTGGATTAAGAACCTTTACTATTGAACAAATAAAGAACACTAAATCTTTTATTTTTTCAACAAAATGTATCCTAACCTCATTTTCATTTGCTATTTTGGCAGCGTAAACTATTTGGCAAGCCCATAATAATTGATGTTTAATTCCAAAGTTTGTACAATCAAAAATTAAACTAACAGGTTCTATTTCCTTGCTAACTTTATACACCCTTAGGTCTTGTTTTTTTTGAAATCTTAACCAATCATCTTTGACCCAATTATAATTAAAGCTATCAAAATAGATTAAAGACCAGTCAACTTTTAGAAACAAAGCATTAATTTTATGTAGAGTCAGACTTGAATTACAATAGCTACAAATCCCATTTGTAACCCTGCGTTGATTAAATGCTTTGATTGTACTAAGTTCTTCATATTTCTTGCATTCACAAATTAAACATTCACATTCTTCCATATAAATATTTGATTTCAAAATCAAATATTTTGCATATTTTATGAAATTTTCGTGTCTATCTTCAATAGAGATAATTGAATTAGATCTGAATAATTTGTAATATAATTGAACGTACTCGTCTCTGGCTTGATTAGCATCTTGTACTGACGAAAAATTCATTGTAGTTAGATTTAGTACGGGGATTCCTGTCGATGAGAAAACAGATATTCCTGTTACCAAATATTCAGCACGAATATCTGTTCGTGGTCTAAGAGGAAGTGAGATTTCTATCATTATTATTGAGTTTTAAATTTTATTAAAATATACAATATTATTAGATTTTTGTCCATGTATCTAATAGCCTCATAAAAAGGGTTACCCACCAAAGTATAATGACCTCACGAGAAATATTACCAAGGATTCCCAGTCACAAGATAACGTGGGTTAAAGGTATCAGGTACCATTCTTTTTTGGCATAAGACAAAAAGTTATCAACCCCACATCGTATTTTTTACTCCTTCTCGTAATATATTTTCAAAAATTTTTATTGTAAAATAATAAAATAATTAATGGTATCTGACACCATTAGCTACTATTAGATAGTTCTATATATTTTGTATTTTATACACTAAACTACTTTCTATTGGTTTAATAATTATTTTTTTTAATAATTCTCTATGTTTTTTGTTTAAATCCGAGTCAGGTCCTTTAATTATTTTCATATTAAAGTTAGAAACAGATGTAGTATGTATAAAAAATTTATTCTCAACTTCAAATAGACGAACTTCTTCTAAAAGACAATTTTCTTCTTTTAGGGACATAATTGCTTCATTTAAAACTTCATTCATCAAATGAATCCCCCATTTTTTTAATTCTTCTATATAATTACTATCAATTTCAAAAATATTTATTTTTGTTTCCATAATAAATGTATTATATCATGAAATAAAAAAGTCCCTTCGTATTTAATACAAGAGACTTTTTAAGTAAAATTAATTTTGTGGAATTCCTTTGTTGCGAACAAGGTGTACACGTGCACAGAATTGACCAAAAGTGTTATTCATAGTAATATAAAAAATATTAGTCCTGTCCTCGAAACGGGCTTTTTTTATAAAAATTAAATACTTACCTGAGAAAAAATATTGGGTAGGGACAATTAAATAGTATGTTAGATTTAAAAACAATGAATTCGGCTCTCGAACAACTCGAACAAGAACGCAAAATACCAAGGGAAAAAATAATTGACGCTATCGAACAAGCCATAGCCGCTGCTTATAAGAAAGATTACGGTAAAAAGGGTCAGATAGTCAGAACTAAACTAAATATTGAAAATGGCGAAGTTGAAATGTCTCAAGTAAAAATCGTCGTCGACGACTCTATCGTTTATATGCCAAAAGAAAATGAAGACGGCAGTCCAGACGACGGTGAAGAAAACCATGATGACTTGGTTCGTTTTAACGAGGAACACCATATACTACTCGAAGATGCTTTACGTATAAAAAATAACGCTAAACTAGAAGAGGAAATAATTTTCCCTCTAGAAAACAAGGCTGAATACGGAAGAATCGCTGCTCAGACTGCTAAACAAGTCATAATCCAAAAGATTCGTGAAGCAGAAAGAACTGCAATAATAGAAGAATATGGAACAAAAGAAGGCGAAATAATAAATGGTTTCGTCAATAAAGTTGAGCGTGGTATCGTCTATGTAGACTTTAATCGTGCAAATGGGATTATCCTTCCTGAAGAACAAATCCCGGGGGAATCTTATCGACACGGAGAGAGAATATTGGCTTATCTTTATGCTGTCGAAGAAAGTCCTCGTGGAGTGACACTAAAGCTTTCTCGTACTCATCCTCAACTTATAAATGGACTATTTTCTATGGAAGCTCCAGAAATAGAGCAAGGAGTTGTTGAGATAAAATCAATTGCCCGTGAAGCGGGATCTCGTTCTAAAATAGCAGTTTATTCAAATGACGACCATGTAGACCCAGTCGGTTCTTGTGTTGGTCAAAAAGGTATCCGTGTAACGACAGTTATGAGTGAACTCCATGGCGAGAAAATCGACATCATACCTTGGAGTGCAGATCCGAGTGAATACATCGCAAGTTCTATTTCCCCTGCTCGTATTATAAATATTGAAGTTATAGAACAAGAACACAAAGCGATCATCGAAGTAGCTGCTGACCAGCTGTCACTTGCGATAGGTAAAGGTGGCCAAAATGTCCGCCTCGCTGCTAAACTGACAGGTTGGAGAATCGACATAAAAGGAGTCGAAGCGACAGAAAATGAAACTATAACAGATGAAACTATCGATGGTGGTCTCGTCGATGATGGTACAAATTAATAACTAGCTCGCCCGTGCGCAAGCATTAGGGTAAAATTAAATTATATGGCAAATATAAATCAAAAACCAAGTAAGTTTATGTACAATCTTTTGCATGTACTACCAGTCTTTGCAGACAAAGAAAAAGGTATCATAAATGCAATCGTAGAAGTTTCTGCAGGAAGTATAAATAAATACGAAATGATAACAGAAAGTGGACAGTTAAAACTCGACCGTGTTGGATACTCATCACTTTCGTATCCATTTACATACGGAGCAATACCAATGACTTGGGATTACGATGGTGATCCACTAGATGTTGAAATTGTAAACATCACAGAACCACTTATTTCTGGCTGTCTCGTTGAAGCACGCGTTATCGGTGTGATGAAATTCATCGATGGAGGTGAAGTTGATGATAAAATTATTGCTGTACTTGCAGATGATAAACGCTCTGATCACATAAAACACGTCGATGATTTGGGAGAATATTTTAAAACAGAAACAAAGTATTTTTGGGAAAATGTAAAAGCTCTCAAAAAACCAGGAACAGGAGTCGTTGAAAAATTTTATGGTCCAGAGGAAGCTATAAAAGTTTTAGAAGAGTGTAGTGAAAAATACGAAAAAGAATATGCGCCGAAATTAGAAGAGTAAAAACAGCCGTGGGACAAAGTCCCACGGCTGTTTTTTTGACAAAAAAACAGACTTTCTATACACTACAATTACTATGAAAATAACAATAAATAATAAAGATAAAAGTGAGATAGAAATAATAGGAACTTTAGAAAAAGAAGTGTTTATGAGTTTCGAAAACAAAGCATTAGAACACATTGGAGCGAGAGTGGAAGTCCAGGGTTTTCGTCCAGGGAAAGCTACAGTTGAAGCTGTCAAAGAACATATAAATAACGATATGATGATCCTCGAAGAAATGGCAGAACATGCAATTCAAAACGCTTATCCACAAATACTAGAAGAACACAAAATCGATGCTATCGGTCGTCCGATGATCGCTATCACAAAAATCGCTCGCAATGAGGACTTGGAATTCAAAATTCATACAGCTATTTTACCGAGATTAGAATTACCTGACTATAAAAAAATATCCAAAGAACAAAAAGAAAAGAATCCTGTATCTGAAGTCATAGTTGCAGAAGCTGAAATAGAAAAAACAATTCTAGAACTCCGCAAAATGCGCGCGCAACAAGCACTACCAAAGCACGAACACGAAGATGGTGATGCTCATGAACACAACCATGAAGAAATAAAAGAGGAGGACTATCCAGCTTTTGATGATGAATTCGCAAAAAGCTTTGGCAATTTCCAAACAGCAGATGAATTTAAAAACAAAATTAGTGAGAATCTAAAAATAGAAAAAGAAACAGAAGGTAAAGACAAACTTCGCCTTGCTATTATTGAAAGCATATTAGAAAAGACAAATGGTGACATACCAGAGATACTAATCGAAAGTGAAATAGAAAAGATACTTTACAAACTCGAAGCTGACATCACAAACATGGGCTTCAAGTTCGAGGATTATTTAGTTCAAATAAAAAAGACTGTTGATGAATTGAAAAAAGAATGGCGTTCTGATGCAGAAAAGAGAGCCAAGCTTCAGATAGTCATAAATCAAATTGCAAAGAATGAAAACTTGAAAGTCGACGAAGAACAAGCAAAAAAAGAAACCGAAGCAATTTTAAAGATGTACAAAGAAGCCGACCCAATACGTGCTCGTGCTTATGTCGAAAATATGCTTGAAAACGAAAAAGTTTTTGGTTTTTTAGAAAAATAGAATAAAAATTAAAAAGTTTTTTCTGTAGGGGGTTTTGAATCTGTCGAGATGAAAACTTCAGGATTTTTTTAAGCTTCAAAAAATCCGTACCTGAAAAAAACAACTTTTAAAGTTTGTTTGAAATTATAATAATAAAATAGTATAATAAATTTATGTTAATCCCAACAGTTATCGAAAAAACAATGAATGGCGAACGCGCGTATGATATATACTCACGTTTATTAAATGAGCGTATCATCTTTTTAGGTGGGCAAATAGACGACCATGTCGCTAACCTGGTTATCGCACAGCTTCTTTATTTGGATCATACAGATAGCAAGAAAGACATCCAACTATACATCAACTCCCCTGGTGGTTCTGTTACAGCAGGACTTGCAATTCTCGACACGATGAACTTTGTTAAATGTGACGTCTCGACTATCTGTGTCGGTATCGCTGCCTCTATGGGCGCAGTACTTTTGTCAGCAGGACAAAAAGGCAAACGTTTCTCTCTACCTAACTCTGAAGTTATGATTCACCAAGTTATGGGTGGCGCTGAAGGTCAAGCAAGTGACATCGCTATAAATGCGAAACATATTTTGAGAACAAAA
The DNA here is from genome assembly GCA_043771685.1 of Minisyncoccota bacterium. Lineage (GTDB taxonomy): Bacteria > Patescibacteriota > Minisyncoccia > Phycocordibacterales > UBA9973 > UBA8515. The sequence continues at coordinate 8,613 of JAYVGX010000011.1, forward strand.
GACACTCTCAACAAGATACTAGCTAAAAATACCGGCAAGACTCCAGCTGTACTTGAAAAAGACTCCGACCGTGACTACTACATGACCGCCGACGAAGCCAAAGCCTACGGTTTGATAGACCAAATAGTAAATAAGCAAAAAGTAAGTAAATAAAAAATCCCCGAATTTATTTCGGGTTTTTTATATCTCTCTTATTACATCAAAACCATTCATACTTCCAGTTATAGTGAGACCTATAACTTCTTTAGCAATTTTTTGTTTTTTACACTTGGAAGCTATAACATTAAGCGTAGAACCAGAACCGGTAAAATCATCTATAACTAGAAGTTTTTTGAAACTATTATTTTGTCCTATCGCATGTAATGTATTTTCTGCATTTCTAATTCTATCATTTACGTCTTTCAGACTTTTTTGTTGAATCATTATTGGTGTTTTTATTTTCTCTATACTTATCTTTGGTAAATTAGTCTTTACTCTTTTTTCTAATTCTTTCATAAACTGGATAGATCGTGGAACAGTTGGTGGTACGTAGGCAATAGCATCTGGTTTCATTTTTTCTATAAAGTTTTGGATTTCATTTTCAACAATATCTAAAACCTTTTTCATAAGCATTTTATTTTGAGTTTGTTTTGCATGAAAAAGCCAAAGAGCGATTTTTGTTTTTCCAAAAATAGGAATACTATACGGGTGTAAATAGTAAAGACGATCTAGATATTTTTCTTTTATAAAAGTAATATCTAGTTTTTGTGTTGCATCTATAAAACCATCTTTTTTAAAATGATTGTATTCTTTAATAGATTCAGCATACTCTAGAGATTTTTTACCAACATCGTAATTTCTTTCTTTACACCAGATTTCAAATCCTTTTACTCCAACTATTTCTTTGCCATCTGGAGTAAGTAAAAGGAAATTTTCTTCTAAAATATCTTTTACTTTAGAATCCAACAAAGTTGGATAACTAAACTTTTCATTAACTTCATTTGCAAGTACATAGTACACTTTTGGCGCCTTACCTATCTTGGTCAAAAGACCATCTTCAACAAGCTTTTTAATATGCCTATGTATCATTACACTCCCTATATTTAAAACAGAAGTCAATTCATGAACTGAAACTGTTCCTTTTTCTTCTATATATTCAAGTATTTTGTCCTTATTACTGTACATAGTATATAGTATACTATATACTATGTACTATTGCAAGTACTTCCTCACAAGTGCATCAAAGAGTACAAAGGAAAAAAGACGATGAGGAGAGAGATTTGGTCCGCAAGCTTTGAGAGCTTGCGGACCGACACCACCTCTTATCCTATATTGTTTTCTTTGCTGCACGTGTGAAGAAATATTTTTCAAATATTTCTTCTTCCCTATAGACCCTCAAGCCAATGTCGTAACTTGAGAATCTAATTCGACAGATTTTGCTTTAAATATTTTCATTTAAAAAAATTTAAAATAATGCTTACTCTATTTAGTTTTCAGCGTCCCTATCAATTCACAAATAATTTATGAACTGAATAAGGTGCCCGATTTTTCTCAAGAAAAATCGGGCAGTTACGTTTAACCCATAACCCTTTTTAAATTTACCCTAAAAATTCAAGGATAAATTTTTTAACTTCTTCATGTGGAGAATAACCTCCCCAAAATGAAGATTGTTCACCAATTTTTGCCCAGCTATCGGCTGATCCGCCCCATGGTACCGGTGCAAGGTACCCCAAACCTAACACACTCATTCTAAATTATTAGAATTTAATTTAGAATATACATATGGCAAAAAAAGCATTTCGTATTGCTCCAGAAAT
>JAYVGX010000012.1:0-20897 GCA_043771685.1 Minisyncoccota bacterium
TTTTTTTGTAGACATATATGGTTATTGAAGATTTATAATACGACTATTATACTACTAATCTTACTTAACTTTTTGTCCTAAATTTGGGGGACGGGTCAACTATAGATGCAATCGCGCAGATTGTCTGTGAGTATTTGAATGGATAAAAATGACTAATACCATAAACAAGAAAGAAGACAATTTCGGAAAGTGTAAGTAATGACATAATAGTTTGTTTATTAAGTAACCTAGTAAGTACTAATTAGATTAATTAGTAGGGTCTGGTATTGTAACTTCAGGAGTTGGGATCTTAACTTCAGGAGTTGGTATCGTAACATTAATATCAGTCTTGCCTGCAGGAGCTGCCGATCTGAATACACCACGACGATATAGTAGTATTCCACCAACAACAATTGCAATAACAATAACTAATGCCACAACCCACCCAGCGCCACTATCCCCATCTCTTTCAGGAGAATTTGTGATAATTGTATCTGCCATAAAATTTTTAAATTAATAATAATCTTTATTACCTTTATCCGACCTATACAATAGAGCCGTAATAAAATGGATTTTATTACAGTATCTAGATTAAAATTTTTTGTGATTTAGGCGAGGAAGTGGGAACTGCGATTAAGGGTCTTAGAGGGTATATTTTTATAATTAATTTAAGGAAAAATTAGTATTTATTAGCTTTTCATAAATTTGTCTTTCAAAAATTCAGTAAAAATCCTCATTTCATTTTGAGAACTTTTAAGATAGTTTTCCTTTTCCTCAGGTGACATTGATTTGATTTTTGATTCAAATTTTACCCAATTATCTTTTCCTAAACCAGCCCCTGATATTGGTTGTATTCTTCCATTTTCCAAGATGGTCAATAAATAATTTTCAGATATTGGCTTATGAAAAGAATAAAAACCATAAAACAATGAAGTTATTTTGTCTAAAGTTTCTTTTCTGTATATTTCAACATTACTGCGTAATTCCATAAATTTTGAATATAACTCCTCATCTGTTTTTGGAATATCAAAAAATGTTTTATATCCCTTATTTTTCATCTGATTAATAAAAATAATTTCTTTTTCTTTAAATTCAATAGACTGTGGATTTTGATTAATATCTATCCAAGGATATGGAAGACCACGGTCAAGATGTCCCTCACAAGAACCATCAGTATTAAAACCACTTACTAAAAAAACAGTCACAGTTTCTTTAATTCCAGAATCAATTTTTTTCCCCAATCTGTCGGTAATTTTTTCAACACGAGAAAGAGCCTGATCCCATTTTGTTTGTTTTTCTATATTATTTTTAAATTGTCCTTCCATCATAAAATGATTATACCAGTTTTGGGACATTATGTTTACAGGCCTCGACCCTTACAGGGTCAGTACACCTTTTCCACTTTCTCAAATGAGTACATTTATGAAATACGGAAAAGGTCTTCTCGTCCCATACGCTTTGAAAGAAGTTTCAAAGCTCGCTCGCGCAAAAATAAAACCCCAAAAGGGGTTTATTTTTATTTGCGCGAGCGATGGGACTCGAACCCACGACCTCTCCCGTGACAGGGGAGCGCTCTAACCAGCTGAGCTACGCCCGCAAATATAACTTTATCTAACAATATCACTATCTTTTACTAATTGCTTGCCTAACCAAAACAGCTAAACCCGCAAATGATATTACTTACTAACCAAAACAGCTACGCCCGCAAATGTGTAAATTCTTCAAAAATCTTCTTTTTACGTTGTAAAAATAGGTTACTTTGAATATCTACTCTACCATTATACATAAAATCGTATAATTTCAAAGTTTATAATAGTACCGACGATAGGACTTGCACCTATGACCTGTCGCTTATGAAGCGACCGCTCTTACTAACTGAGCTACGCCGGCATGATATTTTCTTTCATTGCTTTTATTAAAGCTAACATTTTATATTTCAACTTAGAACTTCTTCTTACTATTAGTCTACAAATACCATAATATGTATCATTATTTTTGTAAACCTTTATAGCCTTTGTTTTTATAAAATAAGGCTTTCTAAACTGATCTTGGTGTAATTGTAGCAAATTTATCCAAAAACTCAATACCTCACTAATTCTGTATTTATGGGATTCATTAATTTGAATTGAACACATTAATTCATTTTCTTTTACCCCCATGCATTCTATTAAAAATTTCTTTATAAGAATTATCATTTCTGGATCAGAATTAATAAATTGAAAGCCAGTACTTTTTTCACTTTTTGAACCTTCAGCCCAGTACAAAGCTGTAGCGATAAAAAGTAGTTCTTTTTTATCTATAGATTTTATTTTTGCTTTACCAAATCTATCTGCTTCCGATATCGATTCGATTTTTTTGTTTTTGTTAATTTGTGCTCCAAGCAAACGACCTTTTTGTGTTTTTAAAATATGTTCTTTTTTAATTTTTCGATATTGTTCTTTTGTAAGAGAAATATCTCTACACCACAAACTAACGGTACTTTTTGAAACACCAAGTTTATCTTTTATTTGATTAATGGGTAAGCCAGATATTCTTAAATTTCTAGCTTGTTCTTTTAATCCATGCAATATCATATATGTATTATATCACAAGTTCGATTAATATAAATAAATAATATTTATTTATACAACGATTGTTGCGGGACCTGGAATCGAACCAAGATCCTAAGGTTATGAGCCTTATGAGATACCATTTCTCTATCCCGCGATATATTACTTCTTCAATATTCAACCTTATTAAACTAACCATAACCTGGTTATTCGCACTTTCTCCTTTTGGAGATACCATTTCTCTATTCTACGATATAAATACACTAAATTTGTAAAACTGTCCATATTGTACTTAAATTTGAGAATTTTGCAAACTTTTAATTAAATAGTATACTTATAATATATAATTAAAAAGACTAAATTTATTATGGAAAATGAAGTAAAAGAAAATACAGAAAATAAGAAAGAACAAGTTTTAAATACAAACCAAACAACAATTTCTCCAAAAACGCCTTTTTTTACAATGCCTATGGCTATAGTTTTGGCTGGTTTGTTAATAAGTGGAGGTCTTTATTTTTCAAGTATACAAAAAGCAAAGATTGCAGCCAATGTTCAAAATAATCAAGCTGGAGGTCAACAAGGTAATTTAGAAAGTATCAATAAGGTTACAAAAGATGATCATATTCGTGGAAGTAAAGATGCCGAAGTTATTATAGTAGAATATTCTGATACAGGATGTTATTACTGTAAAAAGTTTCATAACACTATGAAGCAAATTATGGCAGAGCACGAAGCTAAAGGTGACGTGGCTTGGGTTTATCGTCATTTCCCGATAGATTCACTTCATCCAACTGCTCGTCATGAAGCTGAGGCTCTGGAATGTGCCAATGAACAAGGTGGTAATGAGGTTTTTTGGAAATATACTGACAAATTATATGAAATAACTAATTCTAATAACACTTTAGAAGCTTCAGAATTATCAAACATAGCAGCAATTATTGGTCTTGATGTAAATGCATTTAATATTTGTCTTGCAAGTGGTAAATATTTAAAAAAAATAGCCGAAGACGAAGCCAATGCCAAAGAAACAGGTGGTCGCGGTACCCCATGGTCTATTGTAGTTGCAAAAAGTGGTAAAAAATATCCACTCTCTGGTGCTATGTCTGTAGATGCTGTGAATCAACTCATAAACTTAGCCGCGAATTCAAAATAATATGAATGGTTTGTTTCAAGTATTTAAAAAAACTCGATATCTAATTCTCGGTATCTTTTTTTCTCTAATGATAATGATGTTTGTTGTTTTGTATCCAAACTTTAGTTTACTAAAGACTGTGTTTTTAAGTAGCGATATTTTAGGAGATAAAATAAAATTCTTGTTTTCTATTTTATTTTCCAATCCATATTATGCAGATTTTTGGGCATTACTCTATCTGATTACAATCTCTTTTTTGTCAGGTATTGGTATAACTATGTCTGTGTACATCTTCCGCCAAAAAATACGACAAACAAAAGGAATTGGTTTAGGTATGTTAGGGACTTTTGCTACTTTAATTGGTGTCGGCTGTATGGCTTGTGGTTCATTTTTTGTACTAACGATTCTTTCTTATTTTGGTATAGCAGGATTGGTAACTAGCCTGCCTTACCAAGGTAAAGAAATTGGTTTCCTCGGTATAGTATTATTGTGTATTTCAATATACTATATGTCTAAAAATATTGATAAACCTCTGGTTTGTTAATGTCTGCCGTCATAGCTTAGTGGTAAAGCACGTCATTGGTAATGACGAGACCGTGGGTTCGATTCCCACTTGCGGCTCTATGAATTTAAAGTTTACAAAAATGCACGGTATAGGGAATGATTTTGTTGTTATAGACAATATAAATGGAGAGATTGTTTTGTCGAGTGAACAAATTATTTTCTTGTGTGATAGACATAAAGGCATAGGAGCCGATGGGGTAATACTAGTTGAAAAGAAACAGGATTCTGATTGTTTTATGAATTATTATAATAGCGATGGAACTTTGTCAGAAATGTGTGGTAATGGTGTGCGTTGTACTGCTTTGTTCTATAAAGAACAAATTTTATCAAAAGGAAATAATCAAAATATTTTTAAAATAGACACACGAGCAGGTATTAAAGAAATAAAGTTAGAAAATGATGGAACTTTGTCTGTAAATATGGGAAAGATAGTTTTTGAACATTCTGATTTCCCAAAAGAAAGTTTAGAGATTGAAGGTTTGAATATTTATTGTGCATCAATAGGTAATCCGCACGCTGTAGCTTTTGTCGATGATATAGAAAAATATAATCTTTTAGAAATTGGTCCAAAAATAGAAAATAATAAAAACTTTCCAAATAAAATAAATTTTGAATTAGTAGAAAAAATATCAGATAATGAGTTTAATATGAAAGTCTGGGAACGTGGTTGCGGGGCAACTCTTGCTTGCGGAACAGGAGCATGTGCTGTATATGCATTAGCACTTAAATACCAAAATGCACAAAAAGAAATGAGTATAAATCTGCCAGGAGATAAACTATACTTTTCAAGTAATGAAAATAACGAGATAATAATGACTGGACCTGCAGTATCAGTATTTAACGCAGACATCAACCTGAATTAGAAATCACTACACAGCCCTAGGCCTTGCCTAGGGCTGTGTAGAAAAGATGTTTATAAAATGCTAAAATGAATTTATGGATAAATACCTGTGTAGTCAAAAAGTGGATTGGGTTAAAGTTGATAATATTGTTGAAACGTACTTGTCAGACAGTATTCCTTCTGCTATAGATTGTGTTTCGGTTTACGCTTTTGTTCTTAAAGAGGGTAAGTTTCTACAAACAGAATTACGTAAAGGTGAAAGACCAACTCAGAGGTTAGATATACCAGGCGGACACGTAGATGAAGGCGAGACTTCGGAACAAGCTGTAATAAGAGAAACGCTCGAAGAAACTGGTGTTATTGTCAAAGTAAGAAAATTTGTTGCTTATAAAAAGATTACAATTATAGGCCCTAAACCAGAAAATTACAGGTACCCGTATCCAACAGGTTACATGGGTTTCTATATTTGTGATATTGTAGAAGAATTACATTTTGAAGGTAATGAGGAAACATTAGGCCGCATTTGGTTAGAACAAAAAGACTTTGCGATTTCTCCTTGGTGCATAGAAAACAAAATTTTATTTGATGAAGTGTTAAAACAGATTTAGTTATGCAAAATGATGATGAATTAAAAATTGAATTGGAAGGTTTGGAGAGCGACATGTTAAACAATGTCGATTTTTGGGCTGATAAAAATTTGGCACAAAACAAGATAAAAAGGATTGCGGAAATAAAAAGTTTGCTTTCTGGAGGCGAAGAATACGACAAAGGTAATGCAATACTTTCTATTATAACTGGTGCAGGAGGGGACGACGCCGAGGACTTTTCTGGTATGTTGCTTCATATGTACAAAAAATACATTGAGAATAAAAATTGGCAGGTTAAACTCATAGACGAAAACCCAAATACTCTCGGTGGTTACAAAAGTGTCTGCATAGAGGTTATAGGTAAAAATGTCTACGGGACTTTAAAAAATGAAAGTGGAGTACACAGACTCGTGCGTATCTCTCCATTTAATTCAAAGGGTCTTCGTCAGACTTCTTTTTGTTTGGTTGAAGTAGTGCCAGTTTTTGATGCAAGTGTTGGGCCTATACAAATCAAACCAGATGATTTAAAAATAGAGTTTTCTAAAGCAGGAGGTCCCGGTGGTCAGAATGTAAATAAAAGAGAAACTGCTGTTAGGATTGTTCATATACCTACAAATATAGTTGCAAGTTGTGCTACGGAAAGATCTCAAGAACAAAATAGATCAAAAGCTATGTCTATGATTCTTGGTAAATTATATAAAAAACAAGAAGAAGATAAAAAAAGACAGAAAAATGGACTATCTACCACTTCAAACGTTGAAATAGAATGGGGTAGTCAGATACGATCGTATGTTTTGCACCCTTATAAACTAGTCAAAGACCACAGAACAGATGTTGAGATCCACGATACGGATAGTGTTTTAGAAGATGGTGAAATAGAAGCTTTGATTTTTGCTACAAAAAAGTTATAATAAAAAAATGATTTATTTTAATAATGTTACTAAGAAGTATTCAGACAATGTTTCACTCGACGATGTTACATTTTCGGTCTCACCAGGAGAATTCGTCTCTGTTGTCGGTCAATCTGGAGCAGGGAAAACAACTTTAACAAAATTAATTTTAAGAGAAGAATCTCCAACGCAAGGAACTGTATTTTTTGAATCAAGTGATATAAACAAACTATCTAAAAATGAATTATTAGGATTGCGTCGCAAGATAGGTACAGTCTTCCAAGACTTTCGATTACTGTCCACAAAAACCGCTTATGAAAATATAGCCTTTGCTATGGAAGCACTAGGTAAAGCTGATGATGATATAGTGTCTTATATTCCACATGTTTTGGATTTAGTAAATTTGTCGCATCGCAAGGACCATTTCCCGCATCAACTATCTGGTGGCGAGAAACAACGTTTAGCTATTGCTCGCGCTATTATTACTCAACCCGAGATTATAATTGCTGACGAACCAACTGGCAGTCTAGACCCTGTAAATACAACTGAAATTATAAATATTCTAAAAAAGATAAATGCATTAGGCACAACTGTTATATTAACAACACACAACAAAAGCATTGTAGACAAGATAAAGAAACGTGTAATAACTCTCGAAAATGGTCGCATCATCAAAGATGATAAAGAAGGTAAGTATATGATATAATAGATTTATGTTTTGGATAAACACACAAAGAATCATACGTTCAGGTTATCGTAATTTTATACGTAGTGGCTTTACTACACTGTCTGCTATTTTAGTGATGATTGTAACTTTATTTGTTATATTGTCTCTTATATTTATCCAAGCGACACTTCACCAGACTCTCGAAACAATAAAACAAAAAGTTGATGTAACTGTTTACTTTGTACCAAGTGCTGACGAAACAACTATTTTAGATTTAAAGAGCGACATTGAAAAGTTACCAGAAGTTGCAAGTGTGAATTATACAACAGCAGACCAAGCTCTGATTGATTTCAAAGACAAGCATGCTAATGATTATCTGACACTCCAAGCTCTCGATGAACTCTCTGGTAATCCACTCGGTGCATCTCTGAATATAAAAGCACGAGACCCATCACAGTATGAAAGCATTTCTCGTTTCTTTGAGAATCAAGACGCCTTGTCAAAAGGGACTTTGACTATAATCGATAAAGTCGACTATAGCCAAAATAAATTAGTCATAGACAAACTAAATAAAGTTATAAATGGTTCTTTGAAACTCGGTTTCGTTGTATCTATGATATTGATTATGATTTCTTTGATTATTACTTTTAACACTATTCGGTTAATTATTTTTATGTCTCGAGAAGAGATAAATGTCATGAAATTAGTTGGAGCATCCTCGTCTTATATTCGTGGTCCATTTATTGTTTCAGGAGTACTGGTTGGATTAGTGGCTTCTGTGATAACTATCATAATATATACTCCAGTTTCTATATATCTAGGCAACACCATCACTTCTTTTGTTGGAGTTAATCTATTTGCTTATTTTAAGGATAATTTCTTTCAATTATTTGTGATTACTATTCTAGTAGGTTCTCTGCTCGGTGGTCTGTCTTCTTTCTTTGCAATTGGTAGATATCTCAGAAAATAATATGAACCTCACGAAAGATACAAAAAAAGAAAATAAAACTAAATATATTTTTGTCGTCGGTGGAGTTATCTCTGGAGTTGGTAAAGGAGTCGCTGCATCTTCTATCGCACGTGTTCTATCTGACCGTGGAAAGAAAGTCACAGCTATAAAAATTGATCCATATATAAATATAGATGCTGGGACTATGAATCCAACAGAACATGGAGAGGTTTTTGTACTTGATGATGGATATGAATGTGATCAAGACATGGGTAACTATGAGCGTTTTTTAGATATAACACTAACTAGCATAAACTACATGACAACTGGTAGCGTCTATCAAAAGGTGATAGAGCGCGAGCGTAACTTAGAATACGGTGGTAAATGTGTAGAAGTTGTACCTCACATACCAATGGAAGTTATAAATCGTATATATACTGCGCGTGACAATGCAAATGCCGATGTAGTCGTAATTGAAATTGGGGGTACTGTTGGTGAATATCAAAATATGCTTTTTCTCGAAGCTGCGCGTATGATGAAACTCGAACATAGAAAAGATGTCTTTTTTGTAATGGTGTCTTATTTACCAATACCAAATAAAGTTGGCGAGATGAAAACAAAGCCGACACAATACGCTTGTCGGACCCTGAACGCTTCAGGTATTCAACCAGATATTATTATAGCTCGAGCAAGTTATCCACTCGATGACAGACGCAAAGAAAAACTTTCTTTGTCTTGCAATATGCCAAAAGAAAATATTATTTCTGCACCAGATGTAGAAAGTATCTATGACATACCGATTAACTTCGAAAAAGAAGGACTCGGCGACATGATCTGTGATGAGTTAAATATGACTTGTGGCGATAAAGACAATCCTGGAAGTCGCGCTTGGAAGAAATTTGCTAAGTCCAGTCACGTAGAGAAAAAAGAAGTAAACATTGCTGTCGTTGGTAAATATTTTGCAACTGGTGACTTTGTTCTATCTGATTCTTATTTGTCTGTTATCGAATCTATAAAATATAGTAGTTATGCTTGTGGGGTCAAACCTGTTTTAACTTGGATAGCTTCGACTGATTTTGAACAAGATGAAAAAGCAAAAGATAAAAAGCAAGATATCTTGCGCGTAAATAAAAATTTGAAAGACTTGTCTAAATACGACGGTATAATAGTTCCCGGTGGTTTTGGTTCTCGAGGTATAGAAGGCAAGATAAAAGTTATAGAATACGCTCGTTTAAACAAGATCCCTTACTTTGGTCTCTGTTACGGTATGCAACTTTTAGTTATCGAATACGCTCGTAATGTTCTAGGATTAAAAGATGCGCACACAGCCGAAGTGAATTCAAAATCTAAAAACCTAGTTATAGATGTTATGGAATCTCAAAAAGAAAAAATTGCTATGAAAAAACTCGGTGGTAGTATGCGTCTGGGGGCTTATTCTGCTCTTTTGAAAAAGGGAAGTGTTGCAGCTCGTGCCTACGGTAGTCTCTCTATTTCAGAGCGTCATCGTCACCGTTATGAAGTAAACAACGCTTACGTTGCTGATTTAGAAAAGAATGGTTTAGTTTTTTCGGGTATGTCACCAGATGGTAACTTGTGTGAGATTGCCGAATTACCAAGTAGTGAGCATCCATTTTTCCTTGGGACACAATTCCACCCCGAATTCAAAGCGCGACCACTTTCTCCGCACCCACTTTTCACTGCTTTTATAAAAGCATGTAAGAAATAAAATCTAAAATCCCTCAATCAGATGATTGAGGGATTTTAGATTTTATCTTAGTGCATCAGTACTATCACGCATCTTGCTGTCTTTGATTATTTTAATTATTTCATCGTCATCATCAGTCATTTTAAATAAATCTAAATCAACTTCTTCAGCTGTATGATACTTTTCTATTAATAATTTTTTAATCATTTCTACTATAGGAGTCCAAAATTCTACACCATAAAGAATAACAGGGATACGGCCAATCTTACCTGTTTGCTGTAGTGTCAGCATTTCAAAAAGTTCATCCAGAGTCCCAAGGCCCCCTGGACAGAAAACACAAACTTCTGTTGTATAAGACATAGCTACTTGTCGAGCAAAGAAAAAGTAAAAAGGTATTTCATCCGTAACGAATTCATTGGTTTTCTGTTCTTTTGGCAATTTGATAGTAAGCCCAACAGAACGACCACCTGCTTCGTATGCACCACGATTTGCTGCTTCCATCATACCTCCACCTCCACCAGATAAAATTGTGTAATTTAATTCCTTAGAAATACGATATGATAAATTTTGTACTTTTTTATAATCAGGATTTGTTTCAGGTAAACGAGAAGATCCATAAAAAGTAACAGAAGGTCCAAAATCCGCCACCATCTCTATCCCTTGGCGAAATTCTTCTTGGATCATGCAAAGCTTTGTCTCTTCATCGTTTTCTCCGTATAGTGTCACACAGCCGTTTTTAATGTCATCTAGGGTAATATGTTTCAATATCATTTTATTTGTTTCCATATGTCTATTCTACCTCAATTTAGGACATATTTCAATTGTTTTTCTGTATTTTTATGGTACGGTACAACAGATTTTTAAATTAAATAATGTATGCTATAATAATCACGCCTTGAATACTATCGAGTTATGGAGTGGCAAGTCTTTAATTGTTTTAAATTAAAGCACTCCTGGGCTATGAAGTAGTATTAATTATAACCGGCCATTATTATTGGTTGGTTTTTTTAATTTTTATCTTAATTATGAATACAAAACATCACACAGAAACAGTTGAGGAAACTCTCGCTGTACTTGGAGTACAAGAAACAAAAGGATTATCAACAGAAGAAGTAGCAAGACGTGAATTTATTTATGGTCCAAATAGTATACCTCTGTCTAAACAAAAATCTTGGTACATAAAACTCTTGGCTCATTTTAACGATTTCCTCATGATCGTACTTCTCGTTGCAGCAATTTTTTCATTTGCTATTGGTGAGGTAAAAGATGGTACGGTTATTTTTATAATTGTATTTGTAAATGCATGCATGGGATATCTACAAGAAAGAAAAGCAGATAATGCGGTTGCAGCTCTTAAAAAGATGTCAGTGGCATCTGCAAAAGTAATTCGAAACGGAGTTCCGGATATCGTTGGATCAGAACAACTTGTGCCAGGAGATATTATTATAATTGAAACTGGAGATAAAGTTCCTGCGGATGCTCGACTGTTAGAATCTGTCCATTTAAAAGTTTCAGAGTCGTCACTTACAGGAGAATCAAAACCTTCTCCTAAAGATGCAGGATTTATCGGATCAGAAAATATATCTATAGGTGATAGATTAAACATTATATACAAAGATACCTTAGTTGTTTTTGGACGCGGGACAGCTGTTGTCGTTGCTACAGGTGTAAATACAGAAATGGGTACCATATTCTCTCTTCTTGAAAAACAATCTGCAAAAGTTTCGCCACTCACTCATGAATTAAAAAAAGTAGGGAAGGGCCTGACTTTGTTTGCAGGTATAACTGCTGTTGCAATATTTTTAATATTACTCTTTTTAGAAAGTACAGATCTGAAGGTAGCGATTCTAACTGCAATATCGATGGCTGTAGCAGTTGTTCCTGAAGGTATCCCTGCAGTTGTAACAACTGTTTTGGCTATATCAGTTACACGATTAGCAAAAAAACAAGCTATTATACGTAAAATGGAAGCAGTTGAAACACTAGGAGCTGCAACCTGTATCCTCACAGATAAAACAGGCACACTAACAAAAAATGAAATGACTGTTACAGATATATATACTCCATTACGCTTTATTCAAAATACAGAAAAAAGCTTTCAAGAAAACGGAGAGGTGATAGATATAACTAATGACGCTCAAACAAAATGGCTTTTATATTGTGCTATTTTGTGTAACGATGCACGTATTGGTAATGACAAAAAAATCATAGGCGACCCAACCGAAGCGTGCTTACTGGCTGTAGCCATAAAAGCGGGGATAGACACAGATGCTGTTCGTAAAGAATATAAAAGAATACACGAAATACCTTTTACTTCTGAAACAAAGCGTATGACCGTTGCTGTTAGAGATACTGGTGGTACTATTTATATTATTACAAAAGGAGCTGCAGAATCTGTTTCTTCATTTATTAGTGGTGATATAAATCACAGTCAAAGTATCGCAGAAAAACTTTCATTAGATGGAACTCGAAATCTAACTTATTTGTCGAAGTCTATAAAACAAGAAGATTTCTCATGGGATTCTCATGAGACACTAAAAAATCAAGAGTATCTAGGTATTATAGGCTGTAAAGATCCACTTAGACCAGAAGTAAAAGATGCTGTTATGATTGCAGCTAGAGCAGGTATCCGTACTGTTATGATAACTGGTGACCATAAACTCATTGCACAAAATATCGGCACAGAGCTCGGTATCATAACAGACCCATCGCAAGTTATAAACGGAACATCTCTTACTGATGCAACTCCTTTAGAACTCGATCATTATTTTAAAAATATAAATGCTTTCTCTCGAGTATCGCCAGAACAGAAGCTCAATATCGTCCACGCTGCACAAAGAAACGGGGAAGTTGTGATAGTTACTGGTGATGGAGTCAACGATGCTCCAGCGATAAAAACTGCAGACATCGGAGTAGCGATGGGTATCACAGGTACCGATGTGGCAAAAGAATCCGCTGACATGGTATTAAGAGATGACAATTACAGCACGATAGTCAAAGCGATAGAGCAGGGTCGTGGAATATTTGGTAATTTTATTAAATTCCTCAAATATCAGATTTCTTGTAATCTCTCTGGAGTCTTGATAGTTCTCCCTGTATCTGTCGCTACCGGGACGACTCCACTTTTCCCTGTGCATATTCTATTGCTTAATCTTGTTTCTGAAACTGGTCCATCGATTGCCCTTGGACTTGAAAAACCCAATCTTTTCATAATGAACAAACCTCCTCGTAAAAAAAATGAAAGACTCTTAACAAGAAAACGCTGGGTGAACATTATTTTCGAGGCTGTTGCTCTTGCTATCTCTGGGGTGGCCGCGTATTATATTGCTCTTGATTACAATCCTATTTTCGCAACAACTGCTGTACTCGTCACAGCTTTTCTATCACGTTTATGGCACGCCTTTAGTTCTCGCTCTGAAAGTCTCTCTGTTTTTTCTAAAGAGCTCGAGCGTAATTTTATTCTGTATTATACAATCATTGGAACATTAGCAATACTTGTATTTTCGGTCTATACTAATATTGGTAATGGAGTCTTTAAAACTGTTCCACTATCTATAGAACTTATGGCAATCTGTACAGCTATCTCATTTTTCCCACTTGTAGCTATGGAATTAAAAAAACTATTTACAAACAATTAATTATTATATGGAAGAATTTTCGACATCAATTATAAGTTTTATGGGCACGGTGCCGCAATCTTTGCAATTATTTTTATTGTTTCTGTTTTCTTTTTCAGAAGGTCTGCCTGTTATCGGTTCTATTTTACCTGGGGGGACTATCGCTATCTTTGCTGGGTCTCTTGTAGACCAAGGTATCCTCTCGCCAGTGCCCACAATTTTTGTGATTGGAGTTGCTAGTTTTTTGGGGGACATAACAGGTTTTCTTTTTGGCAGAAGATTTAAACATTTAAAGTGGATTCACAATATAGTAAACAGTGAAAAAAATAAAAAATCATGGGATTTGTTCGATAGACATATAGCCATTATTACTATATTTGGGAAACTTATTCCTGTTGTACGTTCTACTCCGTCTCTTTTTGCTGCAGTGCGTGGTGTAAAAATAAGAAAATACCTTAAGTATAGTTTTATAGGTTCAATGCTTTGGGCTGTTTCTGGGATCTATGCTGGGAAGATTTTTACTTACTATTTTGGTAGTAAAGCCGTGTCTTTTATCTTAGGGATTATTATTTTCTCTATCACTATTGTTGTTGGAAGGATACTTGTTAAGCAAATAATTCGTAAATATAAAAAAGCAAAAAGCTTAAGATAAATATAATTTTTTATTTTGACTTTAGCGCCTGTATTACATAAATTTATAAAGCTTTAAAATATGGTATATTTTTGCTATACTCCAATTATTACCGATTCGTCTAACTTGCTTATTTTGTTTAGACGTTAGATAATATTGCTAGATCGTCTAACTTGCCCCGCCTTTGAGTTTGGCGGGGTGACGTAGGACAACGGTTAAATTCAGAATATAATTATATGGCTCATTTGTATATATTAAAAAATACACAAGATAGGCATTATGTAGGTATAACCGAAACCGAAGTTTTAGAAAGGTTAGAAAGACACAATAGAGGTTATGTAAAATCTACAAAGTTTTATAAACCCTGGAGTGTAATATATACAGAATATTTTTCTTCTATGAGTGAAGCGAGAATAAGAGAAAAGCAGATTAAAAGTTGGAAAGGGGGAAGTGCGTTTAAAAAATTGATTTCTGTTTAGAGCTGGGAGATCGTCTAATGGTAGGACAACGGTTTCTGGTACCGTTTATTTAGGTTCGAGTCCTAATCTCCCAGCTCTGCACAGAAGTTTAAATAAAAAGAAATTTTATGGTGAAAGAGTAAATGAGGATACAGAAGTAAAAATCATAAAATTTGAATTTAATAAAATTAAAAATACGATTAGCGAAAGCTAATCGTATTTTTAATCATCGATAAATGATTTTTTATTTTGTCAAAGATCTTTAATGTACGCTAGGGAAAGAATTGCCTCTTTGTCGACCACTGCCTTTTAGAGACGATGCTCTTTTTATAGCGTTTTGCCCATACTTTTCTCTTATTTTGTCACTTACTTCTTCAATTATATTTTTTGATAGGGCAGTATCTTGGGTACCAAATAAGTCTCTCGGGACGTCTTCGTCTCTACGCAGGTTCTTAAGAGTAATCCCCGTAGATCGTATTTGTTCACCTTGTTTAAGTATTTTATATAAAAGAGGTTCGATTTCGTTTAGTATGACACTTGGGTTGGTTGTATAAAAAGGGAGTTTAGTGTCGTCTGCTTTTTGTATGAAATCTGAATTTTTTACAAAAAAAGAAACAGAGTTTGTCATAAGGTGGAGACGACGAGCATGTTCACAAGCTCTTTCTATATTTTCAGAAAGCTCTGCAAAAATTATCTGTTTGTCAGACGAAGATGGTTTAAAAGTTGCTGTGGACTGAATGGACTTTTGGTCTCTGGGGTCAGAGTTGGCTTCGAATGGATAGATTGATTTTCCAGACAATTCTTGTTTAAGGTGTGACAACGGTTCTGAAAAATATTTTTCAATCTGGTCACCTTCGTATTTTACAAAATCGTATGCAGTTTTTAGTCCCATGTTTTTTAAACGTGGAATAGTTTGTTGACCTATACCCCAGACATCGTCTATGCTAGTTTTTCTAAGTGCCGTTTCTTCATCGGTATTGTCTAAAAGGATTACTGTCCCATTTGGTTTTTGGAGTTTCGATGCAGTTTTTGCTAGGGCCTTTGTCCGGCCAACACCAAATGAATAAGTAACACCTAGTTTTTTCTGGATGTCGTTCTTGATTGCTTTTATAAGTTCGTCTATGCCATTTGCATATTTTACATCGGAAGGTTTGATGATAGCGAAACACTCATCGATGCTGTAGATCTCCACCATCTCCAGATAAGATAAAAGTATATTGTATACACCGCGAGAAATTTGTTTATATAGATCGAAATGATGGGGGAGAATGATGACTTTAGGAAATTGCTTTTTAATTTTGAAAACCGGCATACCCCGAGTTACTCCCAGTTTCTTTGCTTCATAACTCATAGCAACAGCTATACCTCGATCTTCTCCTACGACAACAGGTAGTCCTTTGTATTGAGGATTTTGTGATATTTCGCAAGCGACAAAGAATGAGTCTCCGTCAGCGTGTAGGAAAAGATTTTGTGTTATTTCTCTCATTTTTTCATTGTACCAAAACTAAAGTTTTTTTGTTCTTTTTATTAAATATCCTTGTTTTATGTATAAGTAAAGTTATAACGTAAAAATCATAAAATTTGCTATAATAAATATATGCATCATTTAAAGAAGATACAAAAGAAAGTTCAGGGGTATCTCAGTCACAATCCTGCTTTATATGCCATGATTGTTGGTATTGGTATCGTTTTGTTTTGGCGTGGGGTTTGGCATAGTATCGACCAGATACACAATATTGTGAACCATATTTATGCTACGTCATCCATGGACTCATATCCGACACCTTGGTGGGATGGGCCAGTGTCTTTTGTTGTTGGGGTTTTTGTACTGTTTATGACTGGGGCTTTTACTTCAAGCTTTATTGGAAACGAACTTATCCTTTCTGGGCTCCGTGGTGAAAAAAAATTAAGTGAAAGAACAGAGACAGACTTAAAGAATGAAATAAATACTATAAGTACAATTAAAGAAGAACTTTTAATTATTTCTAAAAAATTAGAAGTCATGGAAAAAGAAGTAACCAATAATCATAAGAATTTAAAATAATTTTTAATATATGAAAACAATAAAAAAAATCTTAATCCTAATTTTATTTTGTATTTTTGTTTTTACTATTTGGCAGGTTTTTATTAAACAAGTACCAATGCAAGGCGACTGGCAAGAGCAATTATCTATTTTACCGACAGCAGAATTTAATGGCGACACTGTGACAGTTAAAAATGTGCGTAACTTTCGTTATAATCCAACTGAGCACGATATGAAGCCGGCTTATTATGACAAAGTTTATAATCTAAACGAAATAAAAAAAGTATGGTTTATCGCCGAGCCATTCAATGAAAACAAAGTCGCAGCGCACACTTTCTTGTCATTTGAATTTAATAATGGTGACTTCTTGTCAGTAAGTATCGAAGCGCGTAAAACAAAAGGACAAGTATATAGTATTTGGAAAGGATTTTTACGTAGTTACCCACTCATTTATATAGCCGCGGACGAGCGAGATACTATTTTATTACGAGCAAATGTACGCAAAGATAAAGTTTATGTCTATCCGGTCAGACTGTCTAAAGAAGAAAATGCAAAAATCTTATTGACCGACATGCTTAATCGTATGAATGAATTACAAGATGAAAAACCAGTTTGGTATAATACACTTTTTGCAAATTGTACTTCAAGTATCGCTTACCATGTAAATAAACTCTCTGATAAAAAGATTTCTATTTTTTCTTGGCAATTATGGCTGACAGCCTCGGCAGATGAACTGGCTCTCAAACATGGATTACTCGACACTGACTTGTCTATAGAAAAGGCTCGCGAGAAATTCAATATAAATGAAATATCAGAAAAAATCGATGATGTGGAAAATTATTCGAAAGAGATAAGGGGAATAAAATAGTTTTATTTTTAGTACTAAAGAGTTATAATATAAAGATGATAAAGATTAAAAATGTTTTCTTCGCATTGTTGTGTTTTTTTGTACCAACTGTAACTTTTGCTCATGTACGATGGTTTGCAGAAGAGGAAGTGCATGTAAAGATGTATAGCATCACTGATCCAAAAGTTCTAATTGGAGTTTTCTTTTTCTTAATTGTAGTTTTATTAGGTATCTATCTAGAAAAGAAACTGAAAGTTCCAGCTAGGCTCGATAACTTTATAGAAAAACTTGCCCCTTATGTTCTGTCTATAGCTAGTATCGGTTTCGGGTTAGCATTACTTCTTTTTTCTTATAATGGTTTTGTCTTTGCGCCAAATCTACAAATCTTAGATAATATGGGGCGGTGGATGATTTTTGTCCAAGCTTTGGCTGGGTTTATGATCCTCTTTGGTATATACGAGCGATTAGCAGGATTGATAGTTATTGTTCTATTTGGTTTAGTTTTTGTTGAGTTTGGATTTATAGAGATGATAGATACTTTGTCTATGGTTGGTTTTGCAATCTATATCATGATCATAGGTCGCCCGAAGTGGAAAATTGTCGAGACAAATATATTTGAATCAATTAGTCACCGTCTGCATAATTATGGTTATCCAGCTTTGCGTTTGTTTACAGGACTCAATTTATTATTACTTGGTTTTACCGAAAAAATATTTGCTCCATCTTTGACACAAAATTTCTTGCAGCACTACAATTGGAATTTTATGCAAAATATGGGCCTTGGTTTCTTTACAGATTATTATTTTGCTTTTTATGCAGGACTCGCAGAAATATTGTTTGGTGTATTTTTTATTCTTGGTCTAATTACACGCACCACTACAATATTTTTGAGTTTGTTCTTGGTAACAACTCTTTATCTATTAGGACCCGTAGAACTAGTAGGGCACTTACCGCATTTCTCGATGGCGATCGTTACGCTTGTACTAGGTTCTGGAACGAGGTTTGTATTAGAGAGAAAAAATTAATTATTTAAAAAATATACAGCACATTTATTTTAAGGAAAAATATAGGTAAATAAAATTAGGATATATGTGTTATATAGTATATACTCACATTGTCGTTTAATAATCTAAGTAGAAAAAATATATGTCAGACGAAGAAACAGTTGTAACTCCTGAAGTTACAGAAGAAGTAGCAGCGGAAGCAGAAATGCCAGCTGAAGCTACAGAAGAAGTTGCTGCTTAATAGCAAAAAACAAAAAAGTCGCAAAGCTATGCTTTGCGACTTTTTTGTTTTAGAGACTAAGCTCTTTCTACGTTTACTGCATTTTTCCCTTTTGGAGAATCTTCAACTTCGAAAGAAACATTGTCGCCTTCACGTAATTCGTCAAAAGAGACGCCTACGAGAGAGTTTGAATGAAAGAATAAATCTTTATCCAAACCTTCAGCAGTGATAAAGCCGAAGCCTTTGTCACTAACCATTTTTTTGATTGAACCTGTCATATGATTGTTTTGATTAAAAATAATAGACAAAAAATATAAATAAAATCGACTTTTTCTCGCTCTTTTTTGTTGTAAATTATATTTTGTCTATTTAAAGAGTCTATAGAATTTACCTTCTAAGTATGCAACATTTATGATTTAAAATCAAGTTTTTTTAGATATACTATTTTTTAGGTCTTTCCGGAAAATCAAAAATGTCATTAGACTATTGGTTATTATCATAGCTATAGAATGTAGAACTGTGGCTATATTGTAGGCTTGTAAAGAAAATAGCATAAGGATATGACGTAAAACATTCATACTATATAAGGCTGAAGTCTCACTATGGCCATCTCGCCATGTCTTTCTAATCGTTGGCATAAATGCTACGAGGTCTATACTAACAGCAATAATGACTGAAATAGTTGGATCCTTTGTTAGTATCCAAGGTATTATACCCAAAAGACAAATGACAAGAAAAACATTGTCTATCTTTTTTATTTTCTTAAAACCATTTTTAAGAGACAAGAAGAAAATTATCATTGTAAATATTTCGGCGGCTGCTGTTGGTATAGCACCTATGCCAGCACCTTTTGCGATTTGTCCAAAAAATATAATACAAGAAACAATAGACCATATCATCCATGTATAAAGATCCGCTATGAGGAAAAGTCAAGCATTTCGGTACACCGTTTTGTGTTTTAACATCATCCAAACAATGTTCACCATTTGACGACGCAAACAGACGAGCGCTTGGCTCTTGGACTTGCCTTCAGATATCTTTCTTTTGAAATATGTTCGTGCCTTGTCATTGCCCATGCGTGATATCTGTGAGAGTGCCATGCGATGAAAAGCACAGTTGAGTCTTCTGTTACCACTCCGTGATTTCACATGTCGGACTTTCTTGCCACTCGACCTTTCTCGTGGCGCACAACCTGCATATTTAGCGAGTGCGCCAGGAGAAGTGAAGCGATTGATATCACCGATCTCTCCGATGATTGTAGAAGCCAGTACAAGTCCACAACCTGAAGCAGTCTGTATTGTATATCCACCAGCATCAAGAAGAATTTTCATATCTTTTTCAAGCCCTGATACTTCAACATGAATATCCAAAATTCTCCTCACTTTTCTTTTCATGGTTTTAAGAAGAAAAGGATCACATTTAGGTTTTGCATTTCTCCAGAATCTAAGTGCTTTAAGTGTAAATGGATCTTTGAAATATGTACTGTATTCGTTGTTGTATATACGATACAGGAGCGTGTGCACTTGATTCTTCAGTCTTGTTCTCTCAAGCACTAAATCCTCTCGATCTTGTGATATTTCCTTTAACTGCTTGGCTTTTTCACTCTCTTCCGATATTGTATATACAAGGAGGCTGTCGATGGAACTCATCATGACTTTGGCCACCCCAAACGCATCCAGGGAATCACTTTTCTCTGGATGCGTTGCATTTTGGCGAGCATTGTCTACTAAAATACTTGGCACATGATACAGAGGATATTTGTCATACAAATATCCTGCTATTCTCTCTCCATATCCTCGGACATCTTCAAGACCAATGTACGGTGAAAGAACACCTTTCATTTCCTCAACTTTTTCTTTTAGATTTTCAAAATCTTCTTTGTAATTACCAACCGTAATTTCAAACAACTTCTCTCCGTATGGAGAGATACCGACTGCGGTATGAGTGTCCTTATGGACATCAATACCGACATACATACAACTTTGCTTTTGTTGTGTTGTCATTTCTTTTTCAATTAACTTGTAATCTCACTTTCGAGGGTGAGTGTGCATGAATTGAATCCCCAGTATGCGAGAGTCATGTCTCTTGCGAGTGACCATCCGCTATTTGCTCATGTTCGTGCACAGAAGAGATTTGGTGCAATCCTCCGTGAGTCGTACTCCTTCGAGCGACAGGGTGCGGGAGCGCAATGCCAAATCTCATCTCTACACTCTACTGTTTTTTAGACAAAATCG
>JAYVGX010000013.1:0-30532 GCA_043771685.1 Minisyncoccota bacterium
CTGTTTGCGTCGTCAAATGGTGAACATTGTTTGGATGATGTTAAAACACAAAACGGTGTACCGAAATGCTTGACTTTTCCTCATAGCGGATCTTCCTCCTCCGCTTGCGACTTCCGAATTCAAAAAAGATTAGCCGAGTGTTTTGCGAAATCCTTTCCCCAAAAAATAGTTTTCGCAAAACCTCGTCCGCATTAGTCCCGCCGAGGCTCTGCGAGGCGGTGGCGGGGCTGATTCATTCGTTCAGTTTTCGCTCGAAAAAAGTTCGCGCAAAGAGTATAATTACAGCACAAAAACGCGGATTCAAAAAGAGCAATTAATTTTGCTCTTTTTCGTTTTTGTGAGACGGAGCCTTATTTTGCGAGCACGCAAAATGGCGAGTCGGGGTCGCGAAAGTTTCGAGCGACGGCGAGAAATTATTTGTGACCAAAATAAAAAAATCCTCCTTATAAGGATACTAAAAATATACAGGGTCTGTAAGACCCTAGGCTTCTCCCGGGCACATTTTTAGTTTACATCACAAACTCTGGCTCTGGCTCAAGGGTGATACCAAATTTATCATAGACAGTTTGTATTATTTGATTTTTCACATTTTCTAAATCAGTAAAAGTAGCATCACCATTATTGACTAAAACCAGAGCATTTTTGTCGTATACAGAAACTGATCCGAAACTTTTACCTTTCAATCCTGATTGTTCCAAAAGCCAACCAGCTGGAATTTTAACAAAACTTTCTAAAATTGGATTCAATTCAAAAATAGCCAAACCTGAATTTATCTTTTTTAAATCTTCTGCAACTTCTCTTTTGACTATTGGGTTTTTAAAAAAAGATCCCACATTAGCAATTATTTTTGGGTCTGGGAGCTTGGTGCTACGGATAGAGATAATCGCTTCACGGATTTCAAGAAGTGTAGGATTCGTAATTCCCTTGTCTTCGAAATATTTTTTTACTCCAGGATAATTCGGCACACTAGCATCATTTTTTGAAAGACGAAATAAAACTGAAATAATCATATATCTGTTTTTTGCTATATTTTTAAAAATAGAGTCACGATAAGAAAAACAACAATCTTTATTGTCTAAAACTTTTAAAACATTGTCTTGCATATCAAAAACTTCAATAGTCTCAATAACATTGCTCACTTCTTGACCGTACGCTCCGACATTCTGAATAGGAGTTGCCCCCGTTGTCCCTGGGATAGCAGACAATGCTTCAATACCAGAAAGATTCATTGCAACTGTTCTGGCCACAAAAGTATCCCAATTCTCACCTGCACCAACTTTTATATCTGCAAAATTCTCATCTTGTTGCACGATCTCAAAACCAATAATTTCTATTTTTAAAACTAAAAAATCTAAAACACTATCGTTGAAAACCAAATTTGAACCACCACCTAAAATAAAAATCTTTAAATTTTTTTCTTTTGCAAAAAATATTGCTTCTTTTAATTCATCTATATTTTTAACAATACAAAAATACCGAAAAGTCCCACCAATTTTCAAAGTACAGTATTTTTTGATATCCACATTTTCGTCTATTTTTAACATCCCAATAAGAAAATAGTACAGAGCGCGTATAATATATATGCTCTATGTAACTAGTAATTAAAATAATATATACTTCCCCGTAGCCGATTTCTAACGGGACAAGTATTGCGATTATATCACATATGATATATAATACAAATACTTGTCCCGTAGGATATCACTGTTTTCTAACCAACTACATCTACGGAACATATTTTTATTAATAATTATATACGTATATTTAACACGTATCATTTGGAATGAAACAAACAGATCAACAAAAAATAGGGTTTTTTATAAAGGAACTCCGCGAGAAAAAAGGCATGACCCAGAAAGCTTTTGCCGATGCACTTGCCACTTCACAAAGTGCTGTTGCTCGTATGGAAAAGGGAGAACAGAACTTCACAACAGATTTATTATCAAAAGTAAGCACTGTTCTCGAACACCAAGTTGTGTCTATCAATAGTTCTATAGATTTCAAAGTAACGGGTGGACGCAAACTCCAAGGTAGTATCGACACCAGTTTTTCTAAAAATGGATCAGTAGGTCTTTTGTGTGCGAGTCTCTTAAATAAAGGAACAACAACACTTCATGGTATAGCTCGCATCGAAGAAGTCTACAGAATCATCGAAGTTCTCGAAAGTATTGGTGTATCGTGTAAATGGACAGCTTCTCACACTTTAGTAATAAAAACTCCAAAAGTTTTGGATTTAAAAAATATAAATAAAGCTTCAGCTATAAAAACTCGCTCTATCATTATGTTCATAGGACCATTGGTTCACTTGTTCCCCTCTTTTTCTATACCACACGCTCAAGGGTGCAATCTAGGTAAACGTACGATAAGTGCACATATGTATGCTCTTGAAGAATTTGGTATAAAAATAAAAACGATGCCAGAGAGTTACGACGTGTCATATTCGAAACTTAAACCAACAGATATCGTCATGTACGAGTCTGGTGACACAGCTTGTGAAAATATATTAATGGCAGCTGCAAAAATAAAAGGCAAAACTATTATCGAGTGTGCCAGTGGTAACTACATGGTCCAAGAGATTTGTTTCTTTTTAGAAAAGCTCGGTGTTAAAATCGAAGGGATAGGCACCACCACTTTAACTGTTCATGGTGTAGAAGATATAAATATAGATATCGAGTATCACAACAGCGAAGACCCGATAGAATCTATGATGTTTATAGCTTCGGCTATCGCAACCGATTCGACTTTAACTATCAATCGATGTCCTATCGACTTTTTAACATTAGAATTATACAAACTTAAAAAAATGGGACTAAAGTACAATGTACTCAAAAAGTATCTTTCCTATAACAATAAAACAAAGCTTATCGACATAAAGATCCTTCCAAGTAAACTAACTGCTCCTCATGACAAAATACACGCTAATCCGTATCCAGGAATCAACATAGACAATCTACCATTTTTTGTACCTATCGCCGTTCGAGCAAAAGGTACTACTCTCATCCATGACTGGTTTTATGAAAACCGTGCCATCTATGCAACAGAACTCAACCGTCTAGGTGCTGATGTCGTTCTTGCCGATCCACACCGTCTCTACATAACAGGTGGGACACCACTTAGTAGTGCCCAAGTCGTCTGCCCGCCTGCACTTCGCCCGTCTATGGTCATACTCATCTCTATGTTGAGCGCATCCGGTACATCGATACTGCGCAATGTATACATGATCAACCGTGGTTATGAAGACATAGCCGAACGCCTCAACTCCATAGGTGCTGAAATTAAAATTTTGAAATAATAATTTTGCTTATTTAAATAAAATTTCAAATTAAGGATTATTATAACAACCTGGGTAGTTGACGTAATCTGGATATTCACCCTTTCCACTACTACCAACACAATACCAATTACCATTATTTAATTGAGCTGACCAAGAAAATGAATTATTGCATGTAAGCGTCGGTGGAAGCGTATATATTAATATCCTATATCCAGGATTTCCTGCTAGGTCTTTTGAGTTATTGTATATGACTTTACAAATCGCACTTGCTTGACTTGCATAATTTCCATAAAAATACGAAACGTCACAAGCCGAAATATTAGTAACCCAGTCAACAGAATCATTACAATAATTTCCTGCATCGTTATAATGTAGATTCATCAATGTCGCTGCTTGATTTAGCTCACTTTTTA
Source organism: Minisyncoccota bacterium (assembly GCA_043771685.1). Taxonomy (GTDB): domain Bacteria; phylum Patescibacteriota; class Minisyncoccia; order Phycocordibacterales; family UBA9973; genus UBA8515. Next base: position 3,688 of record JAYVGX010000013.1, read on the forward strand.
TAACTGCATCTTTTGCTTTTATTCTTGCACTATTTAAAGACGACAAAACAATACTAGAAAGTAAACTAATGATAGAAACAACAACTAGTAGTTCTATGAGAGTAAACCCACCTGAAAAATTACGCATTTTTGGTGGGTAAAACCTTTTTGATTTTTGATTTTTGATTTTTTCATCTGACTGTGTTTATTGTAACATATTACATCTTCTTTATCTCCATACACATAAAAAGTGGGATTTCTTTACGAGCTATATCCTCGGCGTTCTGGCGGGGTCCGGTGCCTGACTTTTTATGCGATATCCACTCTTCGAGTCGTGTTACAGCAAAGCCATTTTTGAAAAATACTTTCATATAATCCTGAAGTGAACGGTGGAATGAAATAGTTTTTATTTTTTTCTTTACATTCTTTTCCCCTGGGGTCATGTCTATGTCTATTTTATGCCCTGATAAATATTTGGCGACGGTGCGACTTTGAATACCATCTACAAAACTCCAGTCACTTGTTTGTGGTATACGAAAGGCTGGATGATTCAATACTAGGACAACTCTCCCCCTTTTTTTTAAAATTCTATTACACTCAGCAAATACATCAGCAATATTTTCTATATTTTGGATTGCTAAAACTATAACAACAGTATCCAGACTTTCTTTGTTGACGAAATTTATCTTATGCGCAGGATTTACATAATAAGATATACCTTTTGGACTGTGTTCACGTGCAATCTCTATCAGGTTGCGAGATATGTCCGAAGCTACAATAGTCGCTCCACTTTGATAAAAAATATTAGCAAAGTAACCTTGGCCACACGCCAAGTCCAAAACTTTCTCGTCTTTTTTTAAATTTAAAAATCGATTTAAATTTGGTGTAATAACTTGTGCTTGATAGCTATCTGGGTCTTTTTTTAATAAGTCGTCATACCATTTGGAAACAGTATTCCATGATGTTTGCTTTGCTTTTTGATTATTTCGGTCGTTCATTTATAGAGTATAGCAGACTACTCTAGAATCTTAAAATCTTCATTGTTTTTGTCAGGTATAGTTTTAATCTTATTTTTATTTATTAAAACTGTTGCTAAAGCTGTAATTAGTAGAACCCCTAGACCTGCGTATGCTATATCTTTATTTGTCACAGCATTTGATTTTTCTTTTGTTACAGACTCTATGGCACTTGCCCCTAAATTATTTAAATCAACAACCTTTGTATCTTTTTTAATTTCTGGAAAGACCTCGAATCGAGTCTCTATGTCACTTGAGACATCAGAAGCCTTTGTATATTTTTCACTAGTATCTTTTAAATTATTTTCCAACTTTTTTGGAGAAGAATCAGGATAAGTTGATATCAAGTCCCCCGTTGGATTTGTGAGTCTTATTGAGGAGACATCATTATAATCAAAAAGAGTTATTCGACTAGATATCTTTAGAGAGTGATTGCCCAACAGACTCGTGCCACGAGGAATTTTAAAAATATGATTCGTTCCATTTATATTCCATCCAGATATATCTATTTCATTATTACTTTCATTTTTTAATTCTACATAGGGGTCTTTACTATCACCAACTGCTGAGACGATAACAGCTACATCGAGAGCTCTTATAACTAGTCTATCTACTGCTTTTGGTTCAGTATCAAAAATTGTATCGTAGTACTCGAGGGTCACAACGTACTCACCAGGATAAAAATAAGTATGGGTAAACTTGGTCGGAATAGTTTCATTTCTTATTTCTCCATCACCAAAATTCCAAACCAATCTCCCGTTTGTTAATATTTCTTTTGATTGTCCAGTAGTTTCAGATTTAATATCAAAAGCCACACCAGAAACTACATTTTTTTTACTTATAATATTTGTTGCTATCTTGGCATTGGCAACTTTTGTACTGACCGTTTTCACCCCCGATGATCCAGAACCACTACTCGAGGAACTAGGAGCTGGAGGTGGACTTGTGGGACTAGGCGTATTTGTGTTTGTGTTTGTATCAATAATAACTGGAGCTGATTCTTCATTTTGGGCTCCAGGAGTAGGGAGACCACCTTTCCAACTACTACCAATTTTTTGCAAAGAGTTACTATCCTCGGATGCACCCATGCTTGATGTATAAGTTGTACTATTTACAGTTGTACCATCATTGATGATAGAAACAGTGTCACCATCTTTGTCTAATGATAAAACAGTATCTATCACTTGACCTGAGTATCCACTATGATCAGACAGGAAAGTATCCTTATCGCCTGTTACAATAAAATAACTATGACCTTCAACAATAAAATTTGTCTTATCATTTAGATAGTGTGACGAGCCATCATTGAAACGCCATTTAATGGCATCGACTTCGAAACTATCAGCACTATTATTATAGATTTCGACCCATTGATGACCTGTATTGCTACCTACAGGATCATACATTATTTCAGTTATCTCTAAGGAAGCTTTCACACTTTTCGCACACACTAAAAACACTACCAAAATCATAAATGTGATCTTAGCAAAATTGTTTATTATTTTTATAGACATAAAATTTATTCTAAAACTTTTAATAAAACTTCTTGTGGAACTTCTTTTTGTGTTTTAGGTTTCTGCCAAAGTAAATCTTCTTTATCTTTCTGACTATTGTTTACTGGCATTTCTTCTTTATATTCTTTATTTCCAACAAATCCTTCCAAGACTTTCATAACTTCATCTTGTAAGATAGAACTTCTAGGTGTCTGTTGTATGATTGTTTTTATTTCTTCTTTCTTAGTCTCGGATTCTTCTTTTGCTAAATCGACGATACTTTCTATTTCTATTTTTTTAATTTCTATTTTTTCTTCAACAGGAACAACAGGAGTAGCAGGAACAATCGGAATAAAGATATTTTCATTCTTTTCTTCTTCTTTTGCTTTTTCTATTATGCTTGCAATTGTAGTTTCTTTTTTAATTTCTGGTATTTTTGTCTCTTCTTTTGATTTTTCTTTTTCTGCCATTACTTTCGTTAATAAATCCTTTAAAGAAGACTTTTTTTCTTCAGAAGCTTCTTTGTTTACAGTATTTATATTTTTATTCACAATGGTATTCGTTTTATTTTTTAACGAATCAAGTGACATACTTTTTTGTTGTTCATCTTCATTTTTAATAAAATGTTTTTTAACAAAGTTAGTATTTTTTTGTTCATAAGAAGTAGTATGATTTTTTATATTTTTCTCAAAAACCTTTGGAATTACTTTGACTTCAGGTTTGTCTACTACTTGATTTTTAACAACTGGCAGAGTTTCGGGTGTGACACTACTGGCAGTTGGTATTGGTACTGCTGTTGGTGCTGGTGTTTTAACAGCAACAAAAGGTTGAGTTTTATTTGGAAAATTATTTTTAAAAACTGGTTTAACAAAATCTTTTCTAGGAACAAAACTAGAAGGATTAGGAGGAGGTGTATTTGTCTTTGTACTTGGATTTGATGATTTAGTTATTTCAGATGGTTGGAATTCTATTCCGAGCATAGCGAGTGGTGAATGTGACGCTCCTTCGTCTTGTCGAGCAGAACGCGAAGCAACGAATCCAGTTCCTGCTTTTATTTCACCGCTTTTTATTTTAAACATACATTCTTTACAGTAAACAGGGCGACCTTCTTTAGGTTCAAAAGGTACAAATGTGACCTTGCCACAGTTAGAACATTCTGCTTTAAATTTTGATTCACCTTCTTCATTTTGAACCATACCACTCCATTTGGTTATTGTGTCTTCGACTTCTTGTCTTGGTTTAGTATAAAGCTCACGAGATGAAGCAATTATTTTTTCTTTAACTCCATCAGAAACATCGACTTTAATAGGTGGTAATGTCGCTGCTGAAAAAGGACGTGATGTGACTCCATCTATCATTAGCTTTAGATATACATGATAGTTTGGCAGGTTGACTAAGTCTTGGGCGGTAAACTCTGGTTCGAATTCTTTTTCCAAAAAGTCGGCATCGTCGGCTCCTACACGAAAGATGATCATTGTTCCGACGTTACCGAAAACAGCATCACGGACTTTACTTCCATCCTTGTTTTCTAATTGAGCCGTGTATTGGTGAGCAACAATAAGATTCAGACGGTACTTGCGCGCCTCGGACAAAATATTTGCAAAAGAATCTGTTGCAAAGTTTTGAAATTCATCGACATATAAATAAAAGTCCTTACGTTCCTCCTCAGGGATACGCACACGTTCCATAGCTGCTAGCTGTATCTTAGTGATGAGCATCCCTCCGAGTAGAGCAGAGTTGTCCTCGCCGATACGTCCTTTTGATACGTTTACTAGAAATATCTTACCTTCATTCATGATATCAAAGATATTTATAGTCGACTTATTCTGACCTACTACATTACGTATAATAGAAGTCGAGAGGAATTGTCCAACTTTGTTTTGAATCGGGGCTATGGCTTCATTACGAAACTGGTCACGCCATTGTTCGTATTCATGTACCCAAAAAGCTCTTACTACTGGATCTTTTAAATTGCCGATTATCATCTGTCTATAGTCTTTATCGACAAGTAAACGAGGGATTCCTAGAAGTGTTGTCCCAGGTGTATCAAGTAATGCTAAAATTGCATTATTGAGAATGTATTCCATACGACTACTCCATGCATTGGCCCATATTTTTGTAAATATTCCCATGAGTCCAGATGCTACCAAGTGCTTGTATTTAGGATCATCGAGTTGCAAAACATTGAATCCAATATGGAAATCAGTGTCGGCGGGATTAAAGTAGACCACATCTTTTACTCTATGGTCTGGTATCAAGTGCAATATTTCTTCTACTAATTCTCCGTGTGGGTCTACAACGCAAAGTCCCTCTCCATTTTGGATATTTTGTACAATTAGATTAGAAAGGAGTACTGATTTACCAGTACCAGATTTCCCTAGGATATACATATGTTGCCTACGGTCTTTCCTCTTTATACCAAATTTATCAGTAGAACTTCTAAAGTTAGTCCGAGCAAAATATGTTATATCACGATTGTTATTTATCCCATTATCCATTGTTTTTATTATACAATGAATAGATAAATTATAAAAGGACAGATAATAAAAAAACTCACAAATGTGAGTTTCATTTTTTTAAAAAATTATTTAATTTTTACTAAATTCCAGTGCCTGCGTTAGTTTGCATAGAGAGGTGTCTATACACGGTGGAGTTGCTGGAAACAAATAGCTAGACATATATTTTCCTTCCTTATCTAAGGAAAAAGATATGTTAATAACATGCGGATGTTTTAAAAGAACCGCAACTTTGATGGTATTTTGCTTATATTCTAAAAGCATTTCTACCCTACGTTTTTTTTCGTTGTAAACAATTTCGTTTACATTTGGGGTTTCGTTTGTTAAATTTTCAACAAAAAAAACTAAATTTGATTTGGGTTTAGAAAGCAGATCGTCATTATTAAGCATTACTCATAAATTTAAAATGTACAAAATTAGCTTACAATTTATCATAAATTGGGAGCTAAGTCAATAGATTACAGAGTTTATTGTATCTTTTTGTTAGGTTGTAGGTCTTTTAACCTTTTATACAAAGAATCTACACTCAGAATCTGAGTGTCCCCAAACGCAGCATGATGTAATTGATTTAATAAAAGACCATCAGATCCATTAAGCTCCCAAGTGTGTTGAACTATTAGATATGCTTCATCTAAGCAAAAAATAAAATATTGATATTTAGCTTCGTTAATAATTTTTTTCCTACAAAGTAATTTAAGTACTTTGTTGTTATCAACACCTGCCAAAGTAGTACATGTGACACTTTTACCAAGTTTCTCATGCTTCCTAAAAATTTTATTCAAGTTTATTACTAATACCCTTGCAATGGTAACAATTTCTTTCATGTTTTCATTACCGTCTTTTTTTACCTTCCTTTCAAAGGCTTTAAACTTTCTCATATTTTTAAAGATTTTACATTTTTATTACCATAGCATAAATATGCTATTTATCAAAATAGAAAATCCTTACACAAAATACCAGCATAAGGAAATATAACCAATATTATCTTAGCTACATTTTATCTGGAGTTTCGATTCCGAGTAAATTTAAACCATTTTTCATTGTTTGATAGAAAGCCGAAACAAGTTTTAAACGATAAGGTGTTTGAAAATCATCTTTATTTAAGATAATGGTATTGCCATAGAAGCTATTGAAACTACTTGCGAGTTCTGTTAGGAAATTGGCGATATGATGTGGCTCTAGATTTTCGTATGAATGAGAAACTACTTCTGGGAATCGATAGAGTAATTTTTCCAAGTTTGTGATTTCTTTATTTTCTAAATTATTATTTTCTAAACTATCGAAACCTTGATCCACTGCTTTCTTTAAAATAGACTTGGCGCGCACAGCTGTGTACTGTAGATACGGACCACTGTCGCCTTCAAAAGAAATCGACTTTTCAAAATCGTAAACTATATCAGAACCCAAAGACGATTTTAATATAGAATATTTTAGTGCAGATATACCAACTTTTTCTGCAATTTCTTTTTTTTCTATTTCAGAAAAATCTCTATCTTTTACTTTTTCCTCTACAATTTCAATCGAATCACGAATCAAAGACTCACCTGTTACAACGTTGCCTTTACGTGAAGACATCTTGCCACTGGCAAAACGCATCATACCATGAGTTATGTGTTTCATTTTGCTTGCTGTGTCGGGGTAAATGAGTGATATAGATTTCTCGACAACACGCATATAGTCAGTCTGTTCAGTAGCAGTAACCACAATAGATAAATCTAAATTCTCTTTTTCAAACTTGGTTTTTGTCAGACCGAGTTCTTTTGTTTCATAAGTTGGAAGACCAGCCGAATTTATAAATACTCGAGTGTGCAACTTGGGATCATATTTTTCACCATGGAAAACTATCGCTCCATTGCTTTCTTCGTAAATTGTAGGATTATTTTTTACAATCTCAAGACCAATCGGTGCCATAACAGACTCAAAAAAATAATATTTGAATTTAGTCCCGAGTATTTTATACAATTCTTCAAAAGCATCGAGTGTTATACTTCGTCCCCAATCATAAACTTCATTTATTTTTTCATCACTTCGTTCATATATTTTCTTATTTATAATATCTATTTCTTTTTTTATAATATCACTCTCTTCATACAAAGTACTTGCATCGCTGTAACATCGACCTATGTACTGGGCTTTTTGTGTAACAGAAAGATTCTCTTCAGGTAAACCAACTTTCAAAAGACCATAAATCGCTTTAGCTACGTGTGGTCCAACGTCACCTTGATAGTTTGCACAAATTACATCAGCACCACAAAAAGCAATAATGCGTGATATAGACTCACCGATAGCATTCGTCATAAGATGTCCTATATGAAATGGTTTGAAAGGATTCGGGTCGGTGTACTCTACCATTATCTTTTTACCATTGAGTATTTCATTTCTACCCCATGCTTCTTTTTTATCTAAAATTTCTTTTGTAGAATTTTGAAAAAAACTTTTATTTAAATAAAAATTGATAAACCCAGCCCCTGCAACTTCTATTTGCTCAATTTCTGGTATTTTGTTTTCTAATTCTGTTTTTATTTTTTCGGCTAATTCTCGTGGATTGATAGTAAGCTTTTTAGCATACATCATAGCGACATTGGTCGAATAGTCACCCATTTTCATATCAGCTGGGTGCTCAAGTAAAATACTCTCGGCTTCGATACCTAGATTTCCTAATGCAATTTTTATTTGTTCGATTATTTTTTCTTTCATTTTATTTAGAGTCCTATCAGCTCTAGGCCTTGCCTAGGGCTAGTTATGTCCTGTGCTGCCTTCACGTCCTTCGCCACGTACAGTTTCCGAAAGGTCTACTACTTCTACAATATCACAATCTTCGTATTTTTGTATAATCATCTGATTTATTTTATGACCCTTTTCTATTACTTGTTGTATATCTGTCATATTGTACAAAGACATAACTAACTCGCCTCGGAAACCACTGTCTATGACACCACCGACGGTTTTTAATCCTTGATTAAAAGACACGCTCGATTTGTCCCACATAAGTCCGACATAACCATCTGGTATTTCTATAGCTATACCAGTACGCACACGCATTTGTGTACTGGGAGCAAAAACGACTTTTTCTAAAGCAAAGAAATCCATCCCTGCATCTCCTGCATAACCTTTGGTCGGCATCTTTGCATCACTATGAAGTTTTTTAATTTTTAGTTGCATTTTTATTTTACCACTTTTTTAACTTCTTTATAAACTAAATCATGAACCACTTCACGAGACAAAATCTCTTTCTTTGGAGCGCAGTCTATTTTTATGAAGTTCTTTAATTTAGTAGACAGCCACAGTGCGCTTTTGCGCGAATTCTTCTGGAAATTAATATCGACTTCATGCACATCTTTCTTTTTCCCGGCATAGTTACGAACCGACTTTTTATTTCGCTCTTTCATCATTTTGATACTGACATCAAGCGGTACAGATAAATATAAAACGACATCGGGCCGAGGGATTTTAAAAACTTTGTACTCCATAATGTCGAGCCACTCTAAATAACTTTCTCTTTTTTTATTGTTACTTATTTTGCCACCTTGGTGGATTTGATTCGACGATACGTAACGATTAGCCAAGACGACATAACCACTATCGAGCCACTTTTCTATTTGCTCTTTAGATTCAAAGCGATCAGCAGCATAGAGAACTGAAGCGATTTTAGGATGCACATTTATAAAGTTATAGTATTGTTCTGTTAAACAGTGGCCAATAAAATCTCCAAAAAAGTTTTTATAGTATTCTGGGAAGTCGACAGTTTTTACCTTGTGTCCATCTTTTTCCAAACGCTTCAACAATAAATCTACTTGTGTAGCCTTTCCAGACCCATCTGTCCCGTCTATTACTATAAATTTTCCTTTTTTAGTTTTCATTATTTATTAAAAATACTTTTTATAATTCCTGTAATTTCTTCTTTTGATTCATACGGTAAAATTGTAAAACTCTTATTACCTACTATCATCGCAGAAACCTTTTTACCTTCTGTTTTGTGATACAAACAAAAAACTTTTTTCCCGAGCTTTTCTGCATATGCTATCTCATAACCAACACCCAAAGACGGAACACTGATATCCGCAATGACAATATCTGATTCCTCTAACAACTTTACATCACGATTATATATTTCCTCATCATTCATATCTTTTGATCCATAACTAGTTAGAGACTTATCTGCAACAAATTCTGACAAAACTTCCCCATGTTTAGAAAGTTCTGAAACTATAACATCATAAAATTCTTGATATTCTCTTCCTCCTCTTATTGATCCTGAGAAATATATTTTCATATTATTTTTATTCATACAATTCTTGATGAGTACCTATATCTATAAAATCTATACTATTACTTAAACCATACCTAAAAACTGCTCTATAATTACCTGTCACGTTTATACTACTACAACTTTTATACTTTCCATTTAATTTATGATTATTTAAAATAAAATTAAATTTATCTTCCTGGAAAATTTCTAGTCTTTCAAAAAATTTATCGACTATTACTTTTGGTAACTTTCTAATATTCTTTTTAAATTTTTTAGAATACTTTATTTCCATAAAATTTAGACACCTAGTGATTTACGAAAATCTTTTAAATTATTAAATGGACCAGACAATGTACCATCTATGGATTCCTTCTCTGCTTCTTTTATAGCCTTTCTTAGTCTTGCATTTGGTATTTCAGGGGCAACAAATTCTATTCTACGTTCTTCTATTATCTTTTTTAAATACCCATTAAAAGCAATAGAAAAATTAAGCCCCATTTCATCAAGAACCTTTTTTGCATCAGCTTTTAATTTACTATCTGTTTTAAAATTTATTATTGTTTGTGACATATGCACATAGTATATACAGAGTATGTATATAAGTCAACTATTTACTTCTCAAAACTTTATCTATTTTGCGTGCTATATTTAGCATATCTTTTTCCACTTTACCACGAGTTGTTTCAGCACAAGTACCGAGGCGTATGCCTGACGGATCCATAGCTTTCCTTTTATCACCCGGAATAGTATTCATATTTACAATGATACCTGCTTTTTCAAGTTTTTTACTCGCATCAGATCCTGCAACACCCTTGCCTTCCATCCATGTATCTACAAGTATCAAGTGAGAATCTGTTCCACCTGAGATAACATGCCATCCTAGATGAGCAAGCTCGCCTACCAAGGCTCTAGCATTTTTGATAACTTGTTTGGCGTATTTTTTAAATGCTGGTGTGTCTGCTTCTTTGAGAGCAACTGCCACAGCAGCGATAGTATTCTCATGTGGGCCACCAAATAGTCCTGGAATCACCATCTTGTCTATTTTTTTATCAAATTCACGAGAATCTTTTTTAACAAAAAGTAATGCATGTCGTGGACCACGCAGACTTTTATGAGTTGTTGTCATAACAGAGTCAGCGTATGCAAATGGTGATGCATATGCAAGTCCTGCAACGAGGCCACTAAAATGAGACATATCTGCATGCAAAAGCGCCCCACAACTGTCAGCTATCTCGCGGAACTTTTTAAAGTCCACTGCTCTTGGGTACGCTGTAAAACCACAAACGACTAAATCTGGCTTTTCTGTCATGGCCAACTTTTTTAAATAATCGTAATCAATAACTTCCGTTTCAGAATTAACTTCAAATTGTATCGGCTTCCAAAACTTACCTGTCATCGAAACTGGGTGCCCATGAGTGAGGTGCCCACCAGAAGAGAGCTTCATTCCCATTATTTTTTTAATTGGTTGTCCATCTTTGTCAAAAGTCGGTGGTACGAGCGCACAATAAAGTGCAAAGTTCGCTGGACTACCAGAAAGCAACTGTGCATTTACATGCCAACTTTCTTTTTTTAATTTAAACAATTTTAAAGCGCGCTCGATACAGAGCATCTCGACTTTGTCGACTATCTCATTGCCACCGTAGTAACGCCTGCCCGGGTAACCTTCTGCGTATTTATTTGTAAGTTTAGATCCGAGAGCTTTTAAAACATCGTTTGATACATAGTTCTCAGATGCTATCAAATTGATAACACTCTTTTGTCTTTTTTCTTCTGCTTTTATTAGTTTTTCTATTTGTTTATCTTTCATCCACCTAAACTTTCCATTTAACTCATGTCTATAAATAAAATAGTATGTTGCAAAATAGAATATATTATACTGATAATTATTATTTGTTAGAAAGTTTTGGCGGATTAATTTCCGCAAAGTAATTCTCTAACATTTTTTTAACTTGATTTCTTCCCCAACCTGTTTTTAACCATTTCTCTCTCAAAAAAGCGTCCTTCTTATCTAGAAAACATTCATAGTGTATAAGTACATATGGTCTATAACTTTTTGTTGAAAAAACTAAACCGTCAGAATGCTCTTTGAATCTCTGTTTTAGATCCTTGGTGCAACCAGTATAAAGATCATTAGTCTTTTTACTTTGTAATATATACACATAAAACATATTTTTAAAAAGTTAAATCATAGAAATAAAGGTTTTTATTAATACTCCTATTTTAGCATGTTTAGTAAATAATCAAAAATTGGTCAATTTCGCTTGTTTTCTTATTTTATAAGTATCTCCATGACTTAATAACCCTCTATAAGAATTTATGCTTTCTTGTTTAGGATATTTTGCCAAATTTTTTAATAACCTTCTTTTGGTGATTGTTCTTAGCACTCTACAATAAGGAAAATGCACCCAACCTAAAAAATCAATACCACTTGCAATTGTTTTTATGTAAACTTTATCTTCATGTAATTTAAGTTTTAATTTGGCATTCAAAAATATACTAAATTTTAAAAGTGTATCTTCTAAAAATTCTTTATTATCAGAAAATACCACAAAATCATCTGCATAACGTATATAATATTTTATTTTTAATTCTTGTTTTGCATACATATCAAAATCATGCATATAAATGTTTACAAAAAGTTGACTAGTTAAGTTACCAAGAGGCAAACCAACAGAAACTTTACCAGAATTAAAACTTGAAACTATTTTTTTAATTAATACGTGTATTTCTTCGTCTTGTATATATCTTTTTAAGATTTTAAATAAAATATCATGGTCAATACTTGCAAAGAATTTTCTGATATCACATTTTAATACATAACAAGTTCTAGTATTATTTTTTGAAAGTTTCCTTGTGAACGAAGTAAATCTATCTAAAGCCTTGTGTGTACCTTTATTTTTCCTACAAGAATATGAGTCGAATATAAAACGCGAATCAAAGTACCAATACAATTCTTTATATAATAAATGATGCACTATTCTGTCTTGTACTATGGCTTTGTGTATATTTCTTGGTTTAGGATCAGAAACATTAAATGCATGATAACCTGAATGTTCGTAACTTCTACTATTTAATAAAAAATATAGTTTATGGATATTTTCTGCCAAATTTAATTCAAATTCCATAACATCTTTTTTATTTCTTTTTCCACGAACAAAGATACTCCATGTAGTGAGTAAATTTTCTATAGATATGATATTGTTGTATTTATGAATGAACATAATAAAATTATACAGTCACCCCCCCCCCGCACAATCTCCTCTTGTATTAATAAGGACAAAAGAGTCATACAAGATATGGCACTCTAATTTAGATAATGTTTCCAAAGTAGACAAACACACTATTGGTACCCAAATAGATATTTTGTTTCTTTCATTATTGGAAATAATATTTCGAGGTACTTTTGCATATGATAAATTTGAAAAAATATCCTTAGTATCACAAGCGATAAGTAAAAATGATTTATTAAAATTCTTTTTACAAATAGGTTGGGAACAAAAAGTTATTAGTCATACTTTGTATGGCAAATTAATTATAAATCTGGACGAAGTTGGTCGTATGCTTGGTGGATGGAAAAAGAGTCTAGTAGAAAAAACTCCCACTAAAAAGTGAGAGAAATTAAATGAGTCGCAGAAGCAAAGCAAAACATTGTTGTCATTCCAATCATTCTCGAAATAGCCGAGGTTAAACTTGAAGTCACCATCTGAGTTGGCATTCACATTCGGCACCCTGTGATTGCCGTCCGAGTCCGCAAAGCAATATACAAAAAAATATCTATTCCACTATACCCAGCACCAGCCAAATATTGTATTTCATTCTGAGTTTTTACTCATCAATTTTTCGCACCGACTTATTTTATTTTTTCATAAAAAGATGTACTCATACACAAGACGTATCCAATGCATTCCTGACTTTTCTTTTTACGAGATATAGTGATACAGAGCCGTAACCATATACCTACCTTTTTCCATTTTTATTATAATATAAAAAAGAACCTTTGCAAAAAATTACAAAGGTTCCAAGAGTCTAAGGACTCAAATTTATTAAGGTTCAAAGTGCCTAAGCTTCGTCGCAGAAGCAAAGCAAAACATCGTCGTCATCCCAACCATCCTCGAAAGAGCCGAGGTTAAACCCGAAGTCACCAACCGAGCGGGCATCCACACCCGGCACCCTGTGATAGCCGTCCGAGCCCTTCCAAAGGTTATCTTTTTTATCAAAAGATGCGTACCAATAACCTTTTGGTAGTTCATAACGTTTTTGCTTGTAAATAAGCGAAGCCCCTTGAGCTCCAAGCAAAACTGCATTCTGACTTTCTAAAAAATCAAGACGTTCTTGGGAAGTAGTACTTCCAGAAACATTTTGTTTAAAAACTTTCACCCGAAATTTATCACCGGATTTCAAAACCCGTTTTAGATTTGAAAAATTTTCATCAGTCAAATTTTCATTGAAATAATAAAAATCTTTTTGGTTCAAGCTCGCAAACTCTTTACCTTCAATATAATCGTCTGGTACTACAATTGTGCCGAGGTCTACTAGTAAAGAAAATTTAATTTCAACCACTTTTTTCTCAGCAATAGCTTCATACATAGCTTTCGCTAGTGTATTATTTTTAGAACTGATGATTTTTTGGACTAAAGAGGAATCGAATCCTGCTTTGTCTAAAGCTATGGCTAATTCATGCATTTTACCACAGCTAATTTCACGTACTTGCATAAGCGTATAAAATTTAAAATGTTCAGAGAATCTGCTCTGTGCAGTATTTTTTTATATTGTATCACATAAATATACGTTTTGTCAAGTATCTTAAATACCCTAGATTGCTATAATGAAACTATGGACAAATATCATGTAGACAATATTTACTTGGACTTAATCGAGCGGATTAAAAATGAAGGAGTTAGGAAGACTGACCGCACTGGGACTGGAACGATTTCGTTACTTGGGCATCAAATGCGTTTCGATTTATCCAAAGGCTTCCCTCTCCTTACTACTAAAAAGGTGCCGATCAAATCCATCATCCATGAACTCATTTGGTTCCTACGTGGTGATACTAATTTAAAATATTTAGCCGACAACAATGTCCACATCTGGGACGAATGGCCATACAAAGCGTATTTAATAAAAAATAATATTCCTGTTCCACAAACAGGCAGTGATGAATGGAATACTGGCATAAAGAAATTTATTGAAGATATTAAAAGCGCTGAAAGTTTTAAAAATGAGTATGGTAATCTAGGTCCTATTTATGGTTACCAATGGAGAAATTGGCCAACACCAAATGGCGGTCACATAGACCAACTCAAAAATGTCATCGAGCAAATTAAAAAAACTCCCGACTCACGTCGACTGATAGTTTCTGCTTGGAATGTCGCCGATATCGACGAGATGGCAAAAGCCGGGCTTCCACCTTGCCATTGTTTCTTTCAATTCTATGTCGCAGATGGCAAACTTTCATGCCAATTGTATCAGAGAAGTTGCGATACATTTTTAGGTCTGCCTTTTAACATCGCTTCATACTCTATTTTGGTTATGGTCATAGCGCAGATTACAGGGCTCGAGCTTGGCGAATTCGTCTGGACTGGTGGCGACACACATTTATATGTAAACCATTTAGAACAAGCTGACTTGCAACTTTCTCGTCGCAATGACTTACGCCCGATGCCAACTATGAAAATCAATCCTGATAAGAAAAATTTGGAAGACTTTAATATTACTGACTTTGAATTAGTCGATTACAATCCACACGATTCAATCAAAGCACCTATTGCCGTATGATTATCTCTATAATAGCAGCCATAGGACGCAATAATGAACTGGGTGCCGATAATAAACTGTTGTGGTCTTTACCTGCTGATATGAAATTCTTTCGTGACACAACGCGTGGACATACCGTCATAATGGGGCGCAAAACTTTCGAGTCTATTGGTCGCCTACTTCCTAATCGCACAAATATAATCATAACTTTCGACAAAAATTACAACTTCGAAGGTGCAACAGTTGTGCATTCACTTGAAGAAGCATTACAATTTGCAGGTCTTGCGCAAGGGCGCGAATTCGAAGAAAATCAAGATCAAGTCGAGGTTTTTATAATCGGCGGTGCACAGATTTACAAACAAGGATTAGATAAAGCTCGTAAACTGTACATCACTCACGTAGACGAGATATTCCCTCTTGCTGATACATTTTTCCCTGTGATAGACCAAACAATCTGGAACAAAACAAAAAGCGTCGTGGTAAACCACGACGCCCTAAATGAATTTGATATGGAATTTGTAGAGTATACAAAAAAATAAAAATTATTTTTTTAACTTTACTTCAGTAAATGAATCAAAAGTATTTAAAGATTTTTCAACAGAAACTTTTCTTTCATAAAAAGTCGCATATTGTTTTTCTCCAATTCCTACAATAACATGACCTATCTGATACACATCATCAGATTTGTCATTTTTACAAGATAATAAAGTTATCAGATTTTTAGGATCTATTGAAGTACCGATATTTTTATTTATACTGTATGGCTCACATTTACCCTCAACATCTGGCAAGTCAACACTTAAAACAGCAGATCCGTAATTATCACTTTTCGAAGATTCTTCAAATACAAGTTTACTTTTATTTGGATTATCCAGATTTTGTGTTAATTTCCAATTATATGTTGGTTGTTCTTTAGAAGAAATTCCTTCATTGACTTTATTTTTAAATAATAAATAAAACCCAAAAGAAACAAGGCATACAACAAGAACAATTAAAATTATTTTAAATACTTTTTTCATATAAAAAGTATACTATACAAATAGTAATCAAACAATCACAAATTCTTAAAAAACGGTGCGTAGAGATCATCTTCTGGTTCAATCAAAAGTTCTTTTTTATTTATTTTATTACTCCATTCAACTGGTGCCTTTGTAATGAGGGCCAAGGGTTTTTTCTCATCACCTTCACCCATACACAAAACAGCTGCAGCAGCCAAACAATCAACGACATCTGTACGTGTCATTTTTAATTTTCGATTAAAAATATCGAAAGTTCCTCTATAATCACGTATCCCTTTAAAACCAGCGTAACCTATTGCGAGGCCTATGACACCAGCACGCAATGGCATAGTCCGACTGTCGGTAATAATTACTCCGAAATTTTCAAGATTATATTTCTTTACAAAAAAGTCTCTGATAGATTTCGCACTCTTGAAACTATCTTTTGGTAATAAAATCAACTTTCCATCTGCATTAGATTCATCGACACCAGCGGACGCCATTATCATCCCATCTTTTTTTGTGAGCCAAGCATACGGTGTTCTAATAGCCCATTCTGATTCTTTTTTTATAATTTCTTCTCGAGTGTTTTCATTAAGTATCAAAGCAGTTCTACCTTCAGACAATGCCACTATTTTTGAAGTAATAACAAGGATACTTCCAGAAGAAAAACTTTTAATGTATTTCTCTATAAAAAGAATCAGATTTTCGTTTTCAATAAATATTTTTGTTTTATAATCTTTAATTTTCATTATTTTTAAATTTATTTAGTAAATGTTTGCCGTAATAAATCAAAGGTGTATACATAAATCCCATAAATACTTTATATATCCACCAAGGAATAATAATCCCTATTATTTTACTACTACTATATGTACCCGCAAATGCGATAAGTGTCCAGATAGTAGTATCTAGAAATTGTGACCAGATATTTGATAACAAAGAACGTAACCAAAGAAACTTTTCACCAAAATATTTCTTTACGAAAAAGAATACAGACACATCTTGATACTCAGCAATCGCAAATGCAATAACTGACGCAACAGACATCCTAAACGAGATACTAAAAACAGTGTTATAGGAATCTTTGATCCAGAGAGAATTACTAGACCAAGGCAGTACACCAGAAATAATACTCATGATAAGGTATAGAATAATTGATAATAAACCTCCAAAAACAAATAATTTAGAATACCTTTTCCCATAGACCTCTCCTACGATATCAGTCATTATAAAAACAATAGGAAAGAAGAAAACAGCAACTGACAACTGAGTCCCGAATAAAAATGGCATCAATTTTAAACCTAGTGTATTAGAAGCAAATAGTGCTGTAATATACAAGACGAAACATACAAATAAAGACTTTGTAAAAACTAGTGGTTCTTTTTTCATTTAAATTTTTTGTTTAGTTAATAAAATAAAAAAATTTTATATAAAACCAGCCCATATTGATTTGTAATTATTATTTAACATAAATTAAGGATCTAAATCGGTCTTTTCCCTTATAAAAATATCTTTACCGTCTGGGGATTTAGTTTTAGTATACTTGCGGTTTTTGTTTACTTCTACTTTACGGACTATTTCTTTTTCCAGATCAAAACCCATACGTTCACACATCCCAAGCAAAAAGATAGCTACGTCGGCCAATTCTTCTACCACTCCCTCTTCATTTTTATTATATTTAGAGAATGCTTCAGAAAGTTCTTCATGAGCACGACAAAATTCATAGGCTGTTTCTGTATTGAAACCTTTTTCTAATTTATTTCTATAAACTTCTTTTTGTAATTCTTTTAGGTCTACCATATATTTTAGTATTTTTCTACAACTTCTTCTAATAAAACAAATTCTACTTCTGCTTGTTTAAAAATCTCTTTACTTTGAGTGCTCGCTTGGTAATCTTTCTTTGAAATTACTTTTAATATACCAGCATTTACTATCATCTTTGCACAAACATAACACGGTGTCATATGGCAGTAGAGCGTCGCGCCTGCGAGACTTATTCCCACACGGCTACCTTGTACGATAGCATTTTGTTCAGCATGAGTTGTGCGGATACAATGTTTGGAAACTGTGCCATCCTCGGATGTGACAGTGTGGAATTCGTGCCCTACTTCATCGCAATGTGCAAGCCCCTTTGGCGCACCAACATAGCCTGTTGTAAGGATATGCTTATCGCGAGTAATCACAGCCCCTGACCGCCCCCTGTCGCAAGTAGCACGACTCCCTACCAACTCTGTAATAGACATGAAATACTCATCCCATGATGGTCTTTGATGCACAGATGTCGTAGTATTGTTCATAGAGTCATTATACTATGATAATAAATAGAAAGCTATAATCCCTCTGGTGCTTGGGCGAGTTTGATTGAAAGAGTTTTTTCGATACCGTTTGAGAGTATTTTAACTTTGATTATGTCGCCGATTTTCTTCTGGCGGATATAATTTATAAAGTCTATTTCTATATCTACTTTTTTATCATCGATAGTTAGTATTATATCCCCTTCTTTTATACCCGCTATATCCGCAGGAGAATTTGGTACTACAGCAGGATAGGTTTCTGCCTTTTGAATTAATAAACCATAATTAGTTTTGAGACCTAAAAGAGATTGCAACCTAGAGTCTATAGGTACAAAACGGATACCGACATAGGGGCGACTAATTTTCCCAGTTTTTTTAACTTGAGAAATGACGCTCTTTACACTGTTAATAGGTAGAGCGAAACCGATGTTCGAGGAATTGTCCGCGCGCGCAACATTTATACCAACTACATCACCATGCAAATTTAAAAGTGGACCGCCAGAGTTACCTTGGTTGATAGCAGCATCAGTTTGGATAACATTGGTTAGTCTTTCTGAAGAACCATTACTACCAGATGCTGTGACTGAACGACCCAGCCCCGATATAACTCCACTTGAAACCGTGTTTTCATAAGCACCGAGTGCATTACCTATTGCGACAACGCTTTCTCCGACTTCGAGTTTACTTGAATCAGCGAGAACAAGGAAAGGTAAATTCTTTACATTTATTTTTAAAATTGCAACATCTAGCACACTATCGCGAGCCAAAATAATTGCTTCATACTTTTTTTTATTATTTAGTTGAACATCATAGACAACATCGTCTCTTTGTACTACATGCTTGTTTGTGACGATATAGCCATCGTTTGATATTAGAAATCCTGAACCACTGCCGACATTTTGACCATCTTTTAAAACAATAATAGAGACAACAGCTGGTTTTGCTTTCGAAACAGCACTTATGACTGTATCTACTTTTTCTATCACAACAGGTGCTTCTTTCTCCTTAATCACTTCTTGTATTACAGGCTCTGGAGCAATTACAACTTTTGATTGAGTTGCTCTGTATTCTGAAACAAGTTTCTTTATGATGGGCATACGATTAAACCACAGAAACAATCCGACGATACAAAGGATAAACAACGTCGAAAAAATACTCACCAAAGAATTTTGTAATACTTTTTTATAACTATCATTTATATGCTTTTTCGCAAGAGAGTCGAATTGTTTTGGTGTTTCATCTTCCATCATATTATCTTACTATCTTAATGTAAAAAACCCAAGGATCATAGCCATAAAATTCAAAATACAATGCGAAATAGAAACTAAAATTAAATTTGGATATTTATAATAAATCCAAGAAAAAGCTATCCCTCCAATAAATGTCAGAGGCAATATAAATGACGCATGCAAATAAATAATATGGATCAGAGCAAAAATCGAAGCATTCAACAAAATAATAAAGAATTTATTATTAAATGCTTTTTTCAGCATATTCATAAGGACACCTCGAAAAACAACTTCTTGAACAATAGAAATAGGTATAAAAAATAATAAAAATTTTGTATTTTTATACCAACCATCAAAAGGTTCATGTGGAAAAATATAATTAAAATAATATAAAAACAAAACACCACATAAAGTAAAGAGAGTATAAACCTTCCAATCTTTTAGAAAGTCACCGAAAATTCCAACATCTCTAAAAGTCCATTTAGCACGATGGATGATACCCAGTTGCACTAGAGTAATAGAGAAAAGCATGAATAATCTCATGTTTCCAGGAATTATTTTGTAATAAAGTAACAAAATTGGCAAAATGTATAAATACAAAATTTGTACCCAGACCAATTCCTTCTCGCTCCTTGTTTGAATATCCATATTTAAAGTATACTATAAATATATGAGAAAGTTAAAATATACATCGATCTTTATAATAATGGCTTTTTTATTGCAAACTAAGTCTAGTTTGGCCTTTAACTTAAAATACGGAAAGGTCATCGACAACAGTAACTCTCATGTTGTTATAAAATATGTAGGCATAGAAAAAAGTGATAGGTATCTATGCTCCATCACTACTATGGTTTGTGTACCGACAAACAAAAATATGACCCCACAAAATTTAAAAAGTGGAAAGAAAAGGATTAAGGAAATAGATTTCTTTAGAGAAGAAGATATCCAAACAAATATTTTTGACATAAACTCTTACAATACTCTCAAGAACTTTAAATACGACGAGACAAATTCATTTTACATTTCAAATACCAAAGACGATCCGTATAACTGGCAACTACACCATGCTGACACTTTTCGTGACACTGATGAAGTTGTAGCTTCTAATGTATCTTATGTAGACGAAATAAAAAAAGTTAGTACAGGTGTAGTTTTCAATGTTTTACAAAAAGACGGGTACGGCCCAGCTGTTTACAATGTGGCTAAAAAAGAAGTCGAGTATTTTAAGATACCAAATATTCAAAACTATTTCTCAAACACTATAGAAAAAGTTGTAACTATAGAAAAAAACCATGCAGTCATAATGGAACCTGCGAGTATAGATAAAGAAAAGAATTATACTCTGGTTGTGTGGCTACACGGTGGGCCACCGAGACAAGCGAGCTTCATCTACCACCCATATTTAAGTTATGGGACTTATGATTCTATTTTGCAATTACTTCAGAAAAACAATGTCATAGTTATAAAGCTTGATTACCGAGGTAGTTTTGGATACGGTCAGGATTATATAGACAGTATCAAAGGACAAATTGGAAAAGGCGACGTCACAGATGTAATGGATACAATAAAATATATGCGAGAAAATTATGGCATAGATAAAGTTTATCTGATGGGTAATAGTTATGGTGGGTATCTTTCATTAAAAACTCTAGTTGAAAATCCAAATGATATAGCTGGTGCTTTGTCTATAAATGGTGTAACTGACTGGGAAAGCTTGATGGATTTTTATAGTGCGACACCCTTCCATGAACATTTTAATGGGCAACCGAGTAAAGATAATAAAGATTTGTATCAACAAGCAAGTATCATAAATAAAATTAAAAATCTTGATAAACAAAAAATAAAAATCATCCAAGGTACAAACGACAAAACAGTCCAACCGTGGCAAGCTGATTTACTTTATAAAAAGTTAAGAGCAAAAAAGAAAAACGTGACTCTTAAAAAATACGTCGGCCAAGACCATGTCTTTACTTCTAAAAAAGTCATAACTGACTTATGTAAACAAATGTTAAACTTTGCGAATGTGACGAACCTGAAAGATTGTAGGTAAAAAAAATACCAGAATAATCTGGTGCTTTTTTTATTTTTTAGAATTTAATAAATTTAATTCCCTGTGATAACCTACAAAATTTAATTCATTAATTTTTTTTTCTATTTTTTCTCTTAATTTTATAGAATCATAAGAAGTAACAGCAAGCAGTGCTTTTGCTTGACCAATGTTCGAAACTGAATCAAATTGATTTTGAACCTCTTGATCCCATTCTTTTAGTAATTGAAGTCTTTTTTTATGATCGAAATCATTATGATAAGCAGAAAGGTAATCTTCCCTGATTTTCTTTGTGTGATCTAAATTAAAATCCTTTTTTATAATTTTATTTCTTTTAGAAGAAAAATTATAAATAAAATCAATAAATACTAGTAAAAAAAGTACGCTAGCCAAGACTAGATCAAAATAAAACCTCTCATTTTTCATAATATTTTATTTTACAAGGTTTAAAATTTATTTAAAATTTTCTTTTACTATAACAAAAATAGAGACCTTTGTACAGGTCTCTATTTCTCTAAGTCTAACACTTCATCTATACGGATTTGTGATACGAAATCTGGTACGTGAGAAACCAGTATCATAACACCTTCGTATTTGTCGAGTGCCTGAGCTATGACTGGCAAGTGACGAAAGTTTATATGGTTGGTTGGTTCATCGAGAATGAGTATACCAGGACGAGTCAGGACAAGACTCGCAAAAGCAACGAGTCCTTTCTGTCCTTCAGAAAGAGAACCGATACGAGTATGTACAATCTCCCCTGTTAAGAGAAAACCTGATGCCACACTGCGCACGCGTTCTTCGTCTACACGCCCATCGACACGACGAACAGTATCACAAAGTGAGTCTAGGACACTCTGGTTAAAGTCTAGTGTCGAGAAGTCCTGACGGTAGTAACCGATACGGATACCATCGGCTATTGTTGCACCCTCCATGTCACCTTTTGCAAGTGATTCTAGTAGTGTTGTCTTGCCGATACCATTTGGACCAACTAATTGTAAATGTTGATTACGGCGAAGCTTTAAACTAACTTTCTTTTTTGTTGGTTTGCCTTTTTTAATTATCGGTACTGAAGTTAAAGTTAAAATGTCCCCTATGATGTCCCCTTGTGATTGAATAGTAAATGCACGGATAGTTTTGTCTTCTTTGCGGACATCGACTTTTTCGTCTTCTAGTTCCTCGGCTTTTTCACGCATACGTTTTGCAACAGCACGCAAGTTACCACCTTTCATGGCGAAAGCATTTGCTTGGTCTTTCTTGGCTTGGATTTCTTTTGCCAACAATGCATTCTTTCTATTTTCACGCTCCATACGAGCAGCGATTTGTGTAGCCACATCTGTATAGTTACCGACGTATTGTTCTATCTTTTTAGTGTATACGTCTAAGTATAAAACTGCATCAGTAAATGAGTTTAGGAATTCGGCATCGTGGGAAATGACGATAACTGTTTTTTTGTATTTAATTAAAAAGTCGGTTAAGTGATCGATTCCAGCATGGTCTAGATTATTTGTTGGCTCGTCGAGTAAAAGTATGTCTGGGTTTTGAATCAATGCAGAAGCTAAAAGTAAACGCGCTTGTTGACCACCAGAGAAAGAACGCACAATACGGTCGTGGACTTTTTCGTGACCAATGAGGTTTACAACTTCGAGCACATCGTCGATACGTGGGTCTATATCGTAAACTTTTTCTTTGAAACATTTTTCAAAAAATGCACGAACAGTTAGGTCCAGTTCCTCACGTGGAATAACTTGGCGGGACTGAGCAATGGTCGTACGTTGAGCCAAGTGTATTTGGCCATTCTCGGGAACATTTGCACCCGAAATAAGCGAGAAGAGCGTTGTCTTGCCAGCACCATTTTGACCCATGATAGTGACCTTCATTCCACGACGCACAGAAAAATCCACATTGTCTAAAATGGTTTTATTGTGTCCGTATTCAAACGACACCTTTTCGAATCTTATTACTACTTCTCCGTGAGCCATATATAAAGCTATACTACAGTATTTTTAAGAAAATTGAAAGGAAAATTAAGAATACAATTCGCTATGACTACCTATTGCTACAAATTCGAAATTATTGTCGCCCAAGTCTTCAAAACATGCTCTTGTGTCCCCTGTGATGTCTATACTTTTATAACCAGTCCATTCACCTGAAAGTGCGTGGTTCCTTAAGCTTGGTGAATATATATTTTTTGTAAAAATAATTATTTTATCTTCAAATTTATTTTGAATATACTTTGGTTGTTTTTTGAACATTTTCTTAAACTTTCTTCCATAAGTAATATTCATATATTTTTAAGATCGGAGAGATGCCATTAAGTCTTTGGCATTAGTAAAAGGACCAACATTTTTACCTTTTAATCTATCATTTTTAGTTTCCACCATAACTTTCTTTAACATATCACTTGGTTCCAATAAAGAAAAAGAAACATTTTTTTCACGAATTAGTCTTTTTAAAGAAGCATTCACAAGTGCCGACAAAGAAAAGCCTAAATCGTCGGCTATTTTAGTTGCATCTTTTTTTATCTTTGGATCTATCTTAATATTTAATATCGCTGTTTTCATATACAAAGTATATACTTTGTATTATTTATGTCAAGACTGGAAATCTATCTTTTACTAATACAAAAAGTACCGCCAGATTCAAGATAAGCACATAGATCATATTGTTGACAAGGAGGAGATCCCGGATACAATTGATCTGTATTAAAAGGTTCATAACTGTAATAATAAGAAGAATTATTTACTGGATCTTTTGGTAATGTTTTTAAAAAACCATCAGTAATTAAATCACGTAAATCACTATCCGAATCCCAATCGTTTCCAGAACCAGTAGTGCACCCATCACTACTTACTCCTATACTATAATCACCACACTTATTTTCTACGTAAGTATAGGCACCATGTTTATCGTAGTGTAATTCAAGAGCTATTTCAATTTGTTTTAAGTCTGCTTTTCTTTTTGCATCTCGCGATTTAACACGTGCTGAATTAAGCGAACTCAAAACAACGCTAGAAAGTAAACTAATGATAGAAACAACAACTAGTAGTTCTATGAGAGTAAACCCACCTGAAAAATTACGCATTTTTTGGTGGGTAAAACCTTTATTATTCCTAATTTTAGGAAAATTAAAATAAAACATATTAATATCATTATTATACACAAAAAAAACAATCTTAAAAAGATTGCTTTACATTAAAACTTTTGGAGTTTTACCGTCTACCATAAAATAATCTGCATACTCAATTGGTTCTCCTGTTCCTTTAACCACAAATGAATTATGTTTAAAAACATCGTACTGAATTTCTTGCCATGTTTTTCCAGAAATTAAATCCTTACAAACCATACCTGTTTGATATAAATATGGAACTCCTGCCGCAAAAGCATGTGGAAACTTTGCATCTAGTGTAGACATAGATTTTCCTCTCTCACGAATAATATCTGCACATTCTGGTAATACAAAAAAAGAAGCATTTTCGATGATTAAAAAATCAACAAAGATACTTTTTAGCCCAGCTCCGGGTTGATGAA
This sequence comes from Minisyncoccota bacterium, assembly GCA_043771685.1. GTDB lineage: Bacteria > Patescibacteriota > Minisyncoccia > Phycocordibacterales > UBA9973 > UBA8515. The sequence continues at coordinate 28,794 of JAYVGX010000013.1, forward strand.
ATACAAATTTTTTTTTGATTCCATCGTAATGAATTACTATTATTTTTCCCATTTTTATTTTTTTATGTACTAGTTTAAATTTTAAACACTATACCACATAAAAGTAAAAAAGCAAAATCTATATTTTATCTATATTTGCGACGATGGCCATATGGTCGCTGACACCATCGACTAATTTGACTTCACTTGCAATGTAACTTGGGGTTGTAAACAAACCGTCTACCATCAAAGGCTCGGTAAGTTTTTTAATATGCAAATTAGAATCGATACTTGTTTTATAATGAACTGGAATATTGTCTTTATACTTTGAAGCAAGAATCGTAAAAGCTTTATTTCCACGAGGAGAGTTAAGATCACCACAGAAAATAAAACCATCGAGTGAATCAAGCTTGCCACACATTAAATCCAAGGCGTCGAGTTGTTCTTGTGTTGAATCTATCTCTTCATACTTACCAGTGAGTGGAGTTTCTGGTGAGGTTGCTTTCATAAAATGTGTTGTGGCTATTTTACAAACTGCATCATTAATTTTTACATCTACAAATAACAACCCTCTATCTTCGTCTAAAAGACCATTTTCACGAACATGAGTTTGTTTAAAATATTCTTCAAATGGTAAATTTATATGTTCATAACTGCCTGCATAGTAATATGAATCTGAATTCAATATTTCTTTGGCAAAAATACCAACTCCAAATCTTTTATTTTGTATCCCCCCTTGAAATGGATGATTTATATAAACCGTCGGGATAAAAACCCCTTGATAGTTAAACTCTGTTTTAAATTTCTCCACATCTTCTTCGAGTAATTCTTGGAGGCAAAAAACATCTGGGTTTTCTTTCTTTAGAAATGGAAGGACGAGGTCGTAGAATTTGTTTATATTGATATTGATTGATACAAGTTTCATTCTAAAGATAATAGCATATTTATTGTTTTAGTAAAATCTTTCTTTTATTGTAGAAGATAATACCAAAACAAAACCCTATCATACCGACAGCAAAGCCAGCCAATACATCTGTTGGATAATGCACCCCAAAATAAATACGACTGAAACCTAGCAACAAAATAAATATAATTGTTTCTATTAAAATAATTTTACTATATAAATAATTATTTTTTTGTTTAAAATATTTATAAATTATATACCCGATAAATCCATAGAAGCCGATGGCAACCGTTGCATGACCGCTAGGAAAAGAAAAGCCATTTTCTAAAAAAGTAGCATAGATAGGTCTTTCTCTTTGAAGTAAATATTTTAGAATAAAAGTTATGATTATAGACGAGAAAAAACTCACAAAGAAAGAAAATAGAAAGTCACGTTTTTTGTAAAAAATTATCATACTTACTACGAAAAACAGTGGTATGACAAATTTTGCATTCCCTAAGAAAGTGATTACTTTAAAAAAAGTATCAAAAAAAGAAGTATGATTCTCTGACCAGAACTTTACTATTTGAGTATCTAATAAAAATATATTTTCCATATATACATAAAGTATAACAGAAAAATATAAATTTAAAAATCATTATATTTATGTGATACAATAGATAGATGCAAGAAACTTTTGTTATCATAGCTTCAATTTTGGCGATCATAGGTAACGTCCCTTATTTACGTGACGTAATCAAAAACCGTGTCAGCCCCCACCCAGTATGAGAGAATCTACTGGGTTTTTGTATTAAATTAATGAATCGATTTTGTCTAAAAAACAGTAGAGTGTAGAGATGAGATTTGGCATTGCGCT
>JAYVGX010000014.1:0-27531 GCA_043771685.1 Minisyncoccota bacterium
AAATTAATTTCATTTTCAAAACAAAATCCGTCTAAGTTCAAAGTGACTAAAGAGTATTAAGTGATAAAGTTACGAGTTCTTTCGAAGACGGAATGCAAAGACATAGTTGCCGCGGTACTTGCCGTCGGCACCGCCGCCGCGCTTGTCCCAGTCCAAACCCTCAACACCAACAACGTAACGATACACATACCAGATGCGAAAGTAACCGTCCTTCTGTAATTGACTTCATCGCAGTTATAAAATCAGTACCATTTGGTTGATTATATGAGCGGCGGAGTTTTGGACCGTCATCTTGGGTACATAATTCTAATCCTAATTCTTGTGCTTTGTTGCAAATGTCTTGGTAAGTTTGGGTTTGATTACTATTAAATAAATCTTTGACTGAAAGAGTAATAAATTTTTGATCGGATGGTAGATTAGTATAGTCCATCTTTTCTAACATTTCATTTGTAGTACTGCCTTCTAGCTTTGTGTTTCTTTCACTAAAGGTATCTAACCATTGCTGAGTGTTTGTTGGGTAAACTATGTCTTTTTTGTATTCTAGTTTATTTACTTTACCATCTGGGAAGGAAGTGTATGTGTGGTCGGTGTTTGAGAGTTTAGTAAATATGTCTTTTCCTAGTGATCCGATGTAGGCTTTTGTATTTTCATTTATTTCGTTTACGTTATACGCAAGTTCATTTTTATCTATCTTAATACCTTCAACTATTTGCATTATTTTAATTGCATCACTTTTAGGTATTTCAGGAGTAATTGGCATATTACCCATCTTTAAAATGAAAGTGTTATTATCTGGATCAAAATCTTTTAAATTTACTTCCCCATTTTCTGTGAGTATATGGTAATCTTGAACTTCAAAGTTAGATAATTCACTTTCATTTATTTTCTTGAAATCTCTGTTTTCATTTGTGTCTGTTTTAGTACTACGGAGTTTCTTTAATGACTCAATCACATCGTTGTAATAAGTATCATTTTTAGACAGGTAGCCATCATTGTATGACTTCATTTGTTCAATAGTCTTTGTTTTTAGATTGTACTCAATTGTAAATACTGGTTTATCGTCATTGTTTAATTTATTATTTTCTTTGTCTATAGTTTGTGTATTTCGGAATGACAGTATCTCTACTTCCCCTTTTTTAATTTTATTTATATATGAGTCACTTGTTCCTACACAATGGTTCATATATGCTGATTCTTCTTGTAAGTGTGGCATGTTTAAGAGACGAGCCATATAGTATTTACCATTGTCTGTTTCAAATAGTGCTTCGTATGGGTTTAGACCTTCACCTGTTTTTTCGGCTCGTTCTTTTTTTAATTCTGCTATTTTCTGGAGAGTTTTCTGTTCGTGTATTTCTAATAGTCGATGTAAACCACCTTTGTCATTATCTAGGAATTTAGGAGTCTCGATGATTGCATCAAATAATACGTTTGTGTCTACAATATCATTGTTTTGGAAATAACGGGCGAGTTTTAGTTTAAGGACTACTTGTTGTCTTTCTTTAAATTCAAAATCCTCTTCTTTTGATAATTGATTTGAAACTTCAGTATTGTTTTTATTTATCAAGTCTTCTTTTATCTTTCGGATTTCTTCTTTAAAAGAATTTATAGTTTTTACATATTCTTTTTTAATTTCATTTATATACTTCTGTTCAAAAGCATTTATTCTATCTTTTGTAATTTCTTCTTCAGACTTTTGGTCTGTTAAGTTTTTCTCATAGAAATCAACCATGAAACTTGCCATATTATCTGTATGCAAACGTTCAAAACCATATCTTGTTAATACGTTGTTTAATCTACCGTTCAAACCATGAAAATTAATCTTGGTGTAACCTTGTTGTTTAGCATATTCTAAAAAAGCTGGTATTTCAGAAAGTAAATTTCTACCTGTATTTTCATTACTAGCTAAATACTTTATATACACTTCTTTTGGTACAAAATCCTCGCAAGCTATATAACCAACTATTTCTTCTTGATTCTTTATTTAGCGGTTTAATGGATGACCATTTTCTAAGGTATTTACAACATCTCCACTTTCAACAGCCATAGATTTTATATTGTCATCTACTTCACTTATACCAAGCGTTATATTGTTAACACTTTCTTTTTCGTGTTCATTTAAAGCTAGATGTTCCTTTTTCTTTTCTGGGGTGTATAGTTTTTCCATATGAGTATATACTACAGATAAACCTATAAAATATCAACTATTCGCAAACGTAGCTCTCTTCTGTTAGCAAAAAAGCTCTCTTCAAAACAAGCTACGAGGTCTATAGTGCTTGCTATTTCAAGTTTATTTCCAAAATCACTTCTAGTTTTAAAAAACATAATGGCTTTGACTGGACGCTTTTTACTATTTAAGAATATAATTTCTAAATGATTTTTTTCTTTGCCGAATTCTTTTATTTCAAATATTTTTAAATTTTTAAATAAAAAAACTGGTTTAGGATTACTCATACCAAATGGTGATAAGCGAGCGATGACTTCGTAGTGTTTTTGATCAACATCATCGAGAGATAGTGTTGTATCAATATTGTAATCTGTAACTTCTTCGTATATTTCTTTGCTATTTTCAATAATATTTTTATGAGCATTGTTTAAATTCTCTTCTAGAAAGTGGATTTCCTCATTACTAACAGAAAAACCACCGGCTTGTTTATGTCCTCCGAAATTAATAAAACTCTTTTCTATTTTACTCATTATGTCGACTAAATTTACATCACCGAAACTACGACAAGAACCACGGATGACATCATCCCCTCCCCAAACAAAAGCTGGTCTTTTGTAAACTTCGGTTATTTTACTGGCAACTATACCCAGAACCCCAACCTTCCAACTTGGATTACCTATCACAACAATAGGCATCAGATTTTCTTCAATTAATTTCTTATCTAGATTTTTTCTAACATCCTTCATTATGTGAGCGACATTTGTTTTACGGTCAGTATTTATTTTTTCAACGAAATCGGCGAGAGTCCTAGACTCGATCGGATCTATGGTTGATAATAATTCAAATGCACGCATCGGAGAATCCATCCGTGAACAAGCATTGAGTCTCGGGGCTAATGTAAAAGTTATATCTTCTTCATTTAAAGTCTGGATAGAAACTTTTGCTTTTCGAAAAATATCAACAAGCCCGAGTCTCTTACTTTTCTGCAAAACTTTTAGACCATAAAATGCGAGAACTCTATTTTCTCCTACAAGTGGTACTTGATCAGCGAGAGTAGCCAGACCCACCATATCGAGCAACCATTTCTCCCAACCATTTGGTAAATCTAAATCTTTTTCATATTTTTTTGTATACGCACAAACAAGCTTGAAGGCTAATGCTGATCCACAAAGTCTGTCGTCTGGATAGTGACATGCTTCTTGTTTTGGATTAATAATAGCATATGCATTTGGCAATAAATCCTTGTCATTTATGTCCTTTTTGGGTAAGTGATGATCAGTAACAATTATATCTATACCATTTTCCCCAGCAAGAGCTATCTCTTCTATGGCTGTTGTTCCTAAATCAAAAGTGATTATTAAATTTACTTTTTCTTTTATAAAATTATTTACGGCATCTGTGTTTAAGCCATAACCCTCATCGTGTCTGTCTGGTATATAAATAGAAAAATTTTCATAATTTATTTTTTTAAAAAAATCATTCATTATAACTGCCGCTGGTATACCATCGCAATCATAATCACTATAGATAACTATTTTTTCTTTTTTGGAGATAGCCTCTTTGATACGAGTACAAGCTTTATCCATATCTTTGAGCAAGAATGGATCGTGTATATGTTTCTCGTATGATGGATTTAAAAAAACATCTTGTTGATTTTTATCAAGAAAACGATTTTTAAAAAGTATAGCTAAAAGTTCCTCTACCTCCATAATTATTTTAGAGCCTTTATACCCGGCAAGCTTCCTTTAGCTAGAAATTCTAAAGTTGCTCCTCCTCCTGTTGAAACGAAACCTAATTTATCTTCGAGTTTTAACTTTGATATTAGAGCGACAGTATCACCACCACCGATGATGCTATCAGCTTTTGATTTTTGAATTAATTTAAGTATTTTTTCTGTCGCACTACCACTACCGTCTTCATATTTACCCAGTGGGCCATTCCATAAAATAAATTTAGCTTCATTTATGAGTAAAGCTAGATTCTCTAAACTTTTTTCTCCGATATCAACGATACATTCATTTTCTTTGACTTCTGAAGCCAAAGTATTGTATCTTTTTTTACCAGAAGTCACTTCAACATCAATTGGTAATAATAAATTTCTATATTTTGTAATTGATGCTAAGTGGAATTTAGTATCATCAACAAGCGACGTGCCGACTTCGTAACCTTTCATCTTGAAAAAATCATTAGCTAGCGCCCCACCTATAAACATAGTGTCTGTTGAGCGTATGAACTTTTTAATTAGAGGGATTTTTGTTTCGAACTTTGCTCCACCTAGAATAAATAAAAACGGATGAACAGGATTAAAAGCTTTTGATAAATGGTCTATTTCGTACATCATAACAAAACCAGCATAACCTTTTAAATATTTTGTAATACCAGAAATTGATCCGTGAGCACGGTGAGAAACAGAAAAAGCATCATTTACATACAGATCTCCATAGCGAGAAAGTGCTCGAGAAAAAGAAGGATTGTTTTTCATCTCACCTTCTTCACGACGGATATTTTCAAGTAATACAATACTACCTTTATTTAGTTTCTTAAGCGCATCTTCTGTTGCGTCTGAAAATAAAGAACTTTCAATAAAAACAACGCTAGGGATGTATTTTTTCAGACGTACAGCTATAGGCTTTAGACTTTCGCGACCATCAGAACCCAAGTGGGCAAGCAGTATAACTATTGCTCCTTTTTTTTGTAAATACTCTATAGTCTCTAAAGATTTTTTAATACGGAAATCATCTATTATGATTCCATTCTTCATTGGTACATTGTAATCAACTCGAACTAAAACTTTCTTTCCATTCAGACTTTCTATATCTTTTATTGTTTTCATAATTTACGAATTAATTATTAAGTTAAATTTCTTAGGATCTAGACTATCGCGACCAACAAGAAGTCCAGAGGCACCTCCCTCTGCTAAAAATAGTTTTGAATTTTGCGGGTTTACAGATCCACCATATAAAATAGGAATATTCAAAGCGATAGTATTACCATACATATCCGAAAGTATTTTTTTAATAAAAATTTTGATTTCTATAAATTCATCGACACTTGCCTCTCGCACAGCACCGAGACCTATGGCCCAGATAGGCTCATAAGCAATAGAAATATTTTTAATTTGGGTCTTTGAAATGTTTTTTAGACTTTCTATCAATTGTTCTTTTATGTATGCTAAATAGAAGCCATTGTGATCACGGTGATTTTCACCAATACATAAAATGGCATTCATTTTATTTTTCAAAAGTAAATTTATTTTTGTATTTACGATTTCATTTGTATCACCGTCTTTTCTTACTTCTGAGTGCCCTACTAAAACAGTAGAGACTCCAGCGTCTCTTAACATAGAAACAGAAACTTGTCCGGTAAAACCACCCGAAGTTTCTGTAAAAACATTCTGTGCTCCAAGTATTATTTTTTTAGTCTTGTGTTTTTTTGCTAAATAGAGATAAGTATAAGGCATACAAACAATGACACTGGCATTTTTTGCTTTTGTTGCATTTATTAAAGTTTGTTTCCAGATATTTTCTGCTTCTTTAAGAGATGACGGATTCATCTTCCAATTAGCAATTATAAGCTTTTTTAGCATAAAGCCATTATACCACAAAAAACCCTAATTTACTCTATCTCTTTCCAGCTTGAAACATTATAAGATCCAGACGGCCCGCTTGAAAAATTGGCATTTACTAAACCAGAATTATACACAATCTCTGCATTCTGAGCTAAGTCAATATTATATGCAGTAATTGAGACAGCCCCAGCATTATTATTTAAATGAACAGTACCATTTGCAGCATAAAGCACAACAGCACCTGCATTATTACTGACATTGATAGCCAAACTAGAATTTGAAGTAGACAGAACCATAATGTAACTCCCTGTTGTTCCAGAATCAAAAAACTTAGCTCCATTACCAATATCTACAGTACCATCAACAATTATTACTCCTTCAGAATCTCCGTAAGAAGAATGCATTTTTATTTTTGAATTAACATTCATCACAAGATTACCTTGAACCCATAGAGTTCCACTCATAGTCAAAGTGTCTCCATTTCCAATAGTTAAATCACCTGTAATTTTTTTAGGACCAAGACTAGTATCACTAGAAATACTCAAATTACCTGTGTGAATTCCACCATCTTCTCCTGCATCTTTCCAGTCAACGATATTTTGATCAGAGATTGGCATATCGACAGAAACAGAATCTGCCAATGTCGTATTGCAGGTTTTGTTATTACCACTACCAGTCTGACAATAATTTGTACCACGAATGGTTGAATTTTTTACGTTATTAGCATAAGCATTGCCAACTGTACCTGTACCGATAGTTATACCATCTATTTTACCAGTCAAACCACCAGTATATAAATTGAAAAATCCATCGATAGTACTTGGACTATTATTACTCCAAGCACCAGCGCTAGTTGCTATCTTGCTTGCACCACTTACATAACCATTATCATTACCACCTATAACATAGTAATTTGAAGCATTGGTTGAACTATCTAAAACTATCCAATAAGTTGTCCCCGCATCCAGTTGAGGATTGGTCGTGAATGTTACATTAACCCAACCATAAGTAGTAGACACGCTAGATGCCGATAATGTACCTGTTGTTTTAACAGTAGAAGAAGGACTTCCACTTGAATCAGTTTTTATATTCACAGTTATGCTTGATGGGGTGCCTACTTTTTTAATATAAAGCTGTACTTTATTTACAAATTCATCTGTACTTATTTGGAAACTCTGGCCAAAGTCTTGGGTACTATTTGCATTACCAAATGACACATTGTATGCTGGCGTCCCTGTACCATTTGATTGATCTGAAGTAAGTGTTGCAGAATTGGCAGAAGTTGCACTACCTGTTATAGAACCAGGGCCTGTTATAGGACCATTAGAATAAACACTACCGATGACGCTTGAACCATTGCTCATAGTAAAGCCACCCTTGCCAGTTTGGACACCATAACTAAAAGATACACCGACACCAGTTGAAACAGTTAATTTAACATTGCGTTCATTTGAACCTCTATCCCCTAATGAAACTATCTCTTTTTGACTTGAAGAAATGTCGGTAATAGTTGTTGTTGTACTAGTTGATCCTAAGACAATACTTTCATTCGCACTAATTTGTTTACTATTTCTTATTCTATACAGTGCATCCTCTACTCCAGATTCGGCTAAATAATAAGCATTTTTAGAATTAAAGTTTGTCCCTGCGATTTTAAATTCACGTAAAGTTGGTGTCATGATACCGACAAGGATGGTTAAACTTATAAATAAGAAAAATATTACAACAATCATCATCGCTGCACCACCATTTAAATTATTTTTGTAAAATTTTTGTTTTTTCATATTAATATGAGCCTCTTAGAATAATAGTGTTGTAGAAATTTGCTGTTGCAATGGTTGTACTGCCTGTGTTTTGTAAAGTCATTTCTATTTTAACAGCTTCACCTTCTACTGTAGTGATACGTCTGACTATAAAAGAAGTGATGTCTACTTTTTGACCGAGCAAATTACCAACTAAAACATCGTCTTCATATAAATTTAAATCTCCATTTGAAACATTAAATTTTTCAATTTTAGCAACATTACTTGAATTTGTACTATTTAATTGCAGAGTACCAAAAGAAGAATTTAAAACACTATTAGTTGTATCTATGTTTTTAGCTTGTCTTATCTCACGTGACATACGCTCCATAGCACTTGCTCCACTTTCGGCTAAGTTACTGTTGATACGAGAACGGTTAAAAGAACTCAGAACAACAAGAAAAGAATTTATAACCAAGACAGACAAGGTCCCGAAAATCGCAAGATAAACTATTGCCTCTATTAAGCTGTAACCTTTGTTTTTTTTCATATTAATTAAAAATATCACTCATATAAAAACTTAAATCTTTTGATGTTATTGTATTCGAAGAATTCTTCCAAGAAACATTTATGATTACCTTTTTTGTCCGAGCATCCAGAGTACCACCTGAAGTTGTTATATCATCATTACTATCACGATTAACAGCCGATATAACTATAGTTCTCGTAAAAATAGAATCGATGGTTGAAGCTGTAGTTGAGAGTGACCATTTGTTTGTTGTTGTGTCAAAAGATAGATAGTATGTTGTACCGACAGTTAAAGATGAAATATCAGTCCATAGATTATCCCGAATAGATTTTACAGCTTCAGCACCCTCTTCAAGTAAAGTGGTTGCTTGCGTTTGTTTTAAAGCTTGATTTGAAAGTTGAACACCTTTGGACGCAGAAGAAACAAGAGCAAAAATAGAAGTTGAGATAATTGCACAAGCAATTATTATTTCAATTACAGAGAATCCTTTTTTATTTTTTAAAAAAAATTTCATAATTAATTTGAACTAACACTTCCTGTTTTAGATATGGTAATTGTTTTTTGATTTGCTGGATCAGAAACAAGCTGTATTGTTATTGTACCATAATTTATAGTATCACCGGTTAAACGAGTAAATAAAATATCACTTCCACCACCATTTAAACTATATCCTCCACTGACTGGTATATTTACTGCACTATCAAAAGTAACTACAATATTACCGACTGCTCCATTTGTATAACTGGGCCCTATAAAATAAGTGATGCTTGTAGATGTTATGTGTATACCATAATTTTTAGAATTCAATGATGCAACTGTGTCATTACGAGCTGTATTTATCAAAGATACAATGTCAGTAGTTGTATTATTTAAAATTCTATCATTTCTAAATTTAGATAAAGATGGGAAAATTATAGCAGAGATAACAGCAAGAATACTTATCACTATTAACAACTCTATGAGAGTAAATCCTTTTTTAATCATATTATTTAACATTATCCATTACAGAATAAATCGGTGAGATCATAGATATAGCAAAAAATCCAACTGTTCCACCAATAAAAACCATCAGTAATGGTTCGATAATAGTAGATAAATCTTTTGTTTTATTATCGACTTCATTTTCATAAAAAGTAGCGATATTTAGAAGCATGGCTGCTAGATTACCAGTTTCTTCTCCCACTTCCATCATCTCACCAACCATCACAGGATAAAGCTTTATATTGTCTTTAAACGCTCCTGAGAGTGGTAGCCCTTTCTGGATATTTTCTATCCCTAGAGCGACAACTTTTTTATAATATATGTTTTGTAGAACTTCAGAAGTAATAGATAGTGCTTGTGACATGTCGAGTCCTGAACCCAAGAGCGAAGAGAGTGTTCGAGTAGTGCGAGCAGTATTAACTTCTTTAACAATTGTTCCGATAACGGGCAATCTTAAGATAATAAAATCAAAATATTTTTGAGTGAACTCGGCTTTAGCAAAAGCATATAGACCACCAAAAAGTGCTATGAGTATCCCAAAGAGCAGGAATGGGTGGTCTGCTGCGAAGTCTGAGATAGTAATAACAAACTGTGTAGATCCGGGTAATTTTGTGCCCATATCTTTAAAAGTTTTAGTGAGTGTCGGAACAACAAACATAAGCATTAGGACTCCGATAATTAAAATAACTCCTAAGATAATCGATGGATACATCATGGCACTTTTTATTTTCTTATTTAGATCAAAAGATTTCTTCAGTGTCATACCTATTTCAGATAAAACATGAGGTAGATTTCCAGACTCCTCTCCTGCTTTGACCATAGCTACGAAAATACTATCAAATGTTTTCGGGAATTTATTCAAACCCGCAGATAATGTTTCACCACCATTTACAGTAGCGATTACACTTTCTAAGATAGTTGTCATGTATTTATTCCCTGCTTGTTTCGTTAGGATTTGTAATGCTCGAGTCAAAGGTAAACCAGCAGAAAGCATCCCACTTAAATTATTAGTAAAAATCATTTTCTCAGACAGAGAAATAGACTGGAAAAAATTCATATCGAATATTGATTTTTTATCTCCTTCTTTTGCTGGAATAATATATAAAGCTACAGAACCATCTTTGTTTAATTCATGAGCCAGAGTAAATTGGTCGTTGGCATCTTGATAACCTTCGATTATTTTGCCATCTTTGGTTTTTAATTTATATTTAAATTTCATATTATTCTGAAACAACACGCAGAACTTCCTCTGTTGAAGTTATTCCTTGAACTGCCATAAATAAACCGTCTTCGAGCATTGTCATCATCCCTTCTTTTTTTGCTTGTTTTTCTATTTCATCAGCTCCTGCCCCTTTTAAAATAAGCTCTTTGATTGAACTCGTCACTGAGAGAACTTCATGCATTCCTATACGTCCCACATAACCATTGGCACTTTCTTTTCCAGCTTTTGGTTTATAAAAAGGAATAGTTTTCCACGTTGCGTCAGGTTTAACTATTTTCTCATCAATGATGAATTTAAGCATGCGATCCAAGTCTGTTATTTTCTCTAAAGACTCCAACTCACTTTTACTTAAAAAGTATTCTTCTTTGTCAGAAGTCAATTTACGTATCAAACGCTGACCAATAATAGTTCTAACCGTTGAGACTATTAAAAATGGCTCTACTCCCATGTCTATCATACGTGGTATCGCACCGGCAGCACTGTTGGTGTGGATAGTTGATAAAACCAAGTGACCAGTAAGACTTGCATTAACTGCGAGTTGCGCTGTTTCAGTATCACGGATTTCTCCGACCATTATTATGTCTGGATCCTGACGAAGTAATGTACGCAGACCATTTGCAAATGTTAAGCCTATTTCTGATTTAGTTTGAGTTTGATTAATACGATTCATCTGATACTCGATTGGATCTTCGATAGTAGAAATATTTACATCTGTTGTATTTAGTATATCGAGCATTGTGTATAGAGTTGTTGTTTTACCAGAACCAGTTGGACCAGTTGCGAGTAACATCCCGTCACGCTTTTTCATACCATTGTGTATACGCTCGAGGGCCTCTCCATGGAAACCAAGTCCTTCAAGTGAAAAACCTTTTGAATTCTCACGCAATATTCTAATAACAATTTTCTCTCCAAAATAAGTAGGTAGTGTTGAAACACGAAAAGAAACTCTTTGAGAGTCATCAACAATCTTGAAACGTCCGTCTTGTGGTAACCTCTTTTCATCAAGTTTTAAATTCGAAAGTACTTTTATACGAGCAGCCACACCTGGGGATGTATCACGAGGTAGTACCATAGCGTCGTGAAGTATACCATCGATACGATAACGAATGATGAGAGATGTTTCTCCTGGTTCTATGTGTATGTCGGATGCTCCACTGATGATTCCATGAGATATCAGAGTATCGACAATTTTAACAATCGGTACATCAGAAGCTAATTCTTTTAAATCTTTATCTGATTTATTTTCGCCACCATCTTCATCGACTATATTACCATCGAGCATCGGTTTGACATTGGCACCTTCTTTTTTGATTATGTCAGCGAGATCAGCTTGTAGACTCTTTTTATAAAAAAGCAAAGCTTCTTTTATCGATTCATCATCAGTTAAACGAGGGATGACTTTAATCCCAACTTTCTTTTTTATAAAATCGATAACTGCCAAGTTATCAGAATCAGTCATAGCAACTTCTAGACCTTTAGAAGTCTTTTTATAAGCAATGATATTATTGATACGAGCAATAGGTTCTGGAACAAGCATTAAAACATCAGGATCTATAGCCACACCTTTTAAGTCGACATAATTAATACCTAATATTTGTGATTTTATTCGAGCTAGATCTTTGTTTGTTATTTTCCCCAAGGAAACAAGAACATCACCAATACTTTGGCTTTTTTCTTTAGCTTGTTTTTGTGCATTTTCTAAATCAACCGGATTAACAAGTCCAGACTTTTTTATAAGATCTATTACTGATTCTTCGTCTGTGTGCATATAATTTATTATACCACAAGAAAATTTTTAAGATAATTTTTCTTCGTTATAAAACTTATTGTTCAAGTATAAAACAACAACAAAGAGTGCGGTGGTTAGCGCCATAACTGGAATAGTCACATAACCGAATTCATGAACATAGCGAGCATTGCAAGTGACAGCATTTATAGCGTCTGAGGCACAAGGCAAATTAGACTCCCCTCCATTTTCTACATAGACATGATAAATAGCTACAAATATTTCTATAGATGCTAAAAGCGTACCAATAATTATTAAATAATTTTTCTTTATATACAATGCTAATCCAAAAAATAAAGCTTGCGGATAGATAAAAAATCGCTGTATAACGCAAAGCTCGCATGGTGGATAACCGATTACATCAGAATAGAACAAAGACAAAACGAGTCCAGACAAAGCTATCAGGAAAGAAAATAAAATAGTATTTTTCTTAAAAAAAGAAAGTGCATAATTTTCTTTTTTACGCAAGAAAATTAAATTAAAAACTATATATACTATAGTAAACTGCAAAAGTACAGTGCCGAGCGCTAGTATATAATTAAAAGTTTCTATATATGCGGGCATATTATTGTGGTAGAGTGAAACCGATTTGTTGTGCTAGAACTTCGAGTGAAACTTTACCACTCATAGATGCACCAACTGGAAATTTCCATTTATCACCTTCAATGACTGGATCATTCACACTCTTAACAGAGAAATTTTTATTATCAGCAAAAATCCAAGTTTTCTTACCATTTTCTGATGCTACTGTTTTGCAGACCTCATTTTCTCCTTCGATACCAGGTGCAGGCAAACAAACAATTGGTTTTGTATCAGTTGACGCAACTACAACACCGTTTTTAAAATACCAAGTTGGGTAACCTTCTATTTTTTTATCTTTACAGATTTGAGTTTGGTCTTTGTTTGTAGTTGAACATTCTATATAAGGTAAATACTGTTTGGAAGATCCAAATAATTCTTTTTGTTCCTGACAATGAGGACACCAAAATGCTCCGTAGAATTCTGCCCCTTCTGTTTTAAGTGTTTGAGCAAAGCCGTCTAATTTTCCAGGCTTAACATTCTTCTTACCAACATAACCTAAAATACCTACTAATACGACCACGCAAACGATGAATAATATAAATTGTGTTTGTTTTGATTTCATAGTTTTATTATAACATAAACATATAAAAGATAGAAAATCTAAAATTAGACTTAGACAAAATCCTCCAGAAGCAAGGCTTCTGGAGGATTTTGTTATTAGTACTTTAACTATTCCGCTTTCTTTTCATTATTGTGCCCGTGAGCATCGACTTCGTATGATGTGTTTTGTGCTTCAAAGAAGTTCACTAGTTCGAAAACATCAGTTGATGTAGCCATCCATTTAGCAGGGTTGGTAACATTGAAATGTGTTTCAAGACCAAGTTCTTCGAGACGTCGGTCAGCGACGTATTGAACGTATTGGTTCACATAGTCAGCATTGAGTCCGAGTATTCCCTTCGGGAACAAGTCCTTGTTATATGCTACTTCTAATTCAACACCCTCTATAACTATGTCACGGATTTCTTTAGCAAAGTCGGCTGTTAAAATCTCCGGATTCTCTTCAAGGATTGTATGGATCAAGTTGATACCGAATTTAAGGTGTAATGACTCATCACGAATAACCCAGTTGATCATCGATCCTAAGTTACGAAGTTGATTACGTTGACGGAAAGAAAGTGCTACCATGAAACCTGAGTAGAACCAGACTCCTTCCATAACTATATTTGTAGCAACGAGGTTACGAACAAAGTCTTTCTTCCCTTCAGCTGTTTCAATATCTAAACTTTTTTCAGTCATCCGAACCAAATACTTTTTAATAAAATCTTCTTTGAGTCTCATTGACTCTGTGTCCAAATGCACATTGTAAACCTTTTCACGATCAAGCGGAAAAGTTTCGAGGACGTACTCGAAAGAAACACAGTGGTTAGCTTCTTCAAACATTTGCTTTGCTAAATATAGGTGACATTCTGGACTTTTAATGTACGGGTACACACCGAGCGCAAGTGAACGGTTCACGATCAACTCTCCAGGATTAAAGAATGCCATTAGGAATTCTACAGCGTGACGTTCATCCTCAGTCATGGCTTTCCAGTCTACGAGGTCCTCGCCGAGTGCTATCTCGTGAGGGAACCAGGTATTACGGACAGCTTGATTATATAATTCATAAGCCCATTTGTATTTCATTGGGTGGAGGTTCATGTCCTCGGGTGATGCTTTTCCTAAAATCATATATATATTAAAACTTCATAAAATATTTCTTTTCTTCAGGTCCTCGGGGTAAGTCACCAGACCATGAAGAAAAGAATTATTTTATTTCGTTATCTTTAAATTAATAATTACTGACAACTTTCACACAAAAACTTATCGTTTGGATCCTCTGGTAGGCAGATGTGACTCGCTTCTTCTTTTTCATTTACCATTAATTTTGCCATATCAGAAACTTGTACATTTTTTGGCAACGGTTCGAGTCCGTCTAGAGCATGTATTTCTTTATGTTCGGCGGCAGTTTCAACAGCAGATGTTTTGAGGGCTGCAAATCCACGTCGTCCACCCATTGCTTCAGATTTATTGACTTTAACGGTTGACTGTTCAGCAGAGTGTCGAGGCTTCATGTGTAAGTAGTAAGTAGTTTTGAGTCCCCTGTCCCAAGCACTTGTGTAGATATTCATAATCTCGTCTATGTCGCGGATGTCTAGATACATATTACGAGATATTCCCATGTCTACCCATTTCTGAGCGCGAGCTGCAACTTCGATATATGCATAAGGTGAAACAGCGAAAGATGTTTTATAAATTCTTTTAATTTCATCAGGGATTTCAACAATAGATTCTATATCTCCATGGTGTTCTAGTATTTGTTCGCGGACTTTCTCCCATAATTTTTCTTTTTGCAATGCAGAAACGAGATTTGGATTTATCTCTAAATATTTACCAGAAATTTTATTACGAGAAAACATTTGAGCGAATCTAGGATCGATACCAGGACTTGTTCCAGCAACGAGCCCGATGTTGGCATTCGGCGCGATAGCTAGTAGTGTCGCATTGCGTATTCCCTTTTTAACTTTACCGCGCAAGTCTTCCCAATTAAGTTCTGGTAAAAGTTTCGCAGAATCTTTTTTGATTATCAATTCGCGACCTCTTTCTTTTTCTAATTTTGCCATTGTGTCTACTGGTACATGACCTTTTGACCACTCGGAACCTTTAAAGTTTTTGTAACTTCCACGCTCCTCAGCTAAACTCGCACTCTCATCTATCGCCATAAAAGAAATAAATTCAAAAACTTGGTCAGAGAAATCGTAAGCTCCATTGTCTTCATAAGAAAAACCAAGTTGTTCGATTGCATCGGAGAATCCCATAAGTCCAAGTCCAACTGCACGGTTCTCACTGTCGGCTTTTCGTGCCTCTGGAATAGGAAGTGCATTTATGTCTACTAGATTATCGAGCTGTCGTATCGCCAAACGTGTACTAGTCTCGAGACGGTGCCAATCAACTTGACCATTAAAGATGTGGCGAGCGATATTGATAGATACGAGGTTGCATACAGCTACATTGTCGCGATCAGTTGGAAGTGTTACTTCTGTGCACAAGTTTGAACAGTGGATAGTTCCTGTATTGTTGTTGAGAGCACGCACATTGATAGTGTCCTTCCATGTGAGCCATGGGTGCGAAGTTGTTTCAAGTGACACCAAGATGTTTTTGTATTGTTGACGAGCTGGCATAATAGTATAGAGTTTGATCTTGCCAGACTTTGCCATCTCGACATATTCATTATACCGCTTAGAAAATTCTTGTCCGTATAGTTCATTTAAATCAGAAACTTCTTTTGGATCAAATAGATACCAATCGTCACCATTGATAACGCGAGTCATAAATTCATCAGATATATATACAGCAGTATTTGCAGTACGAGCACGGCGATAGTCGTCTCCATTGTTTTGTTTCAAATCAAGGAAATCTTGGAAGTTTAGATGCCAGTTTTCCATATAGAAACACAAAGCACCTTTTTTCTTGCCTCCACGTTGGACTGCGCGAACAGCAGAGTCGATAATGTGCATAAACGGTACTGGTCCAGATGAAACAGTGTTGTTTGATTTAAGTAGTGAGCCTTCAGCACGTAGTTTCGTAACCGATAGACCGATACCTCCTGTTGCTTTAGACAAAAGTAGAACATCGGAAACTGTTTTACCAATGTGCTCCATATCGTCGTGGATTTCCATAAGGAAGCAGTTTGAAAGTTTCGGCTTTGGTGTCCCTGCCCCTATATTTGTAGAACCAGCTGACAAATACTCGAGTGCTGACATTTTGTCGTAAAACTTGATAGCCCAAGCTGTTGGGTCCTTTTCATTCAGCGACATACCCATCGCAACACGCATCCAGAAAAATTGTGGTGTTTCAAGTGGGTTTTGTTTCTCGTCTTTCATCAAATAACGATTGAGCATTGTTGAAAGACCAGAGTATTTATATAAATCATCGTTTTCAACTTTAAGGTAACTAGAAAGTACATTTAAATCAAACAATTCGTTCATTCTCTTGTCGAGCAATTCCTTTTCGACAGCATAATTAACATAGTCTTTAAAACGAGCATTGTGCATTTCAGTAAATTCTTCCTTAGATATAGGAGAGGCTTCATTGTCTGGATCATAATCCCCCATTACTTTCTTGTAGATAACCTTTAAAAGCAATCTTGTAGCGATTTTGTCGAAGTCTAAATCGTATTGAGTGTTTTGGAGGGCTGCATTTATAGTCGCAAGGTCAAGTTCTTCTGTTGTTATACCATCATAAAGAGTAAGACGAGTTTCTGTTGCTATTTGGATAACTTTACTGATTGGATCATTGATCCCCACGCATGCGCGTTCGATGGATTTGTTGATACGATCAGCATTGAAACTCATTTTTGTTCCGTCTCTCTTTGTGATGTTGATGGTCATAACTTTTTTAAATTAAGAAACTTTATAATGTGCAATTAAAACTAAACTTGGACTAGTATTATACCCCTATAACAAGTCTTATCACAAGGTTTTTTAATAAAAATTCACACTATGTAAACGGATGGCGATATCGTCAATAGTTTGACAAAAAGAGCCTAAAAAGTCGTTTACTTTTAGGCTAATTTCAAGTTCGATTTTTAGAGAAAAAATTTTAGACAAAAATTGCAATTTTTAATTTTTTTTTACTAAATTAAAGTACTTCTTTCTTATAAATTTCATCAGAAACTGTATTTAGAGGGCGACGATCATCCGGATATGAGTTTTTTGTAATAACAAAAAATACAGTATACAGACTAACAAGCTGGAGTTGTTGGATAATAACTTGTATAAGTATTGCCCGTACCGAGTTTACAACCATACGCTGGTGGTGATACTTGAGTTTGATTTTCCATAGAGATATTTAAAACATAACCGCTTGTTGTGCCATAATATGTCACACCAGAAGTATTGGTGGAATCAATAGGAATAGAAGAAATGTACTTAGGAACCAATAAACTAATTATAGAAGCACTGTTAAAAGACATTGGAAAAGCAACAACAGGATATGTACCATTATCTACAAAATATGTCTCTATAGCCCTTTGAAATTGCTGGCCTTGAGCTTTACGAGCTGTATCACGTGCTTTTACACGAGATGCATTCAAAGAAGAAAGAACAATAGAAGATAGTAATCCGATAATTGAAATAACAACAAGTAATTCGATTAGAGTGAAACCTCGACGTGTATTCATGCAATTAACTATATCATTAAATGATTATTTATACCAGAACAATAAACCACCACAGATTCATATCTTTGATTTTCTAAATTCTACCCATAAAAAGTATGACATCGAGAGTAGTGTAAAAGACACAATTGTAAAAATATAAGCTTCTTCATAAATACTTGGGTATAAAAATATATCAAAAATTTTTGAGAATATATGGTCGGGTTTCGAGAATACTTCCCAACTATTAAAACGCAAGGCTTTGGACCGACCTAAATACATACCAAAAGATGAAAGCAGGATGGATGCATAAATAAATAAATTTATTTTTGTATGAGACAAATTCTTTCTTTCTAGAATACTTTTCATCTTTGTCAGACTATATAAAAACAATAATAAACCAAGAATTGCGTAGAGGATGAGCATGATTGCATCATAGATGTGTGGCACAACAAAGCTATCATTTATATGAATTAGATCAGTAATGAGATAAGGAGCATTTGGTAAAAACAATAACCACAAAACAAAAAGTACTACCGTAAAAAACGGTAATACTTTCTGTTTTGTGTTTAGTAAATACAAAGTTATAAAATAAGATACAAGTCCTAAAAATAGATTCCAAAATAGATAAATAGAAGAATAAGTATCAAAAATAATTATTCGAGCTATATTTAAAATACTTGAGATAGTAATTAAATAAAGTATTGATTTCGGGAAAATATTTTTTAACATTTAATTAAGCAATCGGTGAAGCACAAAAAGCACATTTCTTTGCTTGGATTGGCACAGTGCTTACGCATTCTGGACAGTCTTTTGTTGTTGGTTCGACAATTGTGTTTTTCTTTGTACGAGCGATCAGATTATTAATAGGAGTCACAACAAAGAAGTAAACTGCTGCAGAAACAAGTATAAATGCGATAAGAGCATTTAAGAAACTCCCGTACATAAACTTGCTGTCATTTATAGTAAAGAATAAATTTGAGAAATCTGGAGCTTTTACAATAGCACCTATGAGCGGTGTAAGTAAATTCTCCACCAAACTCTTCACAATGTCTCCAAACGAAGCACCGATAACGACACCGACAGCTAGATCTACAACATTACCCCGCAAAATAAAACTTTTGAATCCATCTAACATATAATTATTTATAACTAATATTAATAGCTATATTATAACATGTTATTTAACTTCTGAAACAATAGGATCAAAAGTCGGACAATCCTCAAACTAGTTAAAGACTAACACGAAAAAACTTTACATATACATCCGACTATAAATACGAGAAAAAACTTTCCCGAAAACCATAGCAAGTAAGGCTATAAAGAGCCACGGGTCATAGGGCATGTATATAGTCTGCCAAGCAATACCTATAGAAATAGTTACGAGGCCTAAAGTGTAACCTAGACGTCCAGCCATATTGTGATGTGCCATGTCACGCTCATCTGATATCTTTTCATGAACGACAAAGCCAGCAAATAAAGCAACTGACAAAACAAGGAGTCCCCCGACAGTCATATGTACAACGTCAGACATAAAAAGATCGAGTGGGTTCCACAAGAGGAAACCAAATATTGAAAGTGCTGCTAAAAGAATAAATTCTTTAAAAGTTATGTATTTCATATTATTTATCATACCAAAAAATATTCTCGACCGGAAGTTTAAAAAACTTTGCAAAAAGAATAGCCAATCCCACCGACGGAGTGTAGTTCCCTTTTTCTATTGAGATAATAGTCTGACGACTAACCGAAACAACAGAACCGAGCTCTTCTTGGGTTATGCCTTTTTTAGATCTTAGCTCGTATATATTATTTTTCAAAACCTTTGACATAAAACAATTTTACCAGAAAGTATTGTAAAGTCAATTTTACAATAAAAAAAACGCATTCGGAGAGGAATGCGTATCTTGTATTTGGCTAAGCGAAAAATAATTCTGGCTCATTATAAGCAAGGCCTCTTTTTGTAACGTTAATTCCCTTTTTGGGAATCGCCTCAGCCATGTTTCCAATCAAATAACCCCGATGCAAGCATCGAGGTATGAATTCGCGATTTAGATAATATCAAAAAGACCAACTTGTTGTGTATGTAATTGTGTATAGTTGAGAATGCCTTGATTCTTTACGTAATTTTGTATCATTTTAATATCCCCATATTGTCCTACTGTATTTATATAGTATCCCATCGTCCAAATGTTACCTCCCCAGAGAAATCTTTTCACTTCGGGGTTTTGTTTGTATATTTCTCTAGCTGTTATACTTTTTATTAACTTTACTGTGTTAGAGACCGACCTGTTTGGAATTGTTTGTATTAGAAAGTGAACATGGTCATTATCTGTTCCTATTTCAAGAAAATCTATCTCATATCTTAGACCTAATTCCAAACAGGTCTTTTTTAGTGTATTAGAAACCCCTTCGGAAAAGATTTCTCTTCTGAATTTAGCTGGACAGACTATGTGGTATATGAGGAGTGATACATTATGTCTTTTGTGTATATGTTCCATATACATATGATACCATGTGGACCGATGCAAGCATCGAGGAATTTGTTAGATTAAATAAAATATGTAATGGAAATAACCCTACAAAAATGATATTGATTCGCTCTAAAAAAGAAGCTGTCAAATACTACTCTAAGCTTAAAAAAGATTTTTTTATACAGAAAAATTAAGAGCGAGAATCGGCTACCACGTAGCCAGGTACTTTTCTAATTTTGATAGTAATCAAAATACAGAAAAGTCTTTCGATTCTCGGACGCAAGCAAAGAAGTTTGCTTGCTTAGGCCCCCATTATAAAAAACCGCCGAAGCGGTTTATTATAATGGGGGCCTACCGAGAATCGAACTCGAATCGAGGGTTCCACAAACCCCAGTGTTAACCGTTACACCATAAGCCCCATGTATTTATAGACAAAAGCCTATAATTGTTTATTTATACCAGAAAATGACTTATAAATCCACTCCCCTTTATTTATACAGGAAGTTCAGAGATGCTAGGAAAATCAAAAATGAAACCGCGCTCGAAAGTAAACACCAAAAACAATACATCTTTAAGACGAAATGTTGCAGATAGACTAAACGAAGTGAGAACAAAAAAGCAAAGACGGTGCTAATAGTTATAACTTTCTCTAATAATAAGAAATTATAATTTAAAAAATATAAATTAAGGATTAGCATGTATCCTAAAAAAACAAACAGATAATAAAATAATCCTAAAATCTCGATTGATAAACCTAGAAAATAGGACGAACTTGAATTAACCACCTCGTCGCATTTACTACGTCTAGGACAAATTAGTTTTTGTTTTTTGCTTTTCTTGTGATATATATAGAAAGCAATAAAAAAACCACAAAAAGATAAAACCTGCATTATAATACATTTGAGAATGTAATCGTTAATCATTTTATTTTTTACAAACAACTCCAGTTAAAGGAATACTTGTTTTATCACCGAATCCTGAACTATCGACACAATAAGAAGTACCATCCATATACGGAGCGGACATAGCCCAAGAACTACTCGTAGAATAACATAGCATCCCTGTCGGTACACGAACTAACAAGTCCTGGATAACCTTTGATATATCACCAACAATTATATCTCCACGACGACCATGTCCGAGTGGTGAGAAAAGAGACGTAGCAGTTGGGTGTGCACAATCTCCGTCTTTATTATTATTTTTACCGAAGTTACCAAAAGTAGTATAGAAGTTTTTTGTATAGACTCTAAATGTATCGATCAAATCTTTTGTTTTCAATTCGTTAATGGTTTTAATATAATTTTCAATAGAAACATTGTCTGTTGGAATATTTGATTTATTTAACTCTCCTAAATCACTATAAGTTGTCTCCCATTCTAAATCGACATTGTTACTTGAAGTTGATTTGTCATCAAAGGCCATTATCTTAGAGAGTGGCGTATGCATCTTGAAATTATATTTATACAATGTGTTGTCATTAGTTCCAATCCATACATCGATAGAATCGAAAACAGTTGCTCCGAGTGCTTCATCTATCTGTTGGGAAACAACAGGATTATTACCAGTTTTAAATATATCTAAAAGACTAGTAAAGAATTCTTTTGTCACTTTTCTATCTGGCTGTATTTTATAATGATAAGCCATTTTATTATCGAATTCTTCAGTTGTCACGAGAATGACTTCAGAGTTTTTTATAAAATTTTTAAAAGATTTATTAAATTTTGCAACAACATATGGCGGAACATCCCCCGAGAGCATATTGTAAACATCAACTTTTTTTATTCTTTCTTCTATGTGTGGTGGTAATGTTTTCAATATTAAATTAACTTTGTCAGCACTTGTTAAAACCCATGTTTCTTTCGGAGTATTTATACCAAATATTTTAGTCAATTCTGGGAATTTGATATAGAAATTCTTATCTGCGTATTTGATATTTGTCACTATGTCTTCTGGCAAGAGAGTGCTTTTGACTGACATTTGATAATCAAAGAAATAATTATTGTTATTTTTATTATTTACTTTACCTTTACTTTTAATAGACAGATTATCTTTTTGAGTTGATCTATTTACTTCATCGTTTATTAGACTTGCTGTTATACCAGAAATAGATGCTGACGAGACATCGATACGAGTATCGACAGTATATGAATCTCTTTCAGAAAACTTTGACAGAGCCGACAGGAGATCAGTCTTAGGATCTCTGGTAATTAGTGGTTTATTAAAAATACCAAAGTATTTCAAAACAAAAAAGGTACCTACGAGAACTACCCCTACTCCAAAAATAATTAGTAGTATTTTAGATAAATTACTTTTACTAGAAACAGGTAGATCCTTCAAAACTATCGAGGAACGTACTTTTTCTACGTCAGATGGATAAGAAGAAAGGAGTGCTTTATTGGGAATAATCGATAATTTATTTACAGGATTTTTAATATCTACGGTAGTTGGTTTCTGAAAATTAATATTTTGGTGGATGTTTGGATCTGTTGCAACCTCTGGTTTAGTTACAATTTCAGGATTATTTTTAACTAATACTGGAATCAATTCCTCCTGTTGATTGATACTATCCTCTTTTTGTAGACTGACATCTTTGGGTACTACAATCGTCTCTTTGGGTGGAATTACAGGTATCAGTGTTTCTGTATTTTCTAAAACTTGTGGATTCAAAACTGAAGGTGTCCAGACTTTTATATCTGATTGTATTGCTGGTGTATTTTCTTTTTTTATTTCCTCTCTAACCTCTTGTCTTACCTCTTCGATAATTTCTTTTCTTATTTGCTCTTTAATTTCTTGTCTTACTTCTTCGGTTATTTCTTTTTTAATTTCTTCTTTAGTTTGAACATCGAATATGCTAGGTTTTTGTAATTCTGCATACTGCAATTCAATAACTTTTGACTCTTCTTTATTTTCTTGCTTTGCTTCTTCTGTGACGACTTCTTGTCTTACTTCTTCTTGAATTTGAACATCGGGTATTTTAGGCGCTTGCACTTCTAGATATTGTAATTCAACAACTTTTGACTCTTCTTTATTTACTTGTTCTACTTCCTCTGTTTCAGGAATATATTTTTGGATTACTAATTCATTTATAATTGGTTTTTCAACAAAAACTGGTTCTTTAACTTTTTTAAGACCCTCTTGGATATCAGAAAAAATCCAACCAGCATTTGAAAGTTTTTGGATTATTGTTTCTTCGGAAACATTTTTCTTAAGCTGTGATTGGATATAGTCAATTAAATCTTCATTGATCATAACTTTTATTATAGCATTTTATACTAAAATTCATAGACATAAATTTTATTTATACGCTGAAATTTATTTTTTTTCAGCTCTATTTCCTTTGTTGGTCGCTTTTGTGTAAATTGAAAATTGATAGAGACAACTTTTGTCCCTTTTTTTAAATTATCATCAAGAAAAGTAAGCATATCATCCATAATATTTGGATAGATGTACAGACATATGTGTGTGGCATTTGATAAATCGATATCAAAAATATCTTTTTTTAGAATTTCTATATTATTTATATTCAATCTTTCTTCTTTTTTTAGAAAATACTTTCTACTATTTAAAAAAATATAGAAATTTGAAACAATTATAGAGAAAAAGTTTTTTTCAATACCAAATATTTTAACATTTTTATTTTCTTTTAAAATACTAAAAAATAATCTGCTATCCCCTGCTGGTAGCATGTATAAAACACTATCGTCTTTTAATTCTAGAGTTTGTACTATGTCAGGGAAATATTTTTTAGATATTGGATTATAGATAAACTTGGAAGTAAAGATACTTACGGACCATAAAACAGAAAATATTAATACAGATAAAAGAAATATAATAAAGATTATATACAGTATCGAAATCATTGTATTTTAATTAAAGCCGTTTATATGTAATTTCTCCATATACTATTTATTAAATTGTGCGCAGGAGAGGATTTGAACCTCCACGCCCTTGCGAGCACTGCCACCTCAAGGCAGCTTGGCTACCGTTACAACACCTGCGCATTTTATCCTTTGTATTTACTCTGTTGCGTTATCTCAACTTTTAAAGCTTCGTCAACTTTAAGCTTCTTTCTAGACAAATAAACAACATCTTTACTATAGTACATTTTACTAATAATTTCTAGTGCCTCTCTTTTGGCATACTTTAACTGATAATTTCTTTTTCTACCATCTGACACGAGGTGACCTGACACATTAACTCTATTTTTTAATTCTAATCTAACCCACTCAATATATTTTGGGCTAGCAGAAATAAATTCAAGATAAAACATATGACTAGATTTCCACCTTTTGTCCCAATAAGAATAAAAAGACCCGTCGCCATCAAAACAACCTCTTAGAAAGTCGAAAAAATATTTATCTGGTATCTTTAACTTACCCATAGTAAGGGATTTTTTAGGAGTTAGACCTAAAGAAAGAAGAAAATCATAGAAAAATCTATTTTTAAATTGAATTCTTAGACTTTTGTCACCAGCACTGTTTATTTTATTGCCTATCTTAAAATCAACATTCAAACATTTTGAGAAATTTTCCAACTGCTCTCTATCTTTAGAAGTAAGATCAATCAATAGACCATCTTTTCCTAAACAACCATCCGTTGCAATCAAACCAATTGCATAAGCTAAGTTTGGTGTCCACTTTTCACTTATTATTCTTTTCGGTTTTGGTCCCCTTTTAACCATAGAGATATTATATCACCTCAAGTATATAGCGTCTACTAATTAATTTCAAAATAAAAAACCGCTTTCGCAGTTTTTTATTTTTATATTATTCTTGTGTTTCTATAACTTCTTCGGCAACTTCAGATGGAGCTACTTTTGAAAGAGTGATACTCTTTAGACGTTTCTTAACTTCTTTAACAGCCTTTGTACGGATGTAGTAAAGCTTACTACGACGAGTTTTAGATTTACGGAGAACTTCAATCTTGTCTATATTTGGAGAAAATAGAGGGAAAATACGCTCTACACCAACACCACTTGCAACCTTACGAATTGTAAATGTCGCACCACTTTCCTTTCCATGTTTACGAGACAAAACAAGTCCTTCAAATGCTTGTAAACGAGTTTTACCTTTTTCTAAAATTTTGTTCCAGACACGAACAGTATCACCAGCCTTGAAATCAAGGTTTTTGCGACTATCCATATCTACAGGGGTAAATTGTTCTTTAGTTATTTCCATAAGGGTTACTTTAGCATAAAGTGGTATTTTAAGCAAGAAACATTAACCCTCTATTTCTATATAATTTTTAATCACTTTTTTGAAATCAGTCGGTATTGGTGCCTCGACTGTCATACCTTCACCATTAGACAATTGAAAGGTTATAGAACAAGCATGCAGAGCTAGACGGTCCATTCCTAGAGCCTTTTCCTTATTGGCACTATAGAGCGGGTCTGAAACTATCGGGTGATTGATATAACGCATATGGACACGGATCTGATGAGTGCGACCTGTTTTTGGATAGACTTCGACATAAGAAAAGTAATGGTCGTCTTTTGTTTCTTTCTTTTTTAATGGGATACCATCGTCGAAACGATTTAAAACTATGTATTCTGTGAGAGCTTCACGGACACCTTCACGAGCACCTCTTCCTGCGGTCCACATACGGATATCTTTTGGACTGCGACCAATGGGTGCATTGATGACACCTCTGCCACCATAAAGAAGTGAGGCTTTTGGATCAGAAACACGACCATACACAAAACAACGATAGACTTTTTGTATAGTATGATTTTGGAATTGTTCTTTTAATAAAAGAAAAGTTTTTTGGTTACGAGCTACAAGAAGAACACCAGAAGTATCTTTGTCTAGACGGTGCACAATACCAGGTCTTTTAATTTCTATTTGCTCGCCCTTGTATTCAACAGTCATACTCTCCCCTACTTTTTCTAATTTAGGGTCATATTCTAAGACCAATTCAGCGATAGTCTTTTCTTTAAGCGACCGCGCATCTCGGTGACATGCAATCCCTGCAGGTTTGTCTATGGCTATTATATTTTTGTCTTCGTAGAGTATTTTTAGTTTCATATAGTTAATTCTTTGACTTTTTCAATCCATCCCATTATTGTTAAAAACAACTTTGTATCACATACATATATATCGAAGGTCCCGAAAGGTAATGTATGTCTTTTCTCTAAACTAGCTGAACTTTTTTTAGTGTATGTTTTAAAAAATTGTTCTACTTTTATACCAGAAATTTCTGACCAATACTTTTCTGTTTTACTAATATTTGAATGCTCAAATACATGTACATGTCCACGAAACTTTTCTTCTGGAACTAGGCATACTTCTCTAAAAAAACGCATCATAATTTTTATCACATCTGGATCACTGTTTGCAATACGAGCCATACCCTTTTTAGTTTTTCCGCCTTCACCTAAATATAAACAAATTCCTATTAATTTTAAATCATTTTTTGAAATAGAATTAATCTCGTTCTTTGCTTGCAAAGTTATTATATCATCTTTTTTCTTTTGATTATATAACCTGCTTTTTCTTCGTTCTTCTATAGAATGTACGCTTCTTCCATTTTTAGATAATCTATTTTTTTGTTCTTTTGTTAAAACAACGTCTCGAACCCAAAGACTCACACTTCCTTTTGAAACTTTTACCTTCTGCACTATTTCATTTATAGAAAGTCCTTGTTTTCGAAAATATATTGCTTTTTGTTTTTGCTCTAACTTCATAAGTAGAGAATACCATTTTTAGTAAATAAAATCAAGGTTCGTTATTGTAGGTCTTGAATTTATTTAAATTTTAGTGTATAAATTATATGCGCGCGATTAGCTCAGTTGGTAGAGCGCCCGATTTACACTCGGATGGTCGCAAGTTCGAGTCTTGCATCGCGCACCAGAAATGCTTTGCAAGAATATAGATATACCTACCCTTGTAGTTAAATGGATATAGACCGGACATACCGTTGTAGTAAGATAAATTATGCCCTTGTAGTTAAATGGATATAACTGCGGACTTCTAAGCCGTTATTGCAGGTTCGATTCCTGCCGAGGGCACAAATTTTTGCGAAGCACAAAATTTGTGATTCTTAAACATATCTAAATATATGTTTAAGAAAATCGAAAGACGGAGGCTGTCGAGCCGAGTCGGGGTCGCGAGATTTTTCAGTAGAAAAATACTTGTGACCGAAAGTGTACTCACGATTCCTGCCGATGAATCGAAAGACTTTTCTGTATTTTGATTACTATCAAAATTAAAAAAGTACCTGGCTCTGTAAGTAGCCGATTCTACCGAACCCTCAACAAAATACTTCCCCGCTTGCAGGTAGGTATCTATCATAGTAAACTATAAGTAGTTGTGAAAATAACGCAATAAATTAAATACATGTACCCAAATAATGAA
>JAYVGX010000015.1:0-21193 GCA_043771685.1 Minisyncoccota bacterium
AATCATTCAGGTGCTCTTGTAATTCAAGCAGTAGTATCTGCGCTAATGGATCATCCAAAACCCGATATCATTCATTCTGATCAAGGCAGTGAATATACAGCAGAACTATTTCAAGATTTTTGTTTCTCATCTGGTATTAAAGTATCAATGTCAGAAAAAGGTTCACCTTGGCAGAATGGTTATCAAGAATCCTTCTATGACAAGTTTAAAGTTGATCTAGGTGATCCGAACAGATTCGATTCTCTTGGAGAATTAGTATTTGAAATATATCACACGATATATGTTTACAATACTACTAGAATACACACTGCATTAAAAATGTCGCCACGAGAATTTGCGAAGAAAAATTGTTTAAGTTAAAATTGAAAGTAATTTCCGGAATCTTTGTCTTAAGAATGGGGTACCTTACAGTGCGATTGTTCGCCCAAAATATTTTTTCACATACAAAAATGAAGACAAAATCGCTATCACTAATTGTCCAAAGTGTAATACTGAAATAACACAGAGAATAGAAATGGGTTATTCATGGAAGTGTAATTGCGATGTGGAACTTACTGCCGATGTTCTTGACCATGCAGATAAAGATACCGAAATATTTCTATTCTCTGGTGATGGCGATTTTGAATTCTTAATTCAAAAAGTTGTTGCGAAAGGTTGTAAAGTTTCCATTGTTTCCAGTACAAAAAGAGTGCCAAAAGGGCCAAGGTATTCTACTTCAAGATTATCAACAAAACTTCGCAAACTTACTCAAGCTAGTGGTTCACCTGTTAAATTTATTGAGATAGATAATTTGAAATTCCAGATCAAAAAAGAAGCCTAGAAAAGGAAAAAGCCGCGAAGCGCGACTTTTTCTAAGGACTTTTTAAGTATAGCAGGGTGAGATTTTTTGTCAAATTTTTTACCCTTTTATATTTTGTAATTGATTGTTGAGCATATCAATCCAGCCGTTTGCATAACTCTCATCCGCATCTTCAGCATCAGGAGATTCTTTTATTTCTTCAAATTTTTTAATACATTTTTCAAACATTTCTACAATATTTCCTCTATTTTTTTCTGTAATTTTAACATTAAATGAAATAGGACTTTCGACACCACGTTGTTGAAAATCAAATCTAAAATTATTTTCATCCATTTCATTTAATAACAAATCTCTATTGTAAGGCACTTTTAGATTTACATGTTGCAAGTAATTAACTTCAAATCTTATAGTATCTCTATCTTTAACTTTTCCATGCATTCCTACGTAATGAGGACAAACTAACCCCTCTTCTTCTCTTAGGAGTGAGTGAAAATTTAATGGGTCTGCTGGTGCTTGCGATAATTGTCTATCTTCAATAGGAACATATTTACTTGGATCATAACTTTTTTCATTAAACCAAGTTTCAATATCACTTTTTGCATTTTTAGTATATTGATAAAACATTTCTGGTTTTTTTGAAAAAACCTCTTTAAACTTATTGACGAAACGAGTGCTGTTATCTACGCTCTTATTTATATTTTCTACAAATAAATTAAGATTTTCTAAACCTCCTCCTTCATTAGCATCAGGAGAACGATGCATATTTTTCATTGGATTTGTTTCCATAAACTTTAGCGGGTCTTAATATCTAGTTCAAGGAAGCAAAAAGCTCCCAGCCAGATTTGGTAGTCGTAAGACTACCTATACACCTTTCGGTGTATAGCCCGCTAAAGCAAAACTCTGACTAGGAGTTCTTTATGCTTTAGCGGGACACTTTGACCATACCGCCCAACCTTTTAAGGTTAGAACGGGTTAGGTCGTTTATAAATTGTTAAATGTACCCACCCATAGAGAATAGCATTTTTGGTTAAAAAATGCTATTAACTTTTTGTTTCGAACTTTTAGCCCGCCCCGCCAAAATCCCGCCAAAAAATCAGGAAGCACGCGAAGCGAATTTTGCGAAATACTTTCCCCCAAACCCCCAGCATTTCGCAAAATTTCGCTCGTGTTCCGCATTTGTATTTCTGCGTACCACATCCTTTTTAAAAGATTGTGTGGTGTGCAGAGCGTTTTTCCGCACTTCTGCTTCAGCAGAAGCTCTGTGCTTCGCACAGAGGCGCTTTAGCGCACGGATGTGCGATTGTGTGGATATTCTCACGAATTTTTGATAAAGTAAGTTCGAGCGGAATCGTAAAACCACTCACTTAAAAAATACCCATATGGGTATTTTTTAATGTGGCACGAAAGACTTGAAAGACGGAAGCTGACGAGCTGAGTCGGGGTCGCGCAAAAATTTACCAAAATTTTATGTGTGACCGAGTCTGGGAAGTGGATCCAAAGTATTCAATATAGGTTTTATTCAACGCAAAACTAAAAAAAGGTCATACTGAAGTCGCAGAAGAGACTAATAAATTAAAAATCCTGCATTATGCAGGATTTTTAATTTATTTATTTTTTTTATCTTTTGTAGTAGTTTTTGTTTCCCCTTCTACTTTTTCTTCTGGGATTTTTAGTGCTGGAGCGAGGACTTCTATCTCTTCTACTGTTTTAAATCCTGTGTGAGTTTTTTCATTCAAGACTATTGCTGGGAGTTTCTTATCATCTATTTTATAAATCTTTATCAATGCTTTTAATGCCGATAAATCCAAGTTGTAATCAAAAGAATAAACACGTAGGTTTGGATATTTAGAACGCAACTCTGTTAAAACAAAAGCTTGCTTTGTACATTCGGTACAATTGTTTGCTGTAGTATAAAAGTACAGAAGTGGAACTAAATCACTTTTACATTTTTGATTTATTTTCTTAGCTAACAAATAATCTTTAATTTGTAGAATAGAGTAGTATCTTTTTAATTCTGTAACTTCATCGTTATTTTTTATATTTGTCTCGCTGAAATTTATTTTTTCAGCTAGATCTGATAATTCGTTAGATAAATCTGTAGCATCCTCTTGTTCACAAGAAAGTTCTGACAAAAGAGAAAACTGTGTTTCTGAAGACAAAACATCAGTCGCTAATTTGTTCTGGATTGAACGCATTTCGGCAATTTTTTTATCTGTAAAGAAATTAGAAAGACTACCAGCCACAGCAAAAAGTGCCGTCGTTATAAAGAAAACTATAATGTATTTTGCCCAATCATTTTTCATATTAAAGTGTTTTTTTAGTTAATAAATAATCACGTTCATTTGTCCAACTAGCCTCCTGCGAGGTTATCACATTCCAGACAGCTTTTAAGAGCCAAAAAGGGGCTATAAAGCTGTATATTATCATAAATAGTGGTATATCCCATAATACCATTTTCTTGCCGTAAATCATCCTTCTTCCATTTATCAGAGCAAGTATTACCAGAGAATAAAGGATAATGGAGATGAACAAGAAAGCTCGTGTATTTATAAAAAATGGATCAAAATTAAATGAAGCATTTCCAAAAACTGAACCGAATCCTGTAGCTTGTATCTTCATGTATTTCATAAAAATGAAATTATAAATCCGAGATCCGGCAAACATCAGAAGTATGACTGTCCCGGCTATAGACACGAAACCAGACGGCAAAGTAAATATACCTATCGTACCGTATTTAGATTTAAAGAAGAAATCTTTATAGTCGATAGCATTTTTAATAAAACCATATATCCAACGAACTCTTTGACGGTATAACTTTGGTACACTACTTGGACTACCTGTATACACATACGCATCAGGACAATGATCGATTTTGTAACCATAACGATGCATACGTAAAGCGATTTCTTGATCTTCTGTATGGTGTGCTTTTTTATAGTAACCTATAGTATCAAAAACTTTTTTACGAAAAATAGAAAACGGTCCAGGTGTCACATGTATCCCCCCGAGAAATGCGAGCATCTTTTTTGTGTAGTGAGACATATCATACTCAGCAGCCTGAGCATACTGTAAAATAGTTTTTGGATCACGAACAACAATAGACGGTGCACAAGCCATTGTTTCAGGATTATCAAAATAAGTCATCATACGTTTTAGTGCTTCTGGATGAACAGACGAATCAGCATCTAAACAACCAACAAATTCTGAAGTCGCATTTTCTATTCCCCAGTTGATAGCACTATGCTTCCCTCCATTTTCTTTTTTAAATAATTTAATTTGTGGATTTTCTTTATATGCTTGCAGAATTTCCCAAGTATTATCACGAGACCCGTCATCTACAACAAAGATAGACAACTTGTCTTTAGGGTATGCTAAAGAAAGCAATGATTCTAATGTTATGGCAACGGTTTTTTCTTCATTATAACAAGGTACAACTATCGTCGTAGTTGGATAATGATCCAAATTCAATTTTTCATGACGAATGAATATCTTCTTTCTATTTTCAATAAAAGTAACAAGAAAGAAAACCTGTACATAAACAGCGAGGAAAGAAAGACTGTAGAATATTATCATGAAAAGTGACATACGGATTTTTAATCAAAATAATTTTTTAAACGAGCTATTTTGTCATTGTTGCGGAGTTTTTCATGAACCTTTGCTTCGATCTGACGAATACGCTCACGAGTGACACCAAAGTCCTGCCCTACTTCTTCGAGTGTGTGCTGTACTCCATCGTGTAAACCATAACGCAACTCTAATATACGTCTTTCTTTTACAGATAGAGTTTCTAGGACTTCACGGATTTGATCTGACAGAATACGACGAGAAGAGTCTTGGTCTGGGCGAAGTATTTTTTCATCGGGAATAAATTCTCCACGAGTAGACTTTTCATCGTCATCACCTATTGGTTGTTCTAGAGAAACAGTATCTTGATTGATTTGAATTATGACACGTATTTTATCAACTTCTAAGTTCATCTCAGTTGCGATTTCTTCAACAAGGGGTTCACGTCCGAGATCCTGAGAGAGTCGACGAACAACTTGTTTATATTTTGAGATTGTTTCAACCATATGAACTGGAATACGAATAGTTCTCGATTGATCAGCGAGAGAGCGTGTTATCGACTGACGAATCCACCATGTAGCATAAGTTGAGAACTTATAACCTTTAGTCCAGTCAAATTTCTCTACTGCTTTAAACAAGCCCAAATTACCTTCTTGGATTAGATCTAACAACGTTAAGTCAGAAGACCGGCCAACGTATTTTTTCGCGATAGAAACAACTAAACGCAAGTTTGCACGCGCAAGTAAGTTCTTCGCTTCATTGTCGCCTTTTTCGATACGACGAGCTAACTCCTTTTCTTCATGAGCGTTGATAAGTGGATACTGCCCTATTTCTTTTAAATAAATCTGGATAGAATCATAGGTTTGTGGATTCTTTGCATACTTTAAAACAGCTTTTTCATTTTCATTATTTGTATCGAGTAGATTACCACCTTCGAGAACATCGACACCCGCAACAACGAGCTTCTCATAAAGTTCATCTAAAAACAAAATATTACTTTCGATGTCTGGAAAAGTTTTAATGATTTCATCATAAGTTATGAAACCCCTTTTCTTACCCTTCTCAATTATTTCTTGAGATTTTTCTTCTAGGATTTTTGCTGAATTACCTTTTAGCGTATTTTTAGGTATTTTCTCCTCATCGCCTTTAATAACTTTTTTATTTTTATTTACAGCTTTTTTGACTTCTATTTTTTTAACAACTTTTTTAACAGGTTTTTTTACTATTTTCTTAGCAACTACTTTCACTTTAAGAACTTTCTTTGCTACCTTTACTTTATTATTTTTATTTGTTTTCTTAGAAATAGTTTTTTTAATAACTTTTTTAACAGGTTTTTTAACTAACTTTTTAACCACTTTTTTAGTAACTACTTTCTTTTTATTTTTTTTAATCATATGTTTAGACGTTTATTTTTTATACTTTCTATTCGACTAGTTGTTTGTTGATAAATAAGTAGTAATTTCTGCAAACCATCATTATCTTTAATTCTTTCTTTATTACTAATTTCCTGCAATAATACAGATACTTTTTCATTTAAATACTCTTCTTCGAGGTTATCTAGCAATAAATCATACTCTTTTACGAGATTAATATGCTCATTACTATACCATATTTGAGCCTCAAAAGAAAGTTCGTCTTTTTGTAATAAAAATGTCTCATAAAATTTTTTAAATTGATCTTCCCCCACTATTTCTTTGTACCGATCTAAACTAGAGGATAAATCTTGTTTATTATTTTCAGCTAAGAAAATAAGACCGAATAATTTTCTTTGGATATTGTCTTTGCGTGATATTTGATTTGAATTTAGTGAAGCATCACTATCTTCTGTTTTTGTTTTATAGGTTTTTTGATAAGTTTCAAAATCAGAAATTATAGCCGTAACTGGGATACTCGTTTTAGAACTAATTTCATTAAAATAAGCTTGTTTCTCAATTTCACTTTTTACGTGTATCAATAGTGGAAATATATTTTCTCTTATTTTTTTACCTCTTATCCTTTGCTCATTTTCCATATCACAAATTAAATCGAGGTTGAAACTAATTATATTTTTAGATTTACGAATTATGTCTTTCCATTCATCTGGATTTTCTTTTATTATATCAGCTGGATCTTTTTCATTTTTCAAAACAGCAACCTTGACTTGCATCTCTAAACTAAAAGCAATAAGTGCAGCACGATTACATGCACGAATCCCAGCCTTGTCACCATCAAAAGCAAAGATTATGTTTGGGCTCAAGCGTCGAACTAAACCCAGATTATTTACAGTCTGACTATCGACTTGAGTACTTGAAGTAAATGCTGTCCCAGAACTTGCAATAGTATTTGTAAAACCGGCTTGGTGAGACATGATCAAATCCATCTGACCTTCAACAATGATACAATAACCTCTTGATCTAATAGACAACTTGGCACGGTCAATACCAAAAAAAACATTGGATTTACTAAATAAGGAAGTTTCAGGACTATTTAAATACTTTGCAACTTCTTCTGTGGGGGTATTTTGCACTTTACCTTCTTCTGTAAAAATACGTCCAGAAAAAGCAATCACGCGACCGCTACTATCAAATATGGGAAACATTATTCGGCTACGAAAACGATCGTAACTTTTATCACCATTTATTTTGATCAAGCCAACTTTCTCAATATCTTTTATGTTGTAACCTTTGGCTATCAAATGATCGGAAACAGAACGCCAAGAGTCCGGGGCAAATCCTATCCGGAAACTCTCTATAGTTTTATTGTGTACTCCTCGGTCACTTAGATATTTTTGTGCTTCTTTGTTTTCAGAAAATTTATTTTCGAAAAATAAAGTTGCTTGTTCCATTATTACATACAAAACTGTATTGTCATCTTTTTTTTCATTTGTGAAATTGTTCTCTAACACTACACCCGCTTTATTAGCTAGAAACTTTAATGCTCCGATGAAATCAACTCCTTCAAAATTTTGAACAAAAGAAAATATATCACCTTTTGCTCCACAACCAAAACAATAATAACTATTTCTTTCTGTCGAAACATAAAACGACGGCGTCTTTTCATTATGAAAAGGACACCGTGCTTTATAGTTTAACCCCGAAGGCTCTAACTGTATGTAACCAGAAAGTACGTCAACGATAGAAAGTCTATCTTTAATTGTCTGTACTTGTTGTGACATATTTATAATTTTACTTAATATTTATCAAGGGGATTGAACCACCAGTAACAGTTGGTAAAACACCATTCCATTTTTCTATAGCACGCAATTCTTTTACAGCAGGGTTTTTAGACAGTGCATCCCCTTCTATCTGTAATGCTTTCGCTTTACCTGTTGCTTCTTCTATCGCTTGTTGTGCTTCATATTTGACTTGTTCTAGTTTGTTCTTAGAAGCTAGTGCGTTTTGTTCTGCTGTAACTTTTGCTTCAATCGCTTGGTTAAATGAAGGTGAAAAATCAAAATCAATAATTGAAAACTGTTCAACTAAAATACCAGTCCCCTCAAATTTTGAAACTAAATGATTTTTAATGTCTTCTTTAACTTCATCACGTTTAGTGACCAATTCTTCTGCTGTAAATTTAGCTGTTGAAGCTTTTACACTTTCTTGAATAAATGGATCGATGATTCTAATTTTATAATCAATCCCAATAGTTTGATAAATTTTACCTACTGACTCTGGATTAATTGAATAATTGAGCGCAATTTTTGCTGTAACTGTTTGTAAGTCTTTTGAAGCTGAACTTGCTTGAACTTCTTCTTTTTGTGTTTTAACGTCCATAATTACAACTCTCTCAACAAAAGGAATTCTAAAGTAAAGTCCTTCTTTTAGAACTGTACTAGTCACAGCGTTGAAACGTAGTTTAATACCTCGCTCCCCTGCTCCTACTG
This sequence comes from Minisyncoccota bacterium, assembly GCA_043771685.1. Classification (GTDB taxonomy): domain Bacteria; phylum Patescibacteriota; class Minisyncoccia; order Phycocordibacterales; family UBA9973; genus UBA8515. The sequence goes on from JAYVGX010000015.1 coordinate 8,226, forward strand.
TGCCAAAAGGAAAATTAAAAATAACTATAATTAAAACAATAATGAAAACAATCAGTTTAAAAACAGAACTTACTTTTAACGTCGGCATCATACTGTTTGTATTCTCAAACCAAAACTCTTTTGTAAATATTTTCATATATTTAATCTAAAATTAGATAATAATACTAAAATTAATTATTCACCTTCTGTTGAGACTTCTTTTTTCTTACTAACTTTTTCTACACCAAATCCTGTTCCAGCTGGGATTAGATTACCTATTATAACATTTTCTTTAAGTCCACGTAGATTGTCTGTTCCACCACGGATAGCATTGTTGATGAGGACGCGGTTTGTGTTTTGGAATGATGCAGCGGACAACCATGATTTTGTTGTCAGAGAAACTTCAGTGATACCCAGGACCATTGTTTCTGCTACAGCTCCTTTACCATTTTCACCTTCTACTCTTGCATTTTCTTCTATGAGTTCGATCGCTTCAACTATTTCTCCTGGAGAAAATGTTGTGTCTCCTGATTCCTTAATTCTCTTACGAGAGAACATTTGGCGGATAATTATTTCGATATGCTTACGAGAGATAGAAGCACTTTGCAAGTCATAGACTTTATTGATTTCATCTACGATATACTCTTCAGCAATTTCTTTTCCACCATACTTAACGAGTTCGTTGATATCAGCAGAACCATCAGTTAAGAGTTGTCCTTTTGTAACTTGTGAACCAACCTTCACTTGTGGTTGACGAGAAATCACGAAACTGTATTCTATTTCATTGTTTTTACCATCAGTCTTTGAATCAGATAGAACTTTGATAGTACGTATCTTACCAGTATTTGTAACTTCGATAACTTCACCAGTTGTTTGAGAAACCATTGCAGGGTTCTTTGGTAAACGTCTTTCAAAGATTTCTTCAACACGAGGCAAACCAGTAGTGATGTCCACTGTCGCGACTCCACCAGCGTGGAAAGTACGGAGAGTCAACTGTGTACCTGGTTCACCGATAGCTTGCGCAGCGATGATACCGACAGCTTGCCCTATTTCTATTAGACAGTTACGCCCCATATCTAAACCATAACATGTACGACAAATACCGTGAGTTACTTCACAAGAAAGTGGTGTACGTACATATGCTTCTTGAATGCCCATTTTCTCTAACATAACTGCATCTTCTTTCATTATGAGTGCGCCTTTTTTAAACACAACTTCACCATTAGAATCTTTTATGTCATTGAGTAAAACACGCCCGAGAACATATTTAGCAAAAACATTTTTAACAGCAACTATCTTCTTGCCATTTTTTGTTTTACAATCTTCTGCTGTTATAACAACATCTTGTGCGACGTCTACTAAACGACGTGTTAGGTAACCAGCCTTTGCAGTGTTTAGAGCTGTATCGGCTGCACCTTTACGTGAACCGTGAGTATCAATAAAGTATTCAAGTGGTGACAAACCTTCGATATAAGATGGGATAATTGGGAAATCGAGAGTTGCACCAGAAGTGTTTACAATCAAACCTTTCATTCCACACATTTGAACAAGTGAACCCATACTTCCACGGGCACCAGATGTCATCAAGTCATAAGTACTTCCTTTCTTATCAAGTGTGTCTGGAATTAATTTTTCAATTCCTTTTTTAACACCCTCCCATATTTCGATAACTTTTTGGTTTTGTTCAGCATAAGAAAGTAATCCATCATTAAAATGATCGCGAACTTTTTCTTCTTCAACACGACCTTGTTTAACTAAGTCTTTTTTTCCTTCTGGAACACGCAGATTGTCTATACCCCATGTCACTCCAGAATAAGTTGCGTAATGGAAACCGAATTCTTTAATCTTGTCGAGAACTTTTGGAGTTGCGTCTATACCATAATGCATCATAAGCTTGTCTACGATCTGTGACATAGTCTTGATTGTTACTTCTTCATTCATATAAGGGAAATCTTCTGGGAATATACTATTGAAGAATAAACGTCCAACTGTTGTTTCAAATGGCTTACCATCGAACTCTTGGTATTTTTGTTTTGTACCACCGAGCACTTTTATCTTTGCACGAAAAGTAATAACACCTAAATCAAAAGCCGTGATAGCTTGGTTTGGACTTGCAAAAGCCATACCTTCACCCTTTTCACCTGTTACTTCTTTTGTCATCCAGTAACAACCAAGGATCATATCCATTTTTGGCATAACGATAGGGGCGCCATCTTGAGGTTTAAGCAAGTTTTTATTTGCTGCCATGTATATGCGAGCTTCGTTTTGAGATTCTTCTGAAAGTGGTAAGTAAACAGCCATTTGGTCTCCGTCGAAGTCAGCGTTGAATCCAGAACAAACGAGTGGGTGGACTTGGATAGCATTACCTTCAATTAAAATCGGATTAAATGCTTGGATACCTAGACGGTGCAGAGTCGGCGCACGGTTCAATAGAACATATTTACCAGCGATAACTTCTTCGAGAATAGCCCAGACTTCTGGTACACCCTCTTCAATTAATTTATTTGCTCCACGTATATTAAAAGCCAATTCTGTTTCTAAAATTTTAGATATTACAAAAGGCTTAAATAGTTCCAGCGCCATATGTTTCGGTAGTCCGCATTGATTGAGTTTCAATTGTGGTCCAACAACGATAACAGAACGTCCAGAATAGTCCACACGTTTACCTAAAAGATTTTGACGGAACAATCCTTGTTTTGATTTTAGATTATCTGACAATGATTTAAGTGCACGTTTTTGTGAACTTGAAACAGCCTGAGAATCATTTTGTTTAGCGATAGAATTGTCTATGAGTGCATCTACTGCTTCTTGCAAGATTCTTTTTTCATTACGCAAGATAACATCTGGAGCACCGATTTCTTTCAATTTTTTCAAACGATTGTTTCTGTTTATAACACGACGATACAGGTCATTTAAGTCACTAGTTGCATGACGTCCACCGTCGAGCGCAACCATAGGTCGGAGTGCTGGTGGTATAACAGGGATAACAGAGAGGAACATCCATTCAGGACGAATACCAGAGTAGATCATAGAACGTATCAATGACAATCTCTTCTTTAACTTTTCACGATCTACAGTATTTGCTTTGAGGATTAGTTCTTCTGTTTCTTCTTTTAATTTATTTAAATCCATATTTTTAAATATAGTATAGATTGCTTCAGCACCGATGCTTGCTTCAAAACAGGAACCGTATTTTAAACCATAGTGATGGTAAGCGATTTCATTTAGAACTTTACCAGGAACTACTTCCCCTATTTCATTTTTTGTAACAGTTAGGAGTTCTTTTAATTTATCTTTCTCTTCTTCATTGGCAGCTGATTTGATTTTTGCTTTGAATTCACTTTCGAGACTTTTAATTATAGTATCTTTTTCTTCTTGGTTTACATGAGTTATTATGTAACCTGCGAAGTAAATAACTTTTTCCAAATTTGAAATTTGGATATTTAAAAGGATAGACATACGACTAGGTATACCTCGTAGGAACCAGATGTGCGCTACAGGAGAGGCTAGCTCTATATGTCCCATGCGATCACGACGAACAACTGAGCGAGTTACTTCAACTCCACATTTTTCACAGATTATATCTTTATAACGAATACGTCGGTAACGTCCACAGTAACATTCATAATCTTTTTCTGGACCAAATATACGCTCGTCGAATAAACCATGACGTTCAGAACGTCCTGTACGATAGTTAATTGTTTCTGGTTTTGTAACTTCACCATAAGACCATTCACGGATGTTTTCTGGAGATGCAAGTTTCAATGTAATTGAATCAAAGTTTGTTGTATCTATTGTTTTCATATGTATGATATTTATGGTTATTAATTGTTTTCATCCTCTGCTGGATTGAGTTCGACGTCTAGTGCAAGTCCACGTAAATAATTAAGCAAGACATTAAATGAGGCTGGAACATTTGGCTCACCAATTTTTTGTCCTTTGATGATAGAATCGAAAGCGGCAGATCTACCCATGATATCATCTGACTTGATTGTTAACATTTCACGCAATGTATGAGCAGCTCCATGACCTTCGAGTGCCCAGACCTCCATTTCTCCGAATCTCTGTCCTCCACCTTGAGCTTTACCTCCGAGTGGTTGTTGTGTGATGAGTGAGTATGGACCGATAGCACGCATGTGTAATTTGTCTTCTACCATGTGATGGAGTTTCAACATATACATATAACCGATAGCGATATCTTGATCGAAAGCGTCGCCTGTACGTCCATCATAGAGAGTCACCTTACCACTTTCTGGCATACCAGCTTTAACTAATTCAGCTTTAATCTCTGGAACAGTTGCTGATATAAATGAAGGAACGATAGCTTGATAACCGAGTGTATGAGCACTATAACCCAAATGCATTTCGAGAATCTGTCCCAAGTTCATACGAGATGGAAGACCAAGTGGAGTAAGTATTACATCAACTGGTGTACCGTCTGCTGTAAATGGCATTTCTTCTTCAGGCAAGATAAGTGAGATAACTCCTTTGTTTCCGTGACGTCCAGAAAGTTTATCTCCAACTGAAATATTTCTTATTTGTGCGATTTCGACAACGATTCTTTTTATAATTCCTGATTCTAGATTGTGACCTTGATCACGAGAAAATACTTTTACCCCGATGATACGGCCTTTTTTACCATGCTCAAGACGCATCGATGTATCTTTTACATCACGAGCTTTTTCTGTAAAGATAGAGCGGAGTAGTCTCTCTTCTGGAGTAAGTTCTGTCTCTCCTTTTGGAGTTATTTTCCCAACTAGTATATCGTTCTCACGAACTTCAGCACCAACAACGATGATACCATCCTCGTCGAGGTCTTTTAGTTTCGCTTCACCAACATTTGGTATATCGCGAGTTGTTACCTCGGGCCCGAGTTTTGTATCGCGTACATTACAGACGAATTCAGTAACATAGATACTTGTGAGTTTACTTTGCTTAACGAGTTTCTCAGAGAGGATAATCGCATCTTCGTAGTTTGCACCACCCCATGACATAAATGCAACGAGTAGATTTTGACCCAAAGCTATTTGTCCACGATCAGTTGTACTTGTATCAGCGATAACTTGTCCTTTTTTAACAACATCATTTAGGTTGACACTTGGACGTTGGTGAAATACTGAAAAGTTATTTGTACGAGAAAAAGAAATCAATGGGTAGTGATGACTTTTACCCTTTTCGTCTTTTATAACTATTTTCTTTGCATCAACTTGGTCAACAGTACCTGCAACTTCAGATACTATGAGGCGTCCACTATCACGACTTGCGAGCTCTTCCATACCAGTTGAAACCAAAGGCATTTCAGGAATGATACATGGTAGTGCTTGTTTTTGCATATTACTTCCCATGAGTGCACGGTGAGCGTTATCGTGTTCTAGGAATGGGATCATAGATGTAGCGATAGAGAAAGCTTGGTTTGGAGCAACGTCGATAAAATCAACTTCACTTTTATTTATCAATCCTGGTTTAGTTTGGACACGACCTTCAACTTTGTCTGCAACAATGTTGCCTTTATCATCGTAATCGATACCTCCATGAGCGATATTGTATTTTTCTTCTTCAAGAGCATTCAAATATACAATTTCACTTGTGATTTTTCCATTTTTTACTTTTGCGTATGGTGTTTCTATAATTCCAAATTCATTTATCTTTGCGTATGTAGCCAAGTGCAAGATAAGACCGATGTTCGGACCTTCTGGAGTGTGAATCGGACAGACACGACCGTAGTGAGAAGTATGCACGTCACGAACTTCGAGTCCTGCACGTTCACGTGTGAGTCCCCCTGGACCGAGCGCAGACAAGATACGCAAGTGCTCGACTTCGGCCATTACGTTTTCTTGGTTCATGAATTGTGACAGCTGGTTGGCAGTAAAGAATTCTTTTATACGAGCTTGGAGTGGACGTTGATTTATGATTGCAATTGGTAGTGTTGTCGCAACGTCGATTGTCGACATACGGTCTTGGATATTTCTTTTGATTTGCGCCATACCCATACGGACTTTTTGTTGCATCATTTCTCCAACATAACGAACACGACGTTGACCTAGGTGATCGATGTCATCTTCTTTTGCATTTGGTGTGTTATTTAGTTCAACTATATTTTCGATAATAGAAACGAGGTCGTCTGAAGAAATAACTCGTCTTTCCATTTCTTTTTTATCCATACTCTTGTCGAAACGTTTGTTGAAACGGAAGCGTCCTACAGGAGACAAGTCATAACGCTCAGCAGACAAGAGCATCTCCATAAATTCTCGAGCATTTTCAGAAGTAGCCAAGTCCCCATCACGAAGACGTTTATATATTTCACTATTAGCGTCAGCTACATTTTTAGCTGGGTCTTTTGCCAAAGAAGATTTAACAACTTCCAAAGCCTTTTCATTATCTTTAAAAGCCTTCAGTATTTCTTCGTCTGTTTTTAAACCTAAAACACGCAAAAGTGCAGTAACTGCAAATTTACGTTTTTTGTCGATACGCACATATATAGCACCATCCACATCAGATTCGATTTCGATCCAAACACCACGCGCAGGAATTATCTTTGCCCCAAAGTAATTTCTTGCTTTACTTTCTTGTGATGTAAAAAATACTCCAAAAGAACGAGCCAACTGAGCAACGATAACACGCTCAACTCCGTTGATTATAAATGTACCGTGTTTGGTCATCAATGGTACATCCGCCATAAAGATCTCTTGTTCTTTAGAGGTGCCTAATTGTTTATTAAAAAGTTTTACACGAGTTTTCAATTGACCTTCATAAGTCAATTTATTTATCTTACTGTATTCCTCTTCGAACTTTGGTTCACTCAAAGAAAAAGACAAAAACTCTAATTGGAATTTTTTATCAGAATAGTCATTGATTGGTGAAAATTCTTTAAAAACTTCGGACAAACCTTGTTCCACGAACCAAGCAAAAGATGAAAGTTGATTTTCAATTAAGTTTGGAAACTCTATTAATGGTTTTTTATAACGCGAAAAATACTTCTTTTTAACTGGGGCTTTTGTACTCATATTTAAATTTTATAAAACAAAAAAAACAAAAGGTGACCAAACCTATTTGTTGGGAAACTATTTATAATGGGTTATATAATTGTGTAACATTATGAACCTTTGAAACACATGAAAACGAGATGATTGATACCCATAACTCAATCTAGTCAATCTGAAGAGAACTATATACTAAATAATAAAAGAAGTCAATACGTAAAACACCCTAGTTATTTTACAACTAGGGTGTTTAGATAAATCGAATTAGTTTTTAGCTGGAGTTGTTGTAGTAGTTGTTGCAGGAGTAGTAGTAGGTGTAGGAGTTTTAGCAACAGGTTGTGCTCCAATATTAAGCGGAGCAATTTCTATAATTTTATTCATAGACACACTATAGAGAATTGCTTTTTTTGCATTAGTATAGATCAACACTTTGTCACCATCTTGTGCTTTATCAAAAAATGGTTGCTCTTTTAATTTCTCTTTATCTGAAACAGTTGCGATAGTTGGTATTTCACCTTCTGGCAAAACTGTAAGTTTTGAAACTTGAGAAATTAATTTATTTGTTTCTTTTACTGCTTGCGCTTGTGGGTCTTTTTGCAATTTCTTAACTTGCATATAAAAGTAACCCGCAGCAACTATTGCAATGATAGCAATCACTGGAACTATAATTTTTGCTAAACTACTATCCTTTTTTGTTTCTTCGTTTTCCATATTTAATTTAAAATAAATAATAATAAAAGATGTGTAAATTTTCTAAATAAACATCTATCTTCATCTATTATATATCAAACTCTTTTAGTATGCAAGAAAAATTACGACAGTTATTAGATTCTAGAAAATAAATTCTTTAAAAAAGCAAAAATATTTAGATTAACTAGGTTACCTGCAGAAGCTAGCATATGACTCCTCTTTAATTTGTAGATGAAACCGATATCTCCTCCTCCTCCACCTGTACCACCACCTGTCCCGCCACCTGACGGACAGTTGCTGTTAAATACTACACTAGGAACAGTTGTGTAATTAGTTCCCGCATTATTTACTGTCACACTTGAGACTGATCCATTAGTTAGAACTGCTGTACCGAGAGCGCCTGATCCACCTCCACCACAAAATAGTAAAGTTGGCACAGATATGTAACCGCTACCACCAGAATTTATAGTTACACTTTGTAAGACATTTGCAGACAGTACCACTGTAGCTATGGCGGTAGTTGCTCCACCACCACCTGCTCCTCCACCTCCACCTCCACTAACAATAGTATCAGGCGTAGCAGAAGATTCTACATTACCACCACCTCCTCCTTGAAAAAAACTCCTAGATATGAATATCCAACCATTACCAGCTGAAGCAACTGATTGATTGTTAACACTGTTAGTGCCAGCAAGCCATCGGCCATATGGACTAGCGACTGAATGTTGAATATTTAAATAATCCGCAGTTACTACACCATTTGCATCTAATACTAAATTATGAGTTCCAGTATTTGTACTATCTATAGTAATCAAGTTTCCTGGATTTCCACTTACATTCCAAGAAGTTATATTTGTCGTAGACCCTGCAGTAAAGAGTATAGAGTGAGCGATTGTTCCAGTATCCTTGAAATCATTAAACGTACTATTCCCAGAAATAGTTAGTGATCCAGTTCCAGCTCCAGGCGCATACCAAATATTGTTATATGTCTTTCCACCACCTGCAAAAGTCTTGCCTCCAGCTGATGCATCAGTGAGCTTGATAGTAGAAGTGCCTGGAGTAACAGTGAGCCCTGTGGCGGTAGTTGTATCCCATACTGTACCTGTGCCAGATAATGTCCATGTACCACTACCCATAGTTAGAGCACGAGTGTTAGCATTTGAACTTGAGAATGATGCCATTGTCAGATTATAGCTATCACTGTTTAGTGTTCCTTGTGTAAGAGTAAGTGGGCCGTTAGTTACAATATCTGCCCCGACAGTTTTTGTACCAGTTGCGTTGATTGTAAGATTATTGAAAGTCACTGTACCAGAGTTTAGAGTTGCACCACCATTACCAGTGATTGACACTGTAGATGTGCCTGGAGTAAATACTCCACCTGAGGCACGAGTAAATAACGTACCAGAAGTACCATTTAGTGTAATTGTTTGAGTACCAGCACTAAGAGTACCGACAGATGAGATTGTTAGAGAGCTTGCGGTGATATCGGCCGAAAGAGTTGCGGGACCGTCGAATGTAAATGTAGATGAGTTGGTCTGAGCACCAGTGATGTTTACGCTACCAGATGCATTGTGGGCGAAAGTTATCGGCTTTGCCCAAGATGCATACGCGGCGACATCGGTGGTGCCTGTCTGCGCAGAACTACCGATAGTGAGAGAGGTAGAAGTGAGATATCCGAGGAATGCCGTGGTGAGTCCGAGCGTTCCTGTTCCTCCATTTACTCCGACCGTAGTTGCTGCATTATATGGAGCGATAGTGAGGGCTCCGACGGAATTTATGTCATTGGCTTCAGCCAGAAGAATAGTATCGGTATTTAAGGTTATAGCTCCTGATCCTAAAGTCTGAATACCATTTGCAACAGCGACATTGAGCCCGTAATTAGTGGCTATATCTCCCCCACCACGAATGCCATTTACAATTATATTTCCTGTGAGTGTGGTTTTAATCGTACTACTTGCACCTACAGAATAAATTCCATAATTATTTATCCCCGATCCTGCTCCACCACCTGTACCGGTGACAGTGAGGAGTCCATCAACGGTAGAAATAATCGAACCGGCTGGAAGATATACACCGTAATTAGAAGCACTGTTTGTAATTCCTCTTCCAGTTCCATTAACAGTAACAGCGCCAGATCCTGTATTGGTAATACTACCTCCTGCGTTTAACCACACTCCTGTATTACTATTACCTGAGGTATTGCCTCCTGTGCCATTAATAGTCATCGCGCCTCCACCACCAGTTATAGAAAAAGGAGAAGCACCACTTATAATAACACCTACATTGGTACCGCTTGATCCTCCTCCGCCACCAGTACCAGTGACAGTAAGTGTGCCACTACTTGTCGTCTTTTGAATACAACTTATCGAACCGCAAGTTATACCGTAGTTGCTGTCTCCAGTTCCGGATGCATTTCCTCCGGTACCTGTAACTGACAGGTTCCCCGAACCAGTAGTTTTGATTGTGCTATTTGTACCAGAAGAATTTACTCCATAATTAGTTATTCCCGATCCTGCTCCACCACCGATACCAACGATAGTCATGTTGCCATTGATAGTAGAAATAATTCCCCCCGAAACTACATCTAGTCCATAATTAGATCCACTATTTGTATTACCGCCACCAGTACCATTTATGTTTATCGTTCCACTTCCGGTAGTTGTGATTGCACCACTTGCACCAGTTACTCTCACTCCATGATTAGTATTACCAGTTGTACTATTCCCCTGACCATTAACTATCACATTACCTCCGCCAGCGGAAACTGCCACTCCATTGACGAGCACACCGATCGCTTGACCAGAGTTTCCTACAGCATAACCTACTCCTGCAGAAATAGTTCCAATTCCTCCACCCATCGTGATGTTGCCACCATTTGAAGTCAGTGCTCCGGCGATATTTATATACCCGCCAGATGTCGCATCGCGGTCAGCGTTGAGCAGTAGCCCTAGGGTGCCAGTGTTGGAAGAAATACCCGCGCTGACGATAATATTTTTGTTAGCATAAAAAGTCATGGTGGCATTGCCCCCTGCGGTTTTCGCAACAGTATTTGAAACTATTATATCTTCACCAGCAGTAAAAGTGACACTCGTTCCTGCATCCAAGAGTGTCTGAATCGCGCTGTCTTGGACGTTACAAAGCACTCCCGCAGTAGCAAAGCTCGGCGAACCAGCACAAGTCGTCGCGCTACTGCTGATAGTTATATTTATTGGTGCTCCCGTAAATATCCACCCCGTGTTTCCTGTACCATTTGTTGAACCTGCGCCCGCATACCAAGTAGCCCCACCAGTGGCAGTAGAGTATGAGATTGATAGGAAGTCAGAAATATTTGTACCACTTGCGTCTAATAAAGTCCAAGTTGTAGCAGCGACTGATGGCCCAAGAGTAATTAAGTTTGCTCCACTTGCACCAGTGACAGTAAATGTAGAGACAGTAGTAGTGGTGCTACTTGGAAAAGTAATGGTGTGGCCGATAGTGCCATCGTCCTTTAAGTCTGCGAATGTGTTGGCACCGGTAATAGTTAGAGTGCCAGTACCTGTCGCTGGAGCAAACCAGAAGTTGTTGTAGGTTTGCCCTCCACCGGCAAAAGTTTTACCTGTAGCAGAGTTGTCGGTGAGTTTGATAGTTGAAGTATTTGCAGTGACAGTTAAACCTGTGACTGTTGTAGTATCCCAGACTGTGCCAGTACCAGTGAGACTCCAAGTACCCGAGCCCATGGTGATAGCACGAGTGTTTGAGTTTGATGATGAAAATGTTCCAGCTGTTACAGTCAAGTTGTTAGCATTAAATGTTCCGGCAGTGAGAGTAAGTGCTCCACTTGTAGTCATGTTTGCTCCCAAAATTAGCGTTCCGCTACTGTTCATAGTGACACTAGACATAGATGTAGTAACTGCACCCGCAGACCACGACACGCTTCCGGACAAACTAAGTGAACCGGCTATGTTGGTAACTGCACCAGTAGCAGTACCACTACCAGAGAGTGTCAGACTAGAATAATTAACTACCTTTATAGCTGGAGCAGCACCAGTATAATTTACAGTGTTAGCATTTGTGGAAGCATCGAGACCTGTTATCCCTGCAGTTCCCCCAATATTTAAAATTGAACTTACTCCTTGAGTCAGAGTGCTTGCTCCAGAGAATGCAGTGGTGACTGTGAGAGTATTGTTGTTGGTGACGGCACTTGATGCAGTCATGGTTCCATTGACTGTGGTTGCTCCGCCGATGGTTGCAGTGCCTGTACCGTTTACTGTAAGACTATTATAAGTATCTGCTCTGATTGCTTGGCTGGCCCCTGTGTATGCAACTGTATTTGTATTTGTCGATGCATCAAGGTCTGTATTAAAAGTAGGAATAGTTCCTGCGAAAGTAAGAATCGAACTTGCGGCTTGGGTGAGAGTACCAAATGTAGAACCACTATCTTCAATAGTCAAACCATTTCCTGTAGTGACAGCGTTAGATACATTTGTAATGGTTTTTGCTTGCGTTCCTCCAATCGTCTGCGCATTTGTATCAAAAGTATAGACACCCGAACCAGAAGTAAATGTTGAAGCTGTATTGGTGGTTAGTCCTCCGCGGAAAGTGTAGGCAGAGTTGGCCGCATTTGTTCCCCATGTTCCGCCAGAGTTTAGAGTAACTGCGCCAGTAAATAGATTTGTTCCAGTAGAAGAGTTATCGTCAAAAGTACCAGTTATAGATGTTGTAGTGCTGACAGTTAAATTAAAAGTGTTTGGTCGAAAAGTTCCAGCTGTTACTGTTAATGAATTAAATATAGAATTGTCAGCTAACTGGAAGAACCCTCCAGAACCATTGAATGTTGTATTACCCAATGTCTTGCCATTAGTTGTGATTTGCGTTGGGACACCAGAAGTTCCCGTAGTAGAAGTAAATGTTGTAGCTGAAGTTCCTGCATCACCTCTGGTATATGTCATCCCACTTGCAAGTTTGTATGTATCGCCGGCGATAGTGAGAGTTGTAATTGCATTGTGAGTGAGAGTGTTGGTGTAGCCCGTCATGTCGAGAGACTTGATGGTGATATTAGCAGAGAGAGTGGAAGCAGTGTTACCGGATGCGTTAAAGAATACATCTGTGCCACTGCCTGGTACACTCGCTCCGCCGGCTCCACCACTTGTTAGAGACCAGTTTCCGGCGGTGGTCCAGAATGCATCTGCGCCTCCACCTACCCAATATCGCAAGAGTTGAAACCAACCTGAACCCGCAGTAGTGACAGAGTTGTTGTCAACACATCCTGTACTACACGTCCATGTCGCTCCACCTTGGGCCACCGAGTGTTGAATATTTAAATAGCTGGCAGCATTTGTT
>JAYVGX010000016.1:0-3991 GCA_043771685.1 Minisyncoccota bacterium
AGGTAGTATTGTTTCTTCAGATTTTTCAAAAAAGAAAGTCGAAGAAATAATAAATGCTCGTCTCGAGGATATCTTTGAAGTTGTTGGTAATTATTTAAAGAAAATAAAAAGAAATGAATTACTCCCAGGTGGAATTATAATAATTGGTGGTGGCTCACGAATAAATACAGTTTCTGAAATCGCTAAAAGCCAACTAAAGTTACCTACTCGGATAGGCCACACAGAAGAATTTATAAATACACATAAATTCAAACTATACGACGGTCTCTGGTATACAGCATTGGGTTTATCTATGCAGAAATTAAACACAAATCAAAAACATATAAACTTTACTTCAAACAAAGACTTGATAAGCAAAACAAAAATCTTTTTCAAGAAAATTCTTTCTGAATTACTACCTTAGCGTTCTATATTAGAAAATAATTATGATAAATGTCAAAACTTCCATTTTTTTGAGTTTCTGATATTATATAGTTACTTGAAATTATAATTAATACCTAAAAATATATGGCTAAAATAAACCAAGACGTAGAATCATTCGCTAGAATTAAAGTAATAGGAATTGGTGGTTCCGGTAAAAATGCTCTAAATCACATGATCAACTCAAAAGTAAGAGGAGTTGAGTTTATTGTGATGAATACGGATACTCAAGATCTACATAATTCACTCGCAGAAAAGAAAGTTCACTTGGGTAAAAACCTAACTAAAGGCCTTGGAGCTGGTATGAATCCAGATATAGGTCGTCGTGCAGCCGAAGAAACAAAAGCCGAAGTTCAAGATGTTATCAAAGGAGCCGACATGGTATTTATCGCTTGTGGTATGGGTGGTGGTACTGGTACAGGAGCTGCGCCGATAGTCGCAGCTTGCGCAAAAGAACAAGGTATTCTTACTGTTGCTGTTGTAACAAAACCATTCTCTTTTGAGGGTAATCAAAGAATGAAACTCGCTGAACAAGGACTCGCTGAACTAGAACGTGAAGTTGATGCTATCCTAGTAATTCAAAACGACAGATTGATAGCCATCTCTGGTAAAGAAGTTGGATTCCGCCAAGCTTTTGGTATGTGTGATGAAGTTTTGAAACAAGCAGTAGAAGGTATCTCAGAATTAATCACAACTCCAGGTATGATAAATGTGGACTTTGCTGATATACGTGCTGTTATGTCTGACGCTGGTAGTGCCCTAATGGGTATCGGTGTAGCTGCTGGTGAAGGTCGTGCAGAAAAAGCAGCTCTAACTGCTATCAACTCTCCCCTTTTAGACCTATCTATTTCTGGCGCGAGAGGAGTACTCTTTGCTATTTCAGGAGGTGATGATTTAACTATTCACGAAATCCAAGACTCTGCAAAAATAATTACAGAATCTATCGACAAAGACGCGAAGGTTATCTTTGGAACAATAAAAGATGATAAACTTAAAAAGGGCGAAATAAAAGTTACAGTTATCGCAACTGGATTTCCTACTGACGCACCGAAACGTTCATTGTTTCAAGCTTCAAAAGTAATGGAAGAAAATAATTCTCCAAAAGAAGAAATACAAATTAACAAGAAAGAACAAAAGGAAACAATAAACAACGACTACGTAAAGAAAACTGTAATCGAAGACGACATGTTCATAGATGATACAGATGACTGGAGTACGGTTCCTGCATTCTTAAGAAGAAAAAAATAATTAAATATGTACGACCTTATTATATTGGGGGGCGGACCAGCAGGTGCATCAGCTGCAGTCTATGCTGCTCGTAAACAATTAAAAAGTGCGATTATAGTTGCTGAATTCGGTGGTCAATCTACTGTTTCAGAAACTATATACAACTGGATAGGAACTCCAGAGATTTCTGGACGCGACCTCGGCGAGAGTATGAAGAAACATGTCCAATACTACAAAGGACCGTATTTAGATATATTTGAAGGGAGCAAGATAACAAATGTTAAAAAAGAAGACAAGATAATCAGCGTTACAACAGAAGACGGCAAAACTTATCAATCAAAATCTCTCATCGTTGCAACAGGTAGTGGTCGTCGTAAACTCGATGCTATCAATGCAGATACATACGAACACAAAGGGATCACTTATTGTGCTTCTTGTGATGGTCCACTTTATGCCGATCAAGACGTCATAGTTGTAGGTGGTGGTAATGCTGGTTTTGAAACTGCTATACAACTTTTGGCATATTGTAAAAGTGTCACATTGCTCAATCGTAGTAATGAATTTAAGGCAGATGGTATGACCGTTGACGCAGCATTGTCTAATCCAAAATTTAAAGCTATCAAGAATATAATCATAACACGTGTGGATGGTGAGCAATTCGTCTCATCTTTGACTTACAAAGACACGAAAACAAATGAGGAACACAAAATAGAAACAACAGGTATTTTCGTCGAAGTTGGACAAATACCTAATACTGACTTCTTAAAAGGTGTTGTAGAACTAGACGCTTTCAATAAAGTCATAGTCGACCCAATGACACAAATGACAAACACAGAAGGTGTCTGGGCCGCTGGTGACTGTACAAATGGACGTTATCATCAAAACAATATAGCAAGTGGCGACGCTGTTAAAGCCCTCGAGGACGCATATATTTGGATACATAAAAATAAATAAAAAAAGAATATAATTCTTTGAGAAACAACTAGCGCAGGACTGTCGAGTCCGAGCTGAGCACAAATTTTCAGCAGAAAATTATGCGTGTGTTTCGAGAAGAATTATATTCTTTTTTTATTATAAAAATCTATTTTTAGATTGTTTCAATAAGTTCGAGTTGTTCTTTTGTATTTACTCCCAGAGCCTCTTTTGGATCAATAGTGATAGTCGATATTTTCTCATTTGAAGCAAATGCTAACCCGACGAGATCTGTTAGATAGTACTCCCCTTGAGCATTTTCATTTTTAAGAGCATGGAGATTTTTCCACATCCAAGATGCATTAAAACACATATAAGCAGGATTAACTTCTCTAATTTCTTTTTCTTCATCTGTAGCGTCTTTTGTCTCAACAATTTTTACAATGTTACCATTATCATCACGAACAAATCTTCCAAAAGAAGAAAAAGCACTACGCCATTCATTGAAATCAGGCACTATTGCTGTTGCCATTGTTAGAGTCGCGCCAGTTTCTATATGAGTATCTTTTAATTTTTTAATAGTATCAGCGCTCACTAATGGGTGGTCTGCATATAGCACCATAACAATATCAGCATCATTTCCATCACTCTCAGCTATCATCACAGCATGACCAGTACCGAGCTGTTCTTCTTGGATAGCATATGTATATACAGGACCCAAAGTATCTCGTACTTGATCCCCCTTTTTACCTATTACAATAGTTGGGTTACTGCATACTCCTGATTCTTCTATGGCTGTAAGAACATGAGAAATAAAAGGCTTTCCATGTAGTGGTGTAAGCGCTTTAGGAAGCTCTGATTGCATTCTTTTTCCATGACCTGCAGCAAGTATAATGATTTGTGTTTTCATAAATAAAAATAGTGAGGATTAACATCTTTGTGGTCAGGCATATTTTTCTACTGAAAAATTGCACGACCCTGCCTCGGCACGATTGCCTCCGGCTCGCACAAAGTGTCCCACACTTTGTGCGCGATACAGGAGTCGAACCTGTGACCTACCCCACGTCAAGGGGTCGCTCTACCAACTGAGCTAACCGCGCATTATTGATTGTAAAATAATTCTATGGCCCTCCTTACAGGAGCTGTACACCTTTTGGCTATTTTGCTTCTTTCCTCACAAACTACCTCAAAAGGTCTTGCGCTCGGGTCCCTTTCTCCCGAGCTCACCCCACGTCAAGGGGTCGCTCTACCAAAACAGCTAACTGCGCATAATACTTCGTTATCTACCAAAACAACTAACCGCGCATAAATTAAAATTTCTTTTTAAAACAACCTACAAACTAAAAACTACTCACTGTCCTCCATCTACAAAAACAACTAACATCCATATAGATGAGATGTTATCAAAAATAACTCCAATAAGCAATAACCC
>JAYVGX010000017.1:0-8361 GCA_043771685.1 Minisyncoccota bacterium
TAACTGTTTCTATACATTGGGGTATTGAATACAAAAAAATCCACAATCAAAGACAACAAACTCTGGCACATACAGCCATAGACAATGGCGCTGATTTAATCATCGGTCACCATCCTCATGTTATGCAAGATATAGAAATATATAAAGACAAACCAATAGTTTACTCTTTAGGTAACTTTATCTTTGACCAGTATTTCTCAAAAGACACGATGGAAGGTATGCTCTTTGAAGCCAACTATGATGGTAAAGAATTAAAATCTATAGATCATAAAATCATAAAACTCAACTCTAAATACCAACCGAAAGGCATCTTTGATAAAGAAAATCTAAATTGCCAAAGTCCTGATAAAAAATACGAAGACTATACTTATGCCAATGTAGGACAAGAGTTACCTATCTCTGACAAAACATACGTCCCAAACAATTTAGTCCAAATAAATACTAAAAATACTTTGAACTATTTTTGTTTACAAAAAGAAGCCCGTGATCAATTAGAACAAATGATAACTGATGCAAAGAAAGAAAA
This sequence comes from Minisyncoccota bacterium, assembly GCA_043771685.1. Classification (GTDB taxonomy): domain Bacteria; phylum Patescibacteriota; class Minisyncoccia; order Phycocordibacterales; family UBA9973; genus UBA8515. The sequence goes on from JAYVGX010000017.1 coordinate 527, forward strand.
TTATAGTATCAAAGTTTCTTCTGCTTTTAGAAATTACGATACCCAAAAAATGCTTTTAGCAAATAAAATTAAAAAAGGTGATAAAAATGCAAATAGACTCATAGCTAAACCAGGACACTCTGAACACCAACTAGGTGTTGCTGTCGATCTTACATCCGGCTCTATTGCTTATAAAAATGCAAGCCAAGTTTTTGCTAACACTCTTGAATACAAATGGTTACAAGAAAATGCCTATAAATATGGCTACCTCGAAAGTTATCCAGAAGACAAAGAAGAAGTCACAGGCTATATGTACGAGTCATGGCACTATCGTTATGTCGGCATCGACCACGCAGCCAATATAATAAAAAATGGCCAGACAATAAATCAGTATTTAGAAGTTTTGAATAAGAATTAAAATTACACAGTAATAACTGGGAATTTTTCTAAATCAGAAATATTTATTGAACCTTTATGAAGCACATGGGGAATACCCAAAAACAAAAGAGGTTTCTCTCCTGCTTCAGATTTATTTTTAAAATATATTTTGGTATCTTCTGGAACTATTGTATATTTTGATATGTCGCTCGGTTCAAAAGGAACGTACGATTCATTAAATTTTTTAGATTTTACATCATAATTAAATAAACAAACTGTTGTTTTTTCTTGATCAAGCAAATGTGGGTCAATTTGATAGAATTTTAATTCTCTTGTTTTATAACCTGCTGTTTCTAAGGCCTTTTTTAGATCTTCTGGTTTAATTGGTGATAAATTTATAACATCTTTCCATTTTGCTTCTATTCCTGGAATTACTTGTTCAATAACAAAAAGTCTATCATTACCATATAAATCTTTTTCTTTATATTTTTTCATTTTTTTATTATATAGATCTGGGTTTTCTATTTCCAACGTGCTTAATGGGTGCAAAGTATCACCTACCATGTCATCAGGTACCATATGATACAAATAATCTTTTTCTTTTTTAATTTCTTGATTATTTTGTAAGTTTATTTTTTCCATAATTATTTCGCATACACATTTGCGTCTTCGAGCTTGATAGACAACAGTTTAGAGCAACCGTCAGCGCCGACTGTTACGCCGTATAGGACTTGAGCGCGAGACATCGTCTCGCGATTGTGTGTCACAACCACTAGTTGTGAGAAATGCGCCAAGTTTTCGAGCATATTTCCGTATTTACGTGAATTAGCTTCGTCTAGTGCTGCATCTGTTTCGTCGAGAACCAAAAATGGCGGTGGATTAACTTGTGAAATAGCAAACAATAGTGCGATAGATGTCAGAGATCTCTCACCACCAGAGAGCATATGTATGTCTTTAACTTTCTTTTGCGGTAAGCTTACATTTATCTCTATCCCCCGTTCAAAACCAATTTCATTTTCATCTTTTTCTTCTGCTTCAGGATAATCTGCATTCACCAAGTCTTCATCTTTATTCTTTTTAGTTTTTTTATGCTCCATAACAATCGACAGAAAAGCAGAACCCCCACCAAACATAAGAGAAAAGAACTCTTGGAATTGTTCATTTATTCTCAGAACTCCTTCTTTAAATTTGATATCTAGACTTTCTTTCAAATCAACAATAAGCAAGTGCAGATCATCGACACTTTTTTGGAGATCATTGATTTCTTTTTCTAAGAAACTATCACGTTCGATTGTATCCTGATACTCTTTCATTATTTCACCTGCATTAGATATACCACTGTCTTCTAATTTTATTTTTATACGTTCGATACGACGACGTAAATCATCTATAGAACTTCTATCTAGGATACTTTCTGGTTCTTGTTTAACGAAACTAAGAACAACCTGCCCTACTAAAACGCTTGCTTCGACTAATTCATTTTCAAAACTATTTTTAATTAGATTCAATTTTTCTTCTTGGAAAACAAGAGAGTGCAAGTCACTCAACTTTTCATTTTTTTGTCTTTGTAAATCAAAGAGAGTATTTTGAATTTCTCTCTGATTTATATTCTTTTGATATTCTTTTTCTTTTTCCTTTTCTATCATCTCTAAGAGAGTATTCTCTTTTTCTTTTATACTTTGCAACAAGAAACTCAATTCATCTTTTGATTTTAACAATTCTTGTTTTTCTTTTTCTATGTTTTCATCAACTGTTGGTATGACTGTTTGTGTTTTTATCTGGAGGGTTGATAGGTTGTTTTTAATAGTTCTTAGAATAGAGAATATACTTTCCAAATCAGACATTTGTAAGCATTCATTTATATAACTGTCTACATTTGACACCACTGATCGCCATTGGGAATCGGTTACAATGTTTTCTTTTATTTGTGGAGCTCTATTTAATTCGCGATTGATCCCTTCGATTACACCTTCTATGCGACCCAACTTGCGAGATATCTCATCGTGTTCTATACGCAGAGACTTTAAATCTCTCTCTAGATCAACCAAGACCTGATTTACATTTTTATCATCATCATTTGTTTTATTTTTCTCTACTTCTAAGATTCTTTCTGATAATGAATTTATTTCTGTATCCAAGTGACTGCGCAATGACAGCAAACGATTACTCTCATCATTTATATATTTATTCTCTGAAGAGAAATAACTTTTATACAAACCCTCTATCTCAGTTCGAAGCTCATAAGACTTTTCAACTTTTGAAACTTGTTTTTTCAAAAAGTTCAGATGTGGAGCAACTTCGCGACGCGAAATACCGACTTCTTTCATATTGTCCACAGTTTTCATTAATTTTCTTTCTGATTCTAGAATCCTATATTGAAAAACCTTTAATCCTAGAGCATCTTCGATCATAGCACGACGGTCTCTATTTGAAGCATTTAAAACACGGTCAGCCTCACCTTGAGAGATGATATGGTGTCCTGAGCTACCAATATTTACCGATGCGAGTAAATCGATGACATCTTTCAGACGTACTTCTGTGTTATTGATACTATATTTATTAACTCCATCTGGATAAACAGTACGAGATATAGTAACCTCGTCATAATCAACAGAAATACCAAGTCCACTATTTGTAAAAGAAAATATCTTTTTACTATTATCAAAAGTAATACTCACAGATGCTCGTGATGAAGACGGCAAGCTCTTTGAACCTTTGTATATCAAGTCTACACCGCCCTTAGAGCGGAGTGATTTTATGGATTGCTCTCCGAGCACGAAACGTATTGCTTCGACTATATTTGATTTACCGGAACCATTTGGGCCCACAATTGAAGTTATAGGTGTGTCGAAAGATACATTACTTTTTTTACCAAAAGATTTGAAACCAAATAATTCAATTGATTTTAATGTCATCATAATTAATTTAACCAATGTTTAGATTCTAGTGCATGTTGTGCTGCATTTTGTTGAGCTTCTTGTTTACTGTTCCCTTTCCCTTCTGCGATTTTATCATCACCAAAAAATATACCGACAGTAAAGCTCTTTTCGTGATCTGGTCCTTGTTCGTTTAGAACCTTATAAGATGGAGTGACATTTAGATGCTCTTGAGACTTTTCTTGGACTAAACTTTTGGGATCACGCCATAATTTATTTTTAACTATTTTATCTATTTTTGTAAATAAAGTCTTTGCGATAAAACCCTCGGCTACATTATAACCCAAATCCAAAAATACTGCTCCGACATATGCTTCATAAGTATTTGCAAGTATATAGTTACGTGCACGACCTATGTCTTTTGCTTCTCCTTTTGAGAGGAGTAGGTACTCATTCATTTGTAATTCGGCAGCTACTTCACCAATCGTAACTGCATTTACAAGTGCCGATCGATACGCAGTTAGTTCTCCTTCGTCACATTTTGGATATTTAGTATATAAATAATTAGTTACACACAACTCTAGAACAGCATCACCTAAAAACTCCAATCTTTCATTATGAGAAAAGCTTGTCCCAGTATTTTCATTTATATACGAACGATGGATAAACGCTTGCTCTAAAAGTTTCTTATTATTAAAAAATATATTAGTTTTTTTCTCGAAATTTTCAAAGTTTATCATATATAGGAATAAAATATTATTAAGATTTTTTGGTTAATATTTCAATAGATTTCTCTAACAGAGGTATCATATTGTCATACATTCGTAAACCAGGCACATCAGCGAGGATGAACCATTTAGCATCGTCGAGGCCCCCACTATTGTTACATAGAACTAAATCAGCAAAAGGAGCTTCTGCTAAGAAAAAAGTAACTTGTTTTCTAATTTTCCCTTTTTCTGGATGACTTGCAATGTATTCATTGGAACCGAGTTCTTCTTTAATTTCAACATCGATACCTAATTCTTTTTTTATCTCACGAATTGCACCTGTTTTAAAATCTTCAGATTCTTCAATACCACCTTTTGATAGTGTCCAATAACCAAAGACATCGTGAACAAATGCAAAGTAAATATTGTCAGCGTGTTTTGCATAGACAACTGCTCCGGCCTTTTTCTCTATTGGGAATTTAGCAGGATCTGTTTCGAAAACTTTCTTTTCTTTCTTTTTAAAGTCGTCTTTACCTGGCTCGCCTATTTCTTTATAGACGCCACCGAGGACTCCGTTTATGAAACGACTAGAATTCTCACCACCGAAACTTTTAGCCAATTCGATAGCCTCATTAATAGCAACTTTTGGTGGAACTTGTGCTCTGTCACCAAAAATTAATTCGTATAAACCGAGTCGCAATATGTTGCGGTCTACAATCGATATCTTTTCTAGTGGCCATTCAGGAGCTGCTTTAGTTATTATCTCGTCGATAATAGTTTTTTTCTTTACGACACCAGAAAGTAGCTCAGCCATAAAGTGGTCATCGTTGAGTCCTGGACCGAACTCTTCTATATTACGCTCAAGCATTTCATCAACAGAATTTTCTTTATTGTTCGCATCAAAATCCCACTCAAAGAGTGTCTGCAAGATTATTGAACGTGAAAGGTGCCTGTTTGCCATAATATAATTAGGTTTTATTTACAGGAATTATTTTACAATAAATCCAAAAATAACACCTAAAATTATTTCTTACTTTTTGCTTGTTTTTTCTCAACTTTTTTTACAACATCGAGAACTTTACGTCCACGATAAAAACCACAATGATTACAAACGATGTGAGTCTCTTTTGGAGCCTGACAGTTTGTACATGTCGTAAAAACCTTACCCTTCAATGCATGATGGGATCTTCGGTTACCAGTATGAGCACGTGTATGTCGCATTCTTATTACCATTGTTATAGTATACTGATTTTGAACCAAAATGCAAATAAAAAAGGAGAGTAGCCATTGACTACTCCCTTTCGACTTTAACCCTAAAACCCCTTAAAATGTATCTTTATGATTCTGCTATAGAATCGATTTCTTTCATTTGTTTGTACCTTCTTTGATGATTTGGTGATTTTTTTACTCTCATATAAATAATTTTATTACTAGGATCATTATCAATATTATGAAATGTGTTTTTAAATTTTTTTATAAAAAATTTCTTATTAGTATCACTTTGCATAATATATTTCATATCCTTTGCCGATAACATATATGGCAAAACCGATATAAAAAAAGCTTCAAATTCCTTATTTGATTTCTTGTTTAATTCCTTAAAACCGTCTAGTTTATTTTCCACTTTATTAAATGGTTAATGTACTTTTGCAATATTGCTATTTATATGTATTTAAACATAAATAAGATTTTTAGTCAATTTTAAAAAAGTTGATAAAATGATATATTTGATAGATATGGAAAATAATAAAGAAACACTATCATTTGCTCGTCATACTCTCGCTCACCTTTTAGCGCAAGCAGTTCTACAACATTACCCAAATGCTCATCCAACATTGGGCCCTGCAATCGACAATGGCTTCTACTACGACTTCGATTTTGGCACAGATAAAGTTGCCGACACCGATTTAGAAAAAGTGGAAAAGGCAATGAAGAAAAACATAGCTCGCTGGGTAGAGTTTACTCACAAAGAAGTTTCGAAAGAAGAAGCTCTTGAGATTTTCAAAGACAATGTTTACAAAAAAGAACTTATTGAAGAGATTGTTGGCCGAGGAGAGAAAATCACACTCTATAGTTGTGGTGATTTTACAGACCTTTGTCGCGGAGGACATAGCGAGAATCCAAGTAGCGATATAGCCATAGACTCTTTCAAGCTCGACAAGGTCTCTGGTGCCTACTGGCGTGGTAGCGAGGATAACAAAATGCTCACTCGTATTTATGGCCTCGCATTTGATAATAAAGAAGAATTGGAAAAATACATCTTCCAACAAGAAGAAGCTAAAAAACGGGACCATAGAACGATAGGAGAAAAACTTGATTTGTTTTATTTTGAAGAATCCATTGGTAAAGGTTTGCCTATTTGGTTACCAAAAGGCAATATAATAAAAGAAGAATTAGAAAAGTGGGCAAAAGAAACAGAAGAAAAATGGGACTATCAGAGAGTCACTACACCTATCATAACAAAAGAAAATCTGTTCTACACTTCAGGACACTTACCTCTCTACAAAGAGAGTATGTATGCTCCTATCGAAATCGAAGGAGAAAACTATTATATCAAACCGATGAATTGTCCTTTCCACCACAAAACTTTTTCAGCTCGCCCAAAAAGTTATCGCGACTTACCTGTTCGTTTTGCTGAATACGGTTGGTGCCACAGATACGAGGATTCTGGTAGTCTGTTTGGTCTTATGCGTGTTCGTGGTATGCAAATGAATGATGCTCATATATATATTCAAAAAGAAAATGCTGTTGAAGAATTTGTAAATGTTATAAAATTACATGAATATTATTACAGGGTTCTTGGCATAGAAAACTACAGCATGGAACTTGCTTTGCGTGATCCTAATAATATGTCTAAATACCACGGCAATGAACAAGACTGGAAAGACGCAGAAGAAATGACTCTCGAAGCTATGAAAAAATCTGGAGTTCCATTTACTGTTGTAAATGAGGGTGCGGCATTTTATGGACCAAAAATGGACTTCCAGATATTTTCCTCTATTGGTCGTGCATTTACTGCATCTACTAACCAGCTAGATTTATATATGGGTAAAAAGTTTGAGTTAGAATACACTGACAAAGACGGTACCAGAAAGACTCCTGCAATTATACATCGTGCACCACTTGGAACTCATGAGAGATTCATCGGTTTCCTTATAGAGCATTTTGAAGGATCATTTCCTGTTTGGCTGTCCCCTGTTCAAGTCACCGTCATCCCAGTGCGCGCGGACAAACATACAGACTTTGCAAAGAGTTTAGTCGCAAGTCTAAAAGAAAAGAATATAAAAGTGCAGTTGAATGACTCTGATGATTCATTAGGTAAAAGAATAAACAGCACTAAAGCCCAGAAAGTTCCCTATGTTATAGTCGTTGGTGATAAAGAAATAGAGAGCAATATGTTAACAATCGAAACGAGGAGTGATAAAGTAATATTGAGTTTAGATAGTTTTATAGAAAAAGTAGAAAAAGAAATAAAAGAAAAAACTTTGAACTAATTATTAAAATTAACTTGCCCCGCTTTATCCTGCAAAGGCTGGAGATAGCGGTGGAATAAAATATGCACAATAACAACGTTTACAACTTAATGATGCAATTAACAGAAGAACACAAATCCCTGTGGCGTATCAAAAAGGAATATTTAAAAGACGCAGCTAAAAATCCTAAAGTAAAAGCCTACTGGACAAAAAATGCAAAGGAAAAAGAAGCTCAAATAAAAGAACTGACTGTTTTACTTAAGGGTGAATTGAAATAAAATAAATACAATACAAAATTCCTCCAGAAGCCTTGCTTCTGGAGGATTTTGTATAATAAATATTAGATATCCAACTTCGCCATCTTTGCATGAGACTGGATGAAGGATTTACGAGGTGGGACTTCAGAGCCCATGAGCATATCG
>JAYVGX010000018.1:0-16517 GCA_043771685.1 Minisyncoccota bacterium
TGGCAAAAGTTTTGAAAGGGAAGTAAAATAATAAATTTTTACAAAATTATGGATCAAAATAATGAACCACAAAAAGTAGAGTTTGAAGAGTTAAGGCAACCCAGCCAATCTTTCCAAACACCAACACCTAAAATTACAGAGTGGGTTATGAAGCATTCTGGTGGAACGATAAAAAATGAAAAGCAAGCAAACTATGTTTTGATTGGGTTTGTGGTGGTGGCGATTGTTATTTCGTTGTTTTTGTTTTTGGGCGAAAAAATATCTAATAATCCGGAAGACACTAAAGTTTTACCCGTTGAATTATCACCATTATCACCATGAATAAATCGAAAGGTTTTACACTCATTGAGCTTTTAGTAGTTATTGCTATCATTTGAGTTTTGTCCAGTGTAGTTTTAGCAAGTTTAAACACTGCTCGTGCGAAAGCCAGAGATGCAAAAAGAGTTGCTGAAATAAGACAAATAGAAACAGCTTTGGCAATGTATTATAATGATTATGGAAATTATCCATCAATTGTTCATGGTTTAGGATTTGACTCAACATGTGTACCTGGTCAGCCGGTTGGTTGCGGGCATTGTCGTCGTTGGTGTGATCTCGAAACTGCTCTTTCTCCTTATATAAAGCCATTACCACGAGATCCTTTGGGGACTATACAGACTAATTATTATTATGCTTATTCATCGAACACAAATGATCAAATGTATGGTCTCATGGCTGTATTAGAAAATTCAAGCACAATAAGTCAAAATGATGATGGTTATTGTTCTTCCGCTTTCGAAAGGGGTCCACGTCCATCTTATTGTGTAAATAAATATATTGGTGGTCTCGCTGAATGGTTAAATGCTTCTGGTGCTTGGTCAAATGTTTGCCAAGGAGGAAGTTGATTTTCAAAAAAAATTTTAGTTCGTTTAAGGTGCCTCGTGTAGGAATCGAACCTACGACCATCTCCTTAAGAGGGAGCTGCTCTACCAACTGAGCTAACAAGGCATATTTTTTATTTTTTAATTATAACGTACTTCTTTCAATTTCTGTTATCTACCAAAACAGCTAACAAGGCATGTATTCTGTTATCTACCAAGACAACTAAAAAGGCATGTATTCTGTTGTCCACCAAAACAGCTAACCAGACATGTGTTTATTTATAATCTTAATTATAACCTAGTTTTGTAAAATTCTGTTATCTACCAAAACAACTAACAAGGCATACAGTGAGTATTACAAATAAAAGAACTTTTGTAAACGTCTTGCACCCAAAAAATAAAGTAGTATAATTATTATATGTCATTCGAAATGATCGATAATAAAAAAGAAAAAAAAGAAATTACTCAAGATCATGAATTAAATCTTCGAGATCTTTCTTACCCAGAATTCGAAGAAATAAAAAAAAATAATCCATATTTATATAATAAAATGATTGAAAATCAAACAAAAGAATTAGAAGAACAACAAAAAGAATTAGAAAATACTCAGCAAGTTCCTGCTATTGATGAAGTAACTATGGAAGAATTATACGAAAAAGAAGATGATGACTATATGAAAGGACAGTACTAATGCTTATTTTATAAGCATTTTTTAGTTCTAAAGAACGCTTGACTTCTTTTTAGATATGTATATAATAGATTCCACGTCCGAGTTAAATACAGGACTTTTTAATTTCTTTGATAATTTCATAGGTAATGGTAAATATAATCAATCCTTCTGTATCTTCGGATAAGAGATAACAGAGGAAGCAAGCCCGCAAACATAAAGTTTAGCGAGGTAAATTAGTTTCGCCAGCGAGCGAAACAGTCAGTTATAGGAATATAAATATTTTTTATTTTGTTCCGTTCTATTTTAAAGTAGAGTTTGATCCTAGCTCAGGATGAACGCTGGCGGCGTGGATAAGGCATGCAAGTCGAACGGACTTTATTTTTCCAGAGATGCGATTACATCAAGTCAAAGGTCGTTTAAAGTTAGTGGCGAACGAGGTAGTAATACACAGGAATCTCCCCCCGAGTCATGAATAACGCACCGAAAGGTGTGCTAATACATGATGGTCCCTCCGGGGTAAAGTTTTTCGCTCGGGGAAGAGCCTGTGAAGTATCAGCTAGTTGGCAGTGTAATGGACTACCAAGGCTATGACGCTTAGGGGAGGTGAGAGCCTGACCCCCACCGATGGGACTGAGACACGGCCCATACACCTACGGGTGGCTGCAGTCGAGAATCTTCCACAATGGACGAAAGTCTGATGGAGCGACGCCGCGTGATTGATGAAGCTTTTCGGAGTGTAAAGATCTTTTATGAGGGAAGAAATTTTTGACGGTACCTCATGAATAAGGGGCTCCTAATCTCGTGCCAGCAGGAGCGGTAATACGAGAGCCCCGAGCGTTATCCGGAATTATTGGGCGTAAAGGGTGCGTAGGTGGTTTTATTAGTCGTTTGTCAAATCCCTGTGCTTAACACAGGATCCGCAAACGAAACGGTAAAACTAGAGAGTGTGAGGGGTATAGGGAACTCATGGTGTAGGGGTGAAATCCGTTGATATCATGGGGAACACCAAAAGCGAAGGCACTATACTGGCACACATCTGACACTCAAGCACGAAAGCGTGGGTAGCGAATGGGATTAGATACCCCAGTAGTCCACGCCCTAAACGATGATCTCTAGTCTTTCGGAGTATCGACCCTCTGAGAGACACAGCTAACGCGTTAAGAGATCCGCCTGGGAAATACGGCCGCAAGGCTAAAACTCAAAGGAATAGACGGGGACTTGCACAAGTAGTGGATTATGTGGTTTAATTCGACGATAAACGAAGAACCTTACCAAGGTTAGAAATCAACGTGAAAGCCCTCAGAAACGAGGGCCCTCGCAAGACTAGTTGACAGGTGATGCATGGCCGTCGTCAGTTCGTGGTTTGAATTGTTCCCTTAAGTGGGGTAACGAACGCAACCCTCGTCGTGTGTTACAAGTGTCACACGAGACTGCCCCGACCAAAGTTTTTAAATTTATTTAAAAGTTTTGGTCGGGGAGGAAGGAGAGGATGACGCCAGGTCAGCATGTCCCTTGATACCTTGGGCTACACACATAATACAATCGCAATTACAACGGGCAGCGACGAGGTAACTCTGAGCGAATCCTAATAAAAATTGCGCCAGTTCGGATAGGGGGCTGCAACTCGACCCCTTGAAGTTGGAATTACTAGTAATCGCGGGTCAGACATACCGCGGTGAATACGTTCTCAAGTCTTGTACTCACCGCCCGTCAATTCAAGGGAGCCGGGAGTACTCGAAATCTCTCCACAAGGAGGGCCTACAGTAAGCTCGGTGACAGGGAATAAGTCGTAACAAGGCACGGGTAGCGGAAGCTGTTCGTGGAATAATTCAATTTGAAAACGATCATGTATCTTATTTATAAGTGCATTCGATCTTATTGAGTCGATATTGTGTGCCTCAATTGAGCACATGATGGACATTTATCTTAAGTCCTAAAAGAGATATGACAACAAGGGAAAGACCTGTAGAACGGAACAAAATAAAGAATATTTCTATTAAGATTATAAATACCATTTATCTCGTTAAGGCGATGATTACCTATGAAATTATCAAATTAAAAAACCACTCAATATCGAGTGGTTTTTTAATTTGACTATATGCAAACATTACTATATTATGCTTGTAAAATAAGTATTTTAACTCCTTAAACATTAATATAGTTATGAATGAATTTACTCAAAGGCAAAATCTATTAGCCGTAGTATCAGATATAGTAAATAATGAAGTTAATAAGGACAATGTAGAGATTTTGATAGAACAACAAATTACTTTTATTGAATCCGGAAATTTTCTAGAAGATATCAGTTTTACTTCACAAGGAGATATAAAATATGTAACTTTTTTTAAACAAAAAAGTGATTTGATTAAGTTGCTCGAAATAATATCAGATAGATTTAAAGAAAGAGTCTGGAAAGTCTTATTCAATAAATTGAAAGAAATGCTTCCTAAAGAAAAAAACTCTTTTCAAAATCCTTGTCCATCAGCATGGAAAATTGAACATGATAGAGAAGTTGTTCGAAATTTACAAAAAATGATAAAAGAGGATATATTAGAAACAAAAAAATTCTTAGCTTATTCTTTAAAAAGAGCCAATTTTCCTGAAAAAGAAATTCACGAGCTAATTTCTTTAATACCTAGTGATACTTACCTAAGTTATGATGCAACACAAAGGATGTATCTTAGTTCTAATACCTTTAATAGGTTTTAAAAATCAAAAATCCCTTACGAGAATTCGTAAGGGATTTTTTCACATTCTGTATTTTAGTCAGCGGGTGCTAAACTCCAACACAATTGCCTATGTGAGTGCAGCCGCTGACTGTAATACACAATGCGGCTACATAGGGTTATTATATCATAATTTTTTAATACAAGAAATAAAAACTATTTATAAATTTATTTACCAAAACACAAAACCCCTTCGATTGCTCGAAGGGGTTTTGCTAGGCAATTGCTTTTATAAATTATCGGAACTTTTTACTCACACAAAGAGTATAGCAAAAAGATCTACTCTTGTCAAGTTTTTAATAGTATTGTATACTTAATTCGGTTTGTATTAGATAGATGCGCCTTATTTATAAGGTGAGGAAAGTCCGAACACATATCGATTTAATTCGAAAATGTAGCAGGTAATACCTGTCAGTGGTAACACTCGAGGTGCGAGCAGAGACGACTGTAATCGAAAGAGAGCAGATAACCTGTACCCTTGTATGTTTAGAATTTTCTAAACAGAAACTCGGATAAGTTCAGCAGGTTAAGCCAGAAGATATAAAAGGGTATTAGAAGCTTCTGGGTGAAACGGCTAAATCCTTACATATGTGCAAGATCGTGTCCGGAGAGAAATCGAAGGAAGAATCGCTTGAGTCTGATAGCGATATCAGACCTAGATAAATATCTATCGTTAGTTGTAAAAAACTAAAACAGAATTCGGCTTATAGATACAAATTCATACGAAAAACACTTTGTCCAAAGCAAGGTGTTTTTCATTTCCAAATAATTTTTTTTATTTAATTTTATTTTTTTGTGTATTTAAATTAAAAATAAAAATTATTTCTTGAAAATTTTTTTTAAATATTATTTTTTTTAAATATTATTTTTTTAAAAATAAAAAAGTTATCCACACTTTTTTACAAAAAAGTATTGCAGTATATTTTTTTTTATAAGATAATGTAGTAGTGAGAGTGATTAATTTTTTTACAAAATTTATTTTTTAAAAAAATTTTGTAAGGTCGTGAAATCACCATCTTTTAAAAATAATTAATTTACAATTTTATGGCAGCAAAAAAGAAAGCAGCAGCAAAAAAAGTAGTTAAAAAAGCAGCTCCAAAAAAAGCAGCTAAAAAAGCTACAAAAAAGAAGAAATAATTTCTCCTTTTAGAAAAGATCCTCTCTCTATCGAGGATCTTTTTTTTGTGCTAAAATGTCTATATGAATCTAATAAAAGAAATATTTGCCAATGAAAATACAAGAACCTTAAATAAAACAAAGGTTTTAGTAAAAAAAATTAATACACTTGAACCTGAATTTACTAAACTATCTGATGATGAACTAAAAGCCAAAACTACTGAATTCAAAGAACGTTTTTTTAAAGGGGAGGATCTGGACTCATTGTTACCTGAGGCATTTGCAACTGTTCGTGAGGCTGCTCGTCGTGTTCACAATGAAAGACACTATGATGTTCAATTAGTGGGTGGTATTGTACTGCATAACAATAGTATCGCCGAGATGCGCACAGGTGAAGGTAAAACACTAACAGCTACGAGCCCTGCTTATTTAAATGCTATCACATCTTTGAGTGTGCACATCGTTACTGTTAACGACTATCTTTCTCGTCGTGATGCGGTTTGGATGGGACCAATATTCGCATTAGTTGGTATGACTGTCGCTGTGGTGAATTCTCAAAATATTTCTTACATTTATGATGGTAGTCATGTTAGTCGTGAAGATGATGACGAAGAAAATTCTTTTAAAGTTCAATACGAATATTTACGTCCATGTTCACGTACCCAAGCCTATGCTGCTGATATAACTTATGGAACAAATAATGAATTCGGTTTTGATTATCTGCGTGATAACTTGGCTAACAGTCCTGATGAAATTGTCCAAAGAGGTCACTACTATGCTATTGTCGATGAAGTTGACTCTATACTAATAGATGAGTCACGTACACCACTTATTATTTCGCAGGCATCCGAAGAAAGTGAAGACTTGTATAAAACATTTGCCGAGATTTCGAAACAATTAGTCAAAGGTGATGACTACACTGTCGATGAAAAACTTCGAGCTATATCTTTAACAGATGCTGGTATAACAAAAGCAGAAAAGCTACTTGGTATTTCAGATATCTATACACAAAAAGGTATCAAATATGTTCATCATTTAGAAACAGCAGTTCGTGCTCGCGGACTCTATGAAAATAATAAAGATTATGTAGTCAAAGACGGCGAGATTCTTATCGTCGATTCTTTTACAGGACGTTTACAACCTGGTAGACGTTGGAGTGAGGGACTACACCAAGCAATAGAAGCAAAAGAAGGTGTAAAAATCGAAAAGGAAACTCGAGCTGTTGCATCTATAACTTTTCAAAATTATTTTAGATTCTACAAGAAGTTGTCAGGTATGACTGGTACAGCTGAAACTTCAAAAGAAGAATTTAACAAAGTTTATGGTCTCGACGTTGTTGCGATACCAACTCATCAAAAAATACAACGTATAGATCACAATGATTTGATTTATCAAACAGAAAAAACAAAATTCCAGGCTATAGCGATAAAAGTCAAAGAATTGCAAAAAAAAGGTCAGCCTGTGTTAATAGGAACAGTATCTATTGATAAAAACGAATTACTCTCAACGTACTTAACAAGTGCTGGCATAGAGCACACTGTTTTAAATGCAAAGAATCATGAACATGAAGGAAGTATCGTTGCCAATGCTGGAGAGCGTGGTTCAGTTACTGTTGCTACAAATATGGCTGGACGTGGAGTTGATATTAAACTCGGAGGTATTCCTTATAATAAAGAAAAGCATGAAGAAGTGAAAAATTTAGGTGGTTTGTTTGTTATAGGTACAGAACGCCATGAAGCTCGTCGTATCGATAATCAACTTCGAGGACGTTCAGGACGTCAGGGTGACCCAGGTGAGACTATCTTTTATGTGTCATTAGAGGATGATTTAATGAGAATATTTGGTTCTGATCGTATAAAGAACGTAATGAGTAAATTTAATCTACCAGAAGATCAACCTATCGAAAATAAATTTATATCTAATGCACTAGAAGGAGCACAGTCTAAAATTGAAGGTTTTCATTTCGATTCTCGTAAACACACTCTTGAGTATGATGACGTTATAAATGTACAGAGAAAATCTGTCTATGAGAGACGTAAAACAATTTTAACTGGTAATTATGACGAATTGCAAGTTTTTATAGATTCATTGTATTTAGATTATCCTGATTTAGAAAAAACAATAAAAGAAAAAATGGAAACTGTTGGTGATAGCAATGTGCTAGAAACTATTCGCAAGATATCTTTGTACACAAATGATTCTCTATGGGTAGAACATTTGGAAACTATGGAGCATACACGGTCTTCTGTTAGTTTGCGTGCTTATGGTCAGCGTGAACCACTTATAGAATATAAAAAAGAAGGTCTGCGTTTGTTTAAAGAATTAAACGCTATGTTCAAAGATCAAGTTGTGTCTCTCATAAAAACAATAAATATAGATAGTAGCTCAAACAATGGGGTAGAGGTTGTTGAAAGCACTCCTGAGCTAATACTGACTTCTCCAAGTGATACAGGAGATGGCTTGCAGAGTTCGAAGTCTGAACCTAAAATTGGACGTAATGATCCTTGTAGTTGTGGCTCTGGAAAGAAGTATAAAAACTGTCATGGTGTAAATAAATAATTTATTTTTTAATCCAACAACGACTAAAACCTTTAGAAATAAGCTTTTTACAGAATAAAAATATCTTTTTGTCAAAAATCTTGTTATAACCTTGTTTTAAAGGCTAATTTCACAATATTTAAGACCACTTTGTCAAGTGTAATAACACAAAAAACCCTTATATAATAAGGGTTTTTTGTGTTTGACGGATGAGAAAAAGATGGTATAACTATTGACTTTTAATACAGTTCGTGCTAATATATCTCTATGTCCAAGTGTGTAGTTGTTTGATTACATATAAGGGCTTTTTAATTTGGTAAATTAAAAATTCCACACGAGTGGCGTTTGGCGGACCGTAACTGCTAACTATGAAAAATACAAAAATAAAAAGTTTCTTTCAGTCAATGGTGACTATCCCTTTATTTGTGATAGTCCCATTTACAGGAATTGTAGATTTATCTCAATCTCCAACTGTAACAAACTTAAATAATGTTGTTATGGAGTCTACTGTTATAACCAAACAAGAAGACGACATTGACAAAAAACGTGCAGAAATTATCGATTCATACTTTGAATCAAAAAATGCTCCACTTGCAGGATACGGCAAAAAGTTTGTCGAAGAAGCAAATGAGCATGATATCGACTGGAGGCTGTTACCAGCTATAGCAATGCGTGAGAGTACTGGAGGTCGCCATAGTTGTAAAAAGGTTTCAAATAGTGTTTTTGGTTATGGTTCATGTAAATTTGGTTTTAAATCAATTGATGAATCTATTGAAATAGTATCAAGAAGTATCGGTGGTAATAATCCCAAGACTTCTCGTTATTATAAAGATAAAAACACAGAAGGAATTTTAAAAACTTATAATCCAGACAGTATTATCCCAGGGTATTCAAAACAAGTAATTAAAATAATGAAAAGTATTTCACCAGAAGAAGTGGAATAAAAAACAAACCTCGTATTTTATACGAGGTTTGTTTTTTATTTACATTGTACTAGTACATGATATAATATAAATATGTCTAAAATATCTAAAGAACAAAGTCAAATATATAATGAAGAATTATTAAATGTAATAATTACATCTTGTAGTGACAAGAGTCTAGCTCGTGCTTTTATAGCCGATGTATTGAGTCCTAGCGAATATAAAGACCTCAGTATCCGTTGGCAGATAATTAAAAAGCTTGTAAAAGGGGAGAAGCATCGCAAGATATCAAGTGATCTAAAAATAGGTATAGGGACGGTGGCTCGTGGCTCAAGAGAGCTCGCTGATAAAAATGGTGGTTTTTGGAAAATGGTAAACAAAATGGGAATTGTTAAGTAGTCTATAAATAAGTTATTTTTAGATTTATATCATTGTACTAGTACATAGGTTATCCACAGTATGTAAAGTAAGATACTTGCAAAATTTTGTGAGTATGATACATTGTACTAGTACACTGATACAAGATTCAAAGCAGATGTATTTACAATAAAAACATATGAAAAATTCAAATACAACAAAATATTATACTTTCTGGTGGTCAGACCTAAATTTTGGGTTGATTTGTTAATTTCTATTATTTCAAGGAATTCACTAACCAGCTCAAAATGAGCTGGTTTTTTGTTTGCAAAAACAAGATGACAATTAGTTCTTTTAAAATAAAATAAAAATGAAAAAAATGACTGGAAGTTGTTATGAAATAGGTTTTCACAAACCTGAAACCAGAGAGATCGGAGCATGGGGCGCAATACCGGAAGATTGTGTTAATTGCGGTATGCAATTAACTAGCTATAATCCGATTCCTTTAGAGGAATTTAATCGTTTGTATAATTATTTAGTTGGGCAAAAATATCAATGTGTTATGCCAAATAATACTGAGATTGACTCTTTGATTTCTGGTGCAAAGATATTACGCACAGATGATTCTGATAATACTAGGTATTTTTTACCAGGTGTTGGAAATTTGGGTTGTGAAATTAATTATAATCAAGTTAGAATTTTAGATCAATTTCTAATTGAATTGCCTAATTTAAAAGAGTTTAATGATTTATATAAAAACAGAAAAAACAAAGATCCCCTAGTTTTATAAAAATCTAATTTAAAAATAGCGTTCTCAAATAAATTTGAGAACGCTATTTCTTTTTGTGTATCTACTCCAGTTTTTTGAAACCTTCGATCATTATGCTTTTTTCACCATTGCGTTCGGTGACTTTACCTTGGAGTGCTATGATGGTGTTTTTAACCAGAAATTCTCTATGACTGGCATATAGCTTGCTAAAAACAACGGCATCTATGGTGCCAGTATAGTCTGAAAGCTTTAAAAAGGCCATCTGGTCGTTTTTCTTTGTTGTTACGATTCGAACATCTTCTATTAAGCAAGCGATCGTCACAGGGTCATTTACGGCTTTTTCTTCTTTTGCCTTTTTTATAACCGTGCCAAATTTTTCAATTTTTTCTTTATAAGCGTCTAGAGGATGACCAGAAATATAAAGACCCAATAATTCCTTCTCCCAAGACAGTTTCTCTGTTTGGGTGGCTTTTGGTTGGTCTTCTAATCTAAGTCTGTTTGTGCTTATTTCCATGCCACCAAACAATGAGTCCTGGGTAGCAACATTTCGTGATTCTTTATTAAAAGCAATCAATTTTTCCAAATTACCAATAATTATATTTCTATCTCCAAATGCGTCCATCGCACCACTTTTTGTCAGAGCTTCGACAGATTTTTTATTTAAATTTTTGTGATTTATTCTTTCAAAAAAATTCTCTAAGTTTTTAAAATTACCTTTAGTTTTTCTTTCTTCGATTATAGAGTCGGCGATATCTGTTCCTAGATTTTTTATAGTATAAAGTCCAAAACGAATAGTGTTGTCATCTATAACAGTAAAGTCACCAAAGCTTTCGTTGATACTAGGTGGTAAAACTATAATTTTCATTTTTTCACATTCGTGAACTATGTCGGCAACTTTTTCTACATCACCCGATTCTGCCGTCATAATAGCAGTCATGTATTCAACAGGATAGTTTGCTTTCATAAAAGCTGTTTGATATGCCACACGGCCATAACTTGCTGCATGAGCTTTGTTAAATCCATAACCTTGAAATGGTTCAAATAGTTTCCAAAGAGCTTCTGCTTTGTCTTTTGTCATCTTGCCATGACTTTGGCAACCATCTACGAACATGACATGCTGTTTAGCCATTTCTTCTGGGATTTTCTTACCAATTGCTTTACGGAATTTATCAACTTCACCCCAAGAGTAACCAGCAACTTCGATAGCAGTCATCAATAAATCATCTTGGTAAACTAGTACACCAAAAGTAGTATCTAAGAAAGATTTCATTTTTGGATGTATAAAACGAACTTGTTTTTTGCCGTGTTTACGAGCTATGTATTCATCTATGTTTTCCATCGGACCCGGACGATAAAGGGCCACCATAACATTGATATCATAAATCGTTGTTGGTTTAAGTTCTTTTAAGTAGTGAGTCATCCCAGAACCATTGAGTTGGAATAGACCATTGGTTTCTCCACGAGCTAGAAGTTCAAAAGTTCTGATGTCATCTATCGGCAAAGTATCTATATCGAGATCTATGTCGCGTCTTTGCTTAACTATATCTATCGCATTGGCTAGTATCGCCAAGTTGCGTATACCAAGAAAATCAAATTTCGGTAAGCCTGCGTCTTCTATGCTGTACATATCGTACTGTGTAATTATATTTCCTCCTTTTGGATCGTATTGGATAGGGGAGAATTCATGAAGTGGCTTTGGTGCGATAACAACACCGGCTGCATGAACAGAGATATGACGCACGCAACCTTCCATTTTTCTTGCTAAGTCTATTATTTTTTTTGTATCTGGTTCTTTTTTGTACGCATCGGCCAATTCTGGAACAATTTCTAAAGCGTGTGCTATCGTCATCGGCATACCTTGAGAGCCAAGTGGTACGAGGCTTGATATGCGGTCTCCAATAGAGTAAGGATAGCCTAGAGCTCGCGCAACATCACGAATAGAACCTTTGGCCATCATCGTTCCAAATGTTCCGATTTGTGCTACTTTGTCCTCACCGTATTTAGTTTTTGCATAAGATATTACATCCTCTCGGCGATTATCAGCAAAGTCCATATCGATATCCGGTAGTGAAGGACGCTCTGGATTCAAGAAACGTTCGAAAGGAAGTTTGTATTCTATTGGGTCTACATTTGTGATACCAAGTAGATAAGTGGTGAGTGATCCAGCAACTGATCCACGGATATTTGTGAGGATTTTATTTAGACGAGCAAAACGCAACAAGTCACCAACAACTAAAAAGTAAGTTGGATAACCTTTTTGTTTTATTATTTCTAATTCGTATTCTAAACGCGTTAAATATATTTCATTTTGTTCTAGTTTCCTGAATTCAAATCCTTTAAAAGTTAATTCACGCAAAACTTCATCGGCTGTTTTACCTTCTTCTATGGGGAAGTGCGGGAAGTAAGCTTTACCTAGTTCTAAATCAT
This sequence comes from Minisyncoccota bacterium, assembly GCA_043771685.1. GTDB lineage: Bacteria > Patescibacteriota > Minisyncoccia > Phycocordibacterales > UBA9973 > UBA8515. The sequence continues at coordinate 12,387 of JAYVGX010000018.1, forward strand.
ACTCTTCGCACATATCATTTACTATTTGTGTATTTGCAACAGCTTCAGGATAGTCAGAAAAATACTTAATAGCAGTTTCTTCATTTATTAAAGAGAAGTCATCATCAGAGAATTCAAATTTACCAGTTGTACCATCAGAACCAGTGTTGACTTGTAAAAGTGTATGATGAGCTTCGTGGTCGTCTTTGCATGGATAGTGAGAGTCTTGTGTAGCCACATATGTTAGACTATGTTTTTTGGCTAATACTACCAAAGCGTCACGAAGTTTTTTGTCGTTCTCAATTTTAGGATGTGATTGTATTTCTATAAAATAATTTTCTTTACCAAAGACTTCAATATGCTCCTTTATTAAGGAATCCACTTTTTCTTCATTACCGGAGAGTACTGCACGGGAAAGTTTACCGCCCATACAACCAGATAGTGCTATGAGTCCTTCACTAAATTCTTTTAACAATTCCATATCGACACGTGGTTTATAGTAGTAGCCTTTCATATTGGCTTCACTTACTATTCGCATCAAATTTTTATAACCTTGCAAGTTTTTTGCAAGTAAAATAAGGTGGTAGCGTTTATTGTCTATACCAGGTTCTTTGTCCTCCATGCGACGTTCGGAAACATAGACTTCACAACCAATGATGGGCTTGATGCCTTTACTTTTGCATTCTTTGTAGAAATCGATAGCGCCGTACATATTTCCATGGTCAGTGAGTGCTACGGCAGTCATACCACTTTCTTTTGCGATACTTACGATCTGCTCAACTTTAGACAAACCATCCAGTAGTGAATAGTGAGAGTGTGTATGTAAATGGGTAAATTGTGAAGACATGTATGATTATTATAGCTTATTTATCAGAGTTTGGGAGGGGATTGACAAAAGAGGGTGTTTGTTATAAAGTTCAAACAAATATTTAAAAAATTAATAAAAATTAAAACCCCGATAGGGTACAAAAATGAAAAAAAACAAAAGTTCTATCATATTTTTTCTTTGCATAGCGGTGTTCCTGTTCACAGTTGAGATACTCAATATCTTTGGAGTCTACGAACCAGGTAAAATATGGCTTGTAGCAGGATTATGTTACTTAACTGTGTGTGCATATTTATTAGGTAATGAGATTGGTGATCAAAAACCATACTGCTATCATCTAGATGATGTTGAAGATGGAACAATATTAAATATTGTAACTTTCTCGAAGTGTAAAGATGAGATATACGTGGTTACGATAATTAACTATAAATCTAACGAAGTTATTATAATCTCTCTAGAACAATTTAAAAAATTCAAAATACAAAAAGGTTTATTTGCAATGAAAAATGGAATCCCTGAAAAAATTTAATTTTTCAGTAAATATTCTAATCGGACAAATTTTATTTGTCCGATTATTTTTTTACCTAAAATTTTTAGCGAGCCACTTTTCAACGAGTTTTTTGTCGGACTTGGTCCAAGCTTCGTTTGAATAGATGCGTTCGTAACTTTGCTCGAGGGTGCGCTCGGCACCAGGGGCTGCGTTAGTTTTGAAGAACTTTTTTATATCAGTAGCATCTTTGCTCGTTGTGTGAGTACCAATTGCAGAAAGCATGCGTCCTAGGAAATGCCCACCATCACCGTACTTTTTCAAAAGTGTTGGCCAATTGTGTTTAACAAAACTCCATGTTAAGTCGCGACCCAAACTATTGGACCAGACAGCCGCTAGCATGTGCGGAGCATCTTGGTCCTTTACACTTTTAGTCATTGTAAAAGTTAGAGTGCGAGCTAGAAGAGTCTTGTCTTTGAATTGGCTCAATGCCCGACCATAGCGGTCCTTTTCTTCATGTAATTCTTCTTTTTCATAAAGATTTTTAAATATAGACCATTCTTTATTATTACCGTAATTTGCAATGATAGTGTAGACAACAGAACGAATATCGGCATCGATTTTTTTACTATCGCGATTTTTAAATATTATTTTCGCTTCATTTATTATTGATTTGTCGCCATAAAAAGCTGCATTCGAAAGTGCCAAGTTTCGCAAGAAAACAATATCGTGTTTTTCATCTTTTATTTTCTCAAAAGTCATTTTCTTTGCAAGTGGTGAGAATAATTCCAAACTGTACTTTTTATACAACTCTTTTGTTTTTGCATCAGACTTTTCTAAAACTATATTGTAGATACGCGCTAAACCAGAAGATATCTCTGACCAGACGATGTACTCTGTCTCGTTTTTATAATTGAGAGCAAATTCTAATGCCTCGATGCTTTTTATATAACCACCTTCAGCCAAGGCAAATAAGTCACGGATTATTCCAAGCCTGTCGCGGACGTCTAATTTATTTTCTTTGATCTGTATTGCTAATCCATCTAAACTTTCTTTAACATAAGCGACTCTGATAAAAGAATTCTCACCGATATTTATTTTTCCGATTTTTGTCCCGATAAGTGGTATAACTTTTTTTGTTGAAAGAGTTTTTAAAATTTCATTATTTGATTCATAAATTATTGGAATATCCCAAATAGTATTTTCTTTATTATTTTTGCAACTTATGCGACTCGAGAAAAATCTCTCTTGTTTTAATTTGTAATTATTTTTTTCTTTACTTAAAGTCACCAGAGGGTAGCCAGTTTTGGAAGTCCAATTCTTCATTATTTTCTTGACAGGTTTGGCACTTTCTTTTTCAAAGCTTGCCCACAAATCCACAGTATTGGTATTCTTATAGCTGTGTTTCTTTAGATAGTGTCTCAAACCATCACGGAATTTATCGTGACCAATGTAATACGCTAGTTGTTTAATGATAGCCGAGCCTTTAGCATAAGAGACCATATCAAATATCTCGTTGATTTCATCTGGGTGGTTAACTTTGACTTCGATAGGGTGAGAGTTAGCTAGACTGTCTAACTTCAGTGCGACTTGGTAACGATCGGCCAAATTCAAATCCCAGACATGCCACTGCGGGAAGATGGCGTCGATACATAGATTCTCCATATACGAAGCAAAGCCTTCATTGAGCCACAGGTCAGTCCACCACTCCATAGTGACTAGGTTCCCGAACCATTGGTGAGCTATCTCATGAGCTATAACTATTGCGACCCATTGTTTATTTGAAAATGATGAATGGTCTTCATCTACAAGTAGAGCTGTCTCACGAAATGTAACCGCACCCCAGTTCTCCATCGCTGCACTTTCAAAGTCAGGGATCGCTATTAGGTCTAATACAGGTAATGGGTATGGTATATCGAAATACTCATTGTAGAATTCCAAAGTTTTGATCGCTACCTCGAGAGCAAATACTGCTTGGTGCTTCTTGCCTTTTGTTGTAAATACTCTAACTTGCACATCGTCTTTTGTTTTACCTTCGATAAATTCAAATTCACCGATAATAAAAGCGAGTAAGTAAGTCGACATTTGTGGCGTCGGAGCAAATTTTACAATATTGAATCCAGCATTGTGTTCTCTTATCTGTGTCGGCAGTGTATTTGAAATAGCAGTATGAGTGTTTGGGACAATTAGTTCAACATGGAAAATGGCTTTTTGTGCTGGTTCATCAAAACAAGGGAAACAGCGACGTGCGTCAGTTGCTTCGAATTGAGTTGTTGCAATATGTTTTTTATCCCCATCAAGCACATAAGAACTTTTGTAAAAGCCACGAAGTGATTCATTTATTATTCCTTTGAAAGAAAGTTTCAAGTTTAATTTACCTTTTGGGATAGAATCTTTAAATAAAAAAGAGACTGTTTCATCTTTTGGATTGTAATTTACTTTTTGGACGTATTGTGTGACTTTTTTATAAATCACTCTGACATTCTCTACTTCTACATCTTTTGCATGTAATGTTAAAGCTTTCGTTTCCTTGTTTATGCTTATTTCGATATCTTCATTTCCAGAAAAGACAAAAGCATCCATATCTGGAGTTATCGTTAAATGATAGGAATTGGGAACTATTGATGAATCTAATCTAACTTTCTTTTTCTTTGTTTTTTGCATATTTTGATTATAGCAAAAAAAATAATTCATGCTTGTTGACATAAACTTTTATATGTAGTATCATTGGTTTAAATATAAAATGGTAAATTCAGCCCTCAAATGCAATTCTTCTACTAGTTAATAATACCAACTCCTTCTATTATACCATGAGCCAATGCGACCTCATACGCACTCA
>JAYVGX010000019.1:0-4428 GCA_043771685.1 Minisyncoccota bacterium
CCCAGTCCATGATGGTAAAGATTTAAAAATAGGTTTGTCGAATCGTATCTTAAAAGATGCAAATATAAGTATATGACACCAGAAGAAATAACACATAAAACTGAAGAAATATATAATAAGGCAATTGCTGAACTTGAAGAGCTTTATAAAGAACGCCAAGAGATTGTTAGTGAATATGTTAAACAACTCGAGGCACAAAAAATCTCTGCTATTCGACAGAGTTTAGGATTAACTGATAATCAATAATATATGAACTTAGAAAAAAGTGAAATAATAAAAGAACAAATTACTGGTCTTGAAAACAGTGGTGATAAAGAAACTTTACTTGCTTTACAGATGCACATACAACAAGTGTTAGATAGAATAAAAGAATCCGAAGAAAAGTCTGAAAAAAAGGTTATGGACGCTGGTGGAAATAAAGAAGAATTAAAAGAAAAAACAAGTGGTGTTGATGAAAAGATTAAAGATGTACAAAATAAAATAGAAGCTGTAAATGAAGCACCAATTCAAAAACCAGAAATAAAACATGTATCACCACAAGAGATGGCATATACTGTACTTAAAGAAGAAGTATCTCTGAAGATTGATGGAGAGAATAGCACTTTTTTAAAAGGATCAAGATTTTCTTATGATCCAGATACTGGCTACTTATTGCCACACGATAACCTATTATCAAATATTGCCGTATATCCAGAATTATTATCTAAATTTTTTAGTACAGGTAAATTAAATGAAGAGGAAATGATTGAAAAATTTAGTACAACTTACAGAGAAGATTTAGTATTCATACCTGCTATTGTTGATTCTACCGGTGCACTTATTCAAAAAGGTGAAATAAAATTTGGTAAAGAAGAAAATCTTCAGCAAGGAGAAAAGCAAGATATTGTTTCAAATGCAAATGAAAATATTGAAAAAGTATCTGGTGAACCATACCAAGAGTATGAAAAAAGTATTATGTATTTTAATGGTAATACACTTAGTGGTTCTATAAAAAATAATACAGAGCTTGATCAATCTGACAGTAAAGAAATGATTTTTTCTTATGACCCAGTTAAAGGAAATGTATTACCAAGACAAGATGCTTGGAAATACGCTAGTGCAAATGTAGGTTACTTTATAGATCCTGTTTTTAATTATGACGAAGGTGTTTTTTCTAAATCACTTACTGAATTAGTTTTTAAGCCAGCAAAAGTTAGTTCTAGTGGTCAAATCATTGAAAAAGGTGAAATAAGATTTAAAGAATAATAAATTAAATATGAATATAATAATTTTCCTAATCATCATCCTCGTTCTAGTAGTCGCTCATGAATTTGGGCATTTTATTGTTGCTAAAAAAAGTGGTATCCGTGTAGATGAATTTTCTTTTGGTTTCCCACCGAAACTTTTTGGCAAAAAAATAGGTGAGACGACTTATAATTTTAATTTATTGCCACTTGGTGGTTATGTTAAAATTTTTGGAGAAAATCCAGACGCTGAATCTATCAACGGTCCTGATAAAAATCGTAGCTTTGTAAATAAACCTTGGTATACACAAATCGCTGTTTTAGTGGCTGGAGTTGTGATGAATTTCCTCGTAGCATGGATACTGCTTTCAGTTGGTTTTATGTCAGGATTGCCTAGTTCTGTCGGTTCAGAAACTAAAAATGGTGTGATAGAAAATGCAAAATTAACTATTACGAGCATACAAACAAATTCATCTGCAGAAAAAGCAGGATTAAAAGTAGGGGATACTATATCTTCGATGAGTGCCGAATCATTGATTAAGGGAGTAATAGATACAACAGAAACACCAACACCAGAAAGTGTTCAGTTTTTTGTTAAAAAACATGCCAATGATGAAATTAAAGTTTCTTTTAGTCGTGCAAAAGAAAACAAAGAAGTTACACTAATTCCAGTTTTAAACGAAGATACAAATACACCAATGATTGGTATAAGTATGGATATGATCGGTAAATTAAAACTTTCTTTTTTCGATAGTTTGATAGAAGGATTTAAATTAACTGTTGCTTTGGTTGGACAAACATTTAACGGATTTTATAATCTGATCGCTGATGCGTTAAAGGGAAACGGTTCTTTTTCTAGTATGACAGGTCCTGTTGGGATAGTTGGTGTTGTTGGTGATGCACGAGAATTCGGCTTTATCTACCTGCTTTCTTTTACTGCACTTATTTCTATCAACTTAGCAGTGATAAACTTGATTCCTTTTCCAGCTCTCGATGGGGGACGAATTCTTTTTATTTTAATAGAAAAGATAAAAGGCTCTAGAATTAAACCAGAAATAGCCAATGCTCTAAATACTGGTGGATTTGCCGTACTGATGTTGCTCATGCTTTTCATAACTTATAAAGATATAGTAAAAATATTTCATTCTTAGCTAATTTTTGTGCTATAATAGGATAATGATTTTACGAAAATTTTTATTTACGTTTTTATTGTTGATAATCGCTAGTTTATATCCATTAGAAAAAATACACGCTGACGCACTCACAGATGCACAATCACAAAAACAATCATTAGAGAGAGAGTTATCTCAGTTAGAACAAGAGATATCTGCTAAACAAAAAGAGTTAGCATCTCAAAAAGGTAAATCAACTTCAATATCTCGTGATATTGCTATTTTGACTACGCTAGTCAAAAAATCTAAACTAAACATTCAAGCAAAAGCAATAATGATTAAAAAACTCGGTGGAGAAATTAATCAGAAAAATACTGAAATAAAGAATTTGACCAATAAGATAGATCAAACAAAAGAATCTCTCGCTCAGATTATTCGTAAACATCGTGAACTCGATGACAAATCGATGATCAATCTAATCCTCTCTACAAATAGTATTTCAGATATGTATGGTGATATAAATGCTTTTGATTATTTAAAAAGTGGAATCAAGAAATCTGTAAATGAAGTTACTAATTTAAAAAATGAAACTGAAGATAATAAAAAAATTTTAGAAGTTAAAAAAGATCAAGAATTAGACGCTAAGGAAGTTTTAGAAAATGAAAAAAAACAAGTAGAAACTAATGAAAAAGAAAAACAAATTCTACTTTCAATAAGTAAAAGTAAAGAAGCCGAATATCAGAAGCTCTTAGCTGAAAAAGCAAAAAGAAAATCTGATATATTAAATGCACTTTTCTCACTCCGTGATGCAGGTTCAATTAAATTCCGAGATGCTCTTTTGTATGCTAATAATGCAAATGATAAAACTGGAGTGGGGACAGCATTTATTCTCGCAATTTTAACTCAAGAAAGTAATTTAGGGCAAAATACAGGTTCTTGTTATGTTACGGACATGCAAACAGGATCAGGTGTTAGTTCAAAAAGCGGAAAAGTATTTTCAAATGTAATGAAGCCAAGTCGTGATGTACCACCATTTATCGAGATAACTACAGCGCTCGGGCGTGATCCAAACAAAACATTGATTTCCTGTCCTATACCTGGCGTTGCTGGATACGGTGGTGCTATGGGTCCTGCACAATTTATACCATCTACTTGGAAAGGTATAAAAAGTCGTGTAGCAAGTAAATTAGGTATCAGTAGTCCTGATCCTTGGAATCCACGTGATGCTATTATGGCTTCAGCTACTTTCTTAGAAGATTTAGGAGCAAAAGACGGTAGTTACAGCTCACAAATCAAAGCTGCGTGTCGTTATTATGGTACAGGAGGTTCTAGTTGTAGTTATGGTAAAAGTGTTATGGCTAAAATGACCAATATTCAACAGAAAATGATAGATCCATTGCAAAATTAATAATATTATGATATTCTAAAAAATATGAAAAAAGGTATACACCCAAAAGTAAATATTCAAGGAAATGCGTCTTGCGCTTGCGGGGCAACTTTCAATGTTGCTACAACTCTTGAAAAAATTGAAGTTGAAATCTGCAGTCAATGTCATCCATTCTATACTGGTAATGAAAAAGTTATCGATACAGCAGGACGTGTTGATCGTTTCAAGAAACGCGTAGCTGCAAAAAAATAGCTAGTTTTTTAAATGCATTAAAATTTTTAGATTGATCCTCTGAGGTAAATCGAAAAATTTTAATGCATTTTATTTTTTTGTTTTAATCTGTATGTTATAATTAATGTATGAATCCAGAAATTTTAGAAGAATTTAAAAAAGACCATAAAACAAGTTACCATGCTCATGAATATGAGCGTCTTTTAGCCGAAGAACAAAATGTAAAAGATATGCTGGATTTGGATCCTAGTATGAAGGAACTTGCCGAAGAAGAATTACAAAATATAACTTTTCAAAAAGAAGCGGTAGAAAGACAATTGCAAGAATTCTTAAAAGCTCAAAACGAAGCAGAAGAGTTTCCAAATGAAATCATCCTTGAAGTCAGAGCAGGCGCTGGTGGTGACGAAGCGTCTCTTTTTGCTTGGGAACTAGGACGTATGTATGAGCGGTATTGTGAGGCGCATAAACTTTCTTT
>JAYVGX010000020.1:0-8314 GCA_043771685.1 Minisyncoccota bacterium
GCAAAGTACCTTTTATACAATCCTTATTTTGTCCACTAGGATCTACACACTTTATATCCCCTATTGGTGCTAATAGTTTGTAAGCGATAGATTTAGGTGCATCGTCTGTTTTTCCTGTTACTGGCACTACATCATGATTAGTAGCACTTACTTTTACAAAAGAAAACAAAAACAAAAGACTTAGTATCACTAGTGTGTATTTTTTTGGAAATGGGTTTTTCATATTATATTAAAAAACAAAGATTCTAGTTTTTAGATATCTGTTCATCTTTTGATTTTCTAATAGATAGTATTTGAGATGGATCAGAAGTTATAATCTGGTCTTCTGTGTATGAAGCTATTATTTTTACTGCGACGTGTTTTAGTCCTGTAAAGAATATACCCTCTCCAGTATTTGCTTCTAATAACAAATATTTTTCTTCATCAGTTAAGTTAAAAGTTTTTTGGAGTACGTCCATTGTTGATGGAGACTGTTTCAGAAGCAACTGAATAGATGAGTTAGTTATAATCGGCACACCATAAGGACTCTTCATAAAGTCGCCTACATCTTGAGTTATAGTTGCAAGCCCAAGATAGTATTTACGTCCACGCTTAGCGATAGAATACAGGAAAGACGCTGTGTCGTCTGATTTCATCATCCACCAAGCTTCATCGACAACCAATAGTCTCTTTTTTATATTTTTACGTATTGAATTCCAAATATAGTGAGTAACGATATACATCGCAACTGGTTTCAATTCATCTTCCATATCTCGAACAGAAAAAACTACGAATTTCCTGTTTATATCTACATTTGATGGTCTGTTTAAAAACGAAGACCAAGATCCATGAGTATATTTCGCGAGTCTCGACAACACCGACTCACTCCCCTCCATACCAGCGAGTACCATTTCAAAGTCTGAGAGTAATGGTGGTTCGATGTTTGCAAAATTCGATTCTGCTGTTATGTCTTTTAGCGCGTATGTTTCAGTAATAGCACGATCAACAAGAGAATCTTCTTCTGGGGTGAGTCCTCCCAACATAATACGGAAAAGACCCACTAGGTTGATAGTATTAGAGCGTAGAACATCTGTTCCTGTTTCATCCGCACCAGGTATAGGTAAATCAAAAGGATTTATATGATGGTCAGAAGACAATGAAATGTTAAAAAACCTCCCACCAACAGCTTCAGTCAAGTATTCGTATTCTTTTTCTGGGTCTATCACTATAACTTCAGTGTCGAACATAAGAGTTCTTATGATTTCAAGTTTTGTCGCATAAGACTTACCAGCACCGGATGTAGCAAATATGATGGAGTTGTAGTTTGGAAATGAGAAGCGGTCAAATATTATGAGACTGGAATTATGTCGGTTAACCCCATAGAGGATTCCATTACTTGATGTTAAGTCAAAAGATACAAAAGGAAAGATGCTTGAGAGTGGCTCAGTATTTAATTTTTGATGGATACCAAGGATATCTGTACCGAGTGGTATCACACTTTTGAAACCTTCGTTCTGTTGGAAAAGAGCTGGTTTCAAGTAGATTAACTTTGATTCAAGTAGAGATTTTATTTCTGTTTCTATTTTAAACAAGTCGTTTTCGTTTTCTGCATAAACTGTTATATATAAACCAACATTAAACATTTTTTCTTGGGCTTGTATTAGATTATCACGTAAATTTTCTAGGTCATTATAAGCTGTGTCGAGAATCGGGTCACGCACTAATCCTTTCTCTGTTCTAACCGATATTTGACTTTGAACTTCAGCTACTTTCTTTTGAAAGCTTTTTAGTATTTCCGCTGTTTCGATAGGATGAATCATAATAGAAACATCAAAAACTTTGTCGAGATTTATAATCGGCGAAAACCAATTATCTGACAAATATCGTGGATAAGAAATAACAAAGAAGGTTCTAGCGATTTTATCCCCGAGGTTCAGGGACTTTGGGGTTATCTGCAATGCTGAAGGAGCGATGATATCCTGGAGTTCAAGCTTGGCCGCTTTGTAGATCTCTTGCGGTAAAACAGGCATGATAGGATTCATTTTTGTATTTTCTTCTTTTTTACCTCCAAATAATGATGAAAAAATACCCATCTCGTTAGAAGCAGATCACGATCAGTTTGTGATTTTGCTTGGTTATATTATTAATATTTTTCTTGTGATTTTTCATATTTCTATTTTTTGATTAAAATGTGATCGTGTATTCTAACGTGACCCATCTTATTGTAATTTTATTCCTTGACTGATGTCGCCAGGGTTAAATGTTTTATAGAAAAGTTCGACAACTTCTTCTGTGTTTAACTGACTTGATTTGACACCCAAACGGCCCAATCCACCAATTATAACACCAATTCTTTGATCCAACTGACTTCTGTTTTCTTCAAAAGCTGCTAGGTCACTTCCCATTTTGTTTGTTTCTTGATTGTTATTTTTCTTGCTAGATAATAAACTTTCTAGAACACCCTCGTTACCACTAATTATATTACCGAGCATTGTTCCATTAAAAGGGACAACAACAAAAAATGTTTTGGTCATTATATTTACTTCTTCGGTAAAAGATCTGATGAATTCAATGTATTCTTTTGTTTGTATTTTTAAAAGAGGTTCGGTTTGTTCTTTTTGTCTATTTTCTAAAGTTAAAAGGTATGGACGAATATCGAGTCTGCGTGATTGCATAACGATTTGTGTCGAGAAGTCTAAACTATTTAGAAATGATTGAAAAGAGTTAATGATAGCGATCTGTTCATCGCTTGATTTGAGTGACAAGTTTATAGAAGAGCAAATCAAAACAGCACGCATACCACCCTCTTTTAGGACGATGACCCCATCGCGAACTTCTTTGATTGGTACGAAATCTTGTGCTGCTTTTGCATTTATAGCCATAAATAAATTATAGCATATTTTTTAAAAATTATTTTTGTTTTGATTGTATATCCAGACTCCAAGACAAATCACGGAGCTTGTTTGATGTCATTCTAGGTTCGAGACCTTTTTTGTATACTGGAGGAGCGTCTACTTTTACTTCATCATCACTTGTGGCCAGTCTCTGTTTCCAAATGTATAATTTACTACTCATATAATAAGTAAGTCCCGCTTGTAAATAGAAAATAAATGATTTGTTGTTTATTTTATAGAAAACCAGAAGTCCAACAAGGACACCCGTTGGTATTATAAGTAGGATAGCTACAAAAAATGGCAATACTTTGTATAAAACAAATATTAAACCAGCTCCTCCAGCTAGATAAGCGAATTCAGAGAAAGTAAAAGGTCCAAAAAGCTTGTCCTCTACGTCAATAAATTGTGGTACTTTAAAGTTCATATTATAATTCTTCTTTATAAGGATCGTGAACAACAGGAGCCCCTGTATTTGTTTTAGTTAAACTACTATCAAAAATGCTGTTTGTAGATGCAGTCGACCCTCCTAACTTTTTGTTTATAACATTATCAGTTGGATCAAAGTACTTCCAAGAATCTTCTTTGTTTTTTATCTCTACACTAGGGCCATTTGCTTTTATTACAACCTCGTCTTTTTTAACCAATTTCCTGTTTCCCATATCTATACTTGATTTTAGGATACTGGTATCTTTTTTTATAGAGTCTGTGATGTTTTTTTCTTTATTTTCATCTATGATTTCAATTCCTGATTCAGCATATATTTCATGACCGTGGTATATCTCTTTTTCTGGAACTTCTTTTATATTAGAACTTAAAATAACTTCTTCTTTTTTTACATATGGAGGTAGTGGGACTTCGTCATTTGTATCTACGACATCGACTTTCTCTAGCTTAGTGATGACACCCATACGGATTTTTTTCATTATTTCATTGTTCACATCGTCGATTAGTTCCTTTATTTTATCATCTGGTAAATTGGTTTCTTTTGCTACGGACTGCTCGTAATCATCTGGACTTATTTCACCTTTTATTAAACTAACAGTGACTCTCTCTAAGCCACTGAGTAGATTAATAGCTAGTTTGTATTTTTGACCTAGAGCATATATTTTTTTCTGATAATCAGAAAGAGCAATTGACTCTTGGACTTCTATTGGTAGTGAAGAAAATTGTGGATCCAAATTCTGACCATCTTCAAATTGTATGCTCGGGTCAAAAGCAAGATTTGATTCATGAGTACTAACTAGTTGATTTCTTATTGGTGAGATTATGTTTCTGCTTATAATAGAAACTATCTGCTCACTCAAACTCGTTGGTAAATTCATCTCATTGCGAATCGCAGATTCGAATTCACTTACACTAATTATACCGAGTAGAACTAGAGTTGTTTCAGTCGAGAGAGTTTTAACCTGGTCTTCGTTTAAGTTAAACTCAGTATTTATTTTTTCAATTGTTTTTAGCCAACTTTGTCCTGCAAAATAAACCTGCGCATCAGCTGGCAGTCTCCCATAAAATAAACTTATACTGTCTTTTAATTGTTCTGTATCCATTTGTAAATATATTATAACAGATATTTGACTTTTTTTGTTAAAATATGATATGATTTTTATATCAATACGAAGAAGGATCCGAAAGGTGTTAGTGCCCTAGGAGCCTTTTTCATTTCTATCTATATAAGTCTTTATATTTTCTAGGTAATCAAAGAATTCAGAACCTAGTTTTTTATACAAAGAGGAGGCAAATTTTTTGTTTGGGAATAATATCTTTTTAAATTTATTCTTTTTTATTAAATAATCTACAACTTTTTTATAATCTCCATCACCAGAAACAATAATAACATTTTCCATCTCATCATTATCCACAATATTTTTCATTATTTCAAAAACAATATCTGTATCTACATTTCCTTTCTTTTTCGTTATAGCATAAGAGTTATGATCTTTAAATAGAATTACAAACCCTGCTTCTTGTATCTCTTTATATAAATCATTGTTTTTTTCTTGAATATAACCTAGGAAATAATAAGCTTGTTTTATTTTGTAATTTTCTTTTAGGTATATAAAAAATTTATGGAAATTTATTTCCCAGTTTTCTTGTTTAGTTCCTAAATATAAATTTTGTCCATCTATAAATGCGTAGTTATTTTGCATAGTTATATTGTATCATTTTTTATTTATAAATAAGAATCACCAAGACGGTTTTTTAAATATCTTTTACCCATACCAGACTTTAAATAAAGTTCTTTCTTTTTTGCTTTTTCTTCAGATAAACATGCTTCATAGTATATTATAACAAAAGGACCTCTATACTTGGTATATGTAGACAAACCACTGTTATGTTCTAACATCCTTCTTTTTAAATCATTTGTATAACCAGTGTAATGTTTACCATCTTTATTACTTTTTAAAACATAAGTGTAATAAAACATATATTTAACTTAGCCACCTAAACCCGTTAGAAACAGGTCATTGTATCTTTATGACTGTAGTTTCTAAGCTGGTTAATGGTGACCACCATGATCCCCATCACCATGATCATCGTGTCCTCCCCCACCACTTGCTTTTGGAACTTCTATTTTTACGTTTTTAAGCGAGCTTGTAATTAAATCACCCATGTCTTTCATAAAGTCTTTTTGTCCTTTTCCATAATCTATACCACTTTGTTTCATTCCGGAACGAATACCAAGAGCGACTGCCGAAACTAATGCTAATCCAGAAGAAAAACCTTTTGACTTTGATTTTGTATTTCCTAATTCTCTCACGTCGTAACTGCCTTTTCTTAATGCTGTAACAAACTCACCCATAGCACCATTTGCATTCTTTACGTTGTCAAACATAAATTCAGCTCCATGATCGTGGCCATCTTTTTGAGCAACATATTGTCTATTAATAGTATCCCCAACACTAAAACCACCACCGATTTTATCTGATTGAATTGTACCCAACCCACTATATAAAGCATCTATGTCTTGTCTTTGTTTAACATCTCTTAGTGATGAATAGTCTTTTGAATTAAAATATTCTTTTGCTAAAAGATCTTTATCGATTGCTTCACTGACTGTTGCTGTTCCAGGTGAAGTTAAGTCTTTATAACTATCACCAAGATGTAATTCTTTAACTTTATCATTTAATATCTTCTCGGCATGAGAACCAATTCCTCTCTCTTTTTCTCTATCTTTTAACCAATCAAGACCATGTTTGTCTCTTTGTGTATAAGTTGCTGGTTGTGCAGCAACAGCCGGAGTAAACATTGGATTACCATTCGCATCAAGTAACTGTTGCCCATTTGCGCCTAAGATAGGTCTCGCTGCTCTTGCTGGTACGGCTGGAGTCGCTGCTGTAAGCAAGCTATCATTAGTTCTTCCAGAAATTTTAATACTTTTTCCTAAGTTTGTAGCATTTGCTGCTGCCCAATTAGCATAAGTTTTTGGGTTTAAAAGTTGACCGAAACTTTTTGTACTTAGAGAGGCATCTTTGTTTCTTTTTTCATCATTTTGGGCATACTTACCAATAGCTCCGATTGTATTTCTACCCGCCATGGCAAGCCCTGCAGCTCCCCCTCCCAACGCCAGTCCACCCACAGCCGCAAGTCCATTTGTAATCGATTGTCCGAGTGATCCTGAGTATTCTTTAGCTATTTCTTTAGCTTTGGACATAAGCATTATGATAAAAATAAAAGGAACAGTGATTAGTATCCACCATCTCATTCCCTTTGCGCTGTCCAAGTCACCTAAACTCATTGCTTGGTCTAAAAAGGCTATGATTAAATACAAAAAGAACATAAAAATCGGTGCCAAGAAGCATAGCTTCAGTGTTTCTGGCCACCAGTTTTTCCAACCAAACATTTTCATACCAGATAATTGCGGGACCATGTAACTAAAAAACGCTAAAGGTGAGAAAATAATAGCGAACCACAGTCCTATGACTCTAGCCACAAAGATAAGTCCAACTGACATAAACATGATTATCCCAAAAATAGACATGACAATCGACATTAAAGTTATTATGATAAATGTCCCAACTCCGACATCGTCATTTTTGTTTGTTGTTTGTACTTCGGTAGCGGTCCCACCTTTTGTTTTATAAGAATCTATATCCATATGCTTGTAACCGCTTAAAACTATGGCTTGTGGATCGAATTTGTTTACCACAGCCATTGATAATGGTATGGTTCCGTCTTTACTGTCGTCAAACATTAGATTACTCGTTTTGCTGGTAATCTTTATTGTATCACTATTATAGAAGACTCTAGCTAGTATATTTGAAGCATCTATCATCACATGAGTAGCTAGCATACTAAAGTTAATGAGAACACCGATGATGATTACATTTATTATCATTTCTTTTGTTTTGAAGTGATTCAGATCGAGGATTGTTGCGATCGCTATATAAAGTAAAACAAATATGAAAAACATATTACAGAAGTCACGGACAACCCCCCACCCATTTGTGACAAATTCTATGTCATAAGAAGCGTTATCTAGAGAGTATTCAAATACCTTGTCGAAGAATTGTCCCGATAATGCAAAAACCCAAGACACAGGTACAAAAAGAACATAGTATATAGCTTGAGCGACACAACCAGTAAAAGTTCCTTCACTCACAAAATCCAAAGGATTCATGTTGCAGTCTGGCATCCCATCCTTTAGATTTTTAGCATCTGCTATCTTCTTAGTATCTTCATTTAGTTTGTTTGCATAATCAGTAGGTACTAGTATGCAACTATTTGTTGTAGATGATCCGTAAAGACCTCGTATTGTTGAATTAACTTTGTCAGCAGATAAAGCGATGTCACATTCTGATTTATTTTTAAAATCTGCACTAAAACCGCCAGTGTTTAATGGGTAACGATATTTTTCCACTACTGGTTCTGTGTCTACCTTTTTCTTTGTATCTTCTTCTTTGTTTGTAGTTATTACTATTTCACCGTTAGAGTTTAACGTAGCTGATCCTGTGGTTATCATGTTTGGAGTAACCTTTCCATAACTTATTTTTGGAGGACCAATTGTAGGAATATCTGTTATTACTATCGTTGTACTTATTTTTACTATGTATTTAGTTTCTGCCTCAAGACCAACTATTTTTAAATTAGCATTACAAGTGGCATTCATTAGAGCCCACTCATCACAATCGAGATTAACCTCTTTGTTGTAAACAACTTCTCCTGTTTTTTCCTTTTTTACTTCTGCTGTTACCACAAGCTTAACATCGGACCGGCCTATTATTTTTTCTAGAAGAGTAGCTACATTTTCAAGTTTTATTATTAATTGAATGTTATCGTTTGTATGAGATACGTCTACTGACATTTTTAAATCTTCCCCCGCCTCTGCTTTAGTAAAGGAGATCATTTTTTTATTTCTAAAGTCAGACGTAAAAGGCGCAAATAAATTTACGAAAATGATAAACAAAAATATGTAAGGCGTTATTTTTTTCATCCTATTTTTA
>JAYVGX010000021.1:0-21088 GCA_043771685.1 Minisyncoccota bacterium
ATTCATATTGCTTGCCGTACTTTGTCTAAAGGTCAAAAGGTTGTTGAATCTATAAAAAATAAGACTCGCCTTAATTTGAGTACAAAATCTGACGCGCAAGCAAAAAATTCAAAAAATACCGCCAATAGCGGGGCAAGTAAGTTAGAACTCCATCAGATAGATGTCAGCAATAAAACAGCATTTGTAAATTTACTTAAAGAAATAAAACCAGAATTGGTTGTAAACTGGGGTAGTCCTTATGACAATCTGACCGTTATGGATGCTTGTTTAGAGTACGGAGTGAACTACATAGATACAGCTTGTTACGAAGATCCAAAGAAATACGGCTTTTCATATAAACTTCAGCTTGCAAAAAATGAAGCATTTAAAAAGAAAAACTTGATGGCCATACTCGGTATCGGTTTCGACCCTGGAGTTTCAAATATTTATTCTGCTTATGCTCGTGACTATCTATTTGATAAAGTTCATACTATCGATATCCTCGACTGTAACGGTGGCTCAAAAGATTCTAAAATAAAATTTGCTCCAAACTTTGACCCAGAGATAAATTTGCGGGAATTGATTTTGCCAATTCATTTTTGGGAAAATGGTAAATGGCAGGAAAGAGGCAGATTGATAGACGAAAACCCAGCGTATTTTGAATTCAAATTCCCAGAGGCAGGTGTACACACTCCATACATGATCTATCACGAAGAAATGGAGACTATCCCGACTCATATGCCAGATCTAAAGCGTATCCGTTTCTGGATGACATTTTCAAAGAATTACCTAACTTATCTGCGGGTATTTTATGAGATAGGATTGACTCGTATAGATGAAGTCGATTATTTCGGAACTAAAGTTGTACCAGTTAAATTTCTCAAAAAGATACTGCCAACGGGGGAGGACTTTAACGACAACTATGTCGGAAAGACAAACATAGGTAACATAATGACCGGTATTAAAAATGGTAAGAAAAAGGTAGTTTACATGTACAATGTCTGCGACCACAAAGAAGCATTTAAAGAAACAAATGGTAATGCTATCGGTTATACAACAGCTATACCGACTGTTACTTGTGCAAAGCTTGTGTTAGAAGGCAAGTGGAAAGCTCTCGGTTGTAAAAATGTAGAAGACAAGGTTTTTGATTCTAAGATATTTATAGACGAAATGAAGAAACTCGGTCTCTCGACAAATATCAAAACACTCAAAGATTTACCAAAAGAACTTAAGAAAAAATACTAATGTCAAATACTGATAAAAAATTTATAGAACCATGGATCGAAACTGGGGCTTGGGATAAAGTTGATTTCACTAAAATCCCAAATGTGTCTTATGTCGTGTCACTTGCAAAGTTGGAAGAGAATTTCAAGATTCTTCACGATATAGAAGTTCGAACTGGGGCAAAGATTCTAATGGCACTCAAAAGCTTCTCGATGTTTTCGACATTTCCTTTAGCGCGTAAATACCTCTCTGGCAGTGAAGCAAGCTCTATAAATGAAGCTCGACTTGGTTATGAGGAATTCAAAAAAGAAAACCATGTTTTCTCACCGTCTTATACGAAGGAAAATATAAAAGAATACATAAAGTACAGTGACCATCTAGTTTTTAATTCTTTTTCTAATTTCGAATCTGTTAAAGACTTAATAAAAAAATCTAACCTAAGTAAAATCGGGCGAGCAAAGAAAGTCTCTTGTGGTATACGTGTTAATCCAGAGCATTGCGAGACAGAGACAGCCATGTACGATCCATGCGCGCCGTGTTCACACTTTGGAGTTACAAGTAAAAACTTTGTTGGTCAAAATCTCGATGGTATCGAAGGGCTACATTTTCATACTTTGTGTGAATTAAATTCTGACGCACTCGAGCGCACACTTGCAGTTTTTGAAGAAAAGTTCGGTAAGTATTTAACAAATATGAAATGGGTCAACTTTGGTGGCGGGCACCATATAACACGCGCAGATTATGATAGAGAATTGTTAGTAAAAATTATTTTAGGCTTCAAACAACGTTACCCGCAGGTCCAAGTGTATTTAGAGCCAGGCGAGGCAAATGGATTGAATGCTGGTGTACTGGTGGGAACTGTTTTAGATGTATTTAACAACGATGTAAATATAGCTGTGCTCGATGTATCGGCTACAACTCATATGCCAGACGTACTAGAGATGCCATATGCCCCAACCATACTAGGTGTTAAGCATGCGTCTTATGTAGAGGCAACCATTGCAAAAAAAGATACAAAAAATATCTACAAATTAGTCGGTCCGTCTTGTTTAACAGGGGATGTTATAGGTGAATATGAATTTGAGAAACCTTTACAAATTGGTCAAAAAGTGGTATTTATGAATATGGCGATTTATACGATGGTAAAGAACAATACTTTTAACGGCATCGATTTACCAAGCATTTATACAATCGACAAGAAAAATAAATTTAAATTAATCAAAAAATTTAATTATAAAGACTTTAAGAATAGACTTTCGTAATATATGAAAAATACCATCAATCAAAAAATAGAAAAGTTTAATCCGAATGAAAATGGTCTGCGTGATCATGGTATTTTTGGTTTACCTTTTAATACGGATGAATCAAAAATGGTTCTAATACCGTTACCATGGGAGGCGACAGTTTCTTATAAAAGTGGCGCAGCAACAGGACCTAAAGCAATACTCGAGGCTTCACAACAAATAGACCTTTTTGATCCGCTTTATCCAGACGCTTGGAAAAATGGTATAGCAATGTTGCCAGTTGATAAAAAGATAATTTTACAAAATAAAAAAACACGAAAACAAGTAGAAAGTTATTTAAAAAAATACGAAAAAGGTGTAATAGATAAAAAACTTTTAAATTCTATAAACAAAGAAAGTGAAGTTTTCAATAAATATGTTTTCGATAAATCTTTACAGTATTTAAATTTAGATAAAATAGTTGGTATCGTTGGTGGTGATCATAGTTGTCCATTGGGCTATATGCAGGCACTCGCTACAAAATACAAAAACTTTGGGATACTTCACATAGATGCTCATGCTGATCTGCGCAATGCATATGAAGGTATGACTTACTCACATGCTTCTATTTTCTATAATGCAATCCAAATACCAGAGGTAAGTAAACTAGTGCAAATTGGAATTAGAGATTTCTGTGAACAAGAAAATAAAACTGCAATAGAATCTAGTGGTAAAGTAAAAATGTTTACTGATTACGAAATCAAGAAAAACTTATTTGAAGGTAGTAATTGGTCATTGGAAGCTAAAAAAATAGTAAAAGAATTGCCAGACAATGTTTATATTTCTTTTGATATCGACGGATTGTTGCCATATCTGAGTATGAATACAGGCACTCCAGTTCTAGGTGGATTCTCACTAAATGAAATGGTTTATTTGTTTGAAGAAATCGTAAAGTCAGGACGAACAATAATTGGTTTTGATCTGTGCGAAGTTGCCAAAGGGGACAATAGTGAATGGGACGGCAATGTCGGCGCTCGCGTTCTGTACAAACTCTGCCAGATAGCTCTAAAAGACAAGATTTAGTTACTATTGCTTTTTTAATATTTCGTGATATAATTTTCCTTAAATTAAATATTTAAATATTTTTACAATGGAAAAATATCTCTGGATTATATCTTCTTTATTTTTGCTATTTATAACAATTTTCTTTTATTTACGCGGGGCGAAACATAACCGAGGACAAATGCTCAATCAAAGTTATGAATTACCATGGCATTACTTTGTTGTGGTACATGTCGATTCAAAGACTGTTTTAATTGAATCCATTGAAAACAATACTCGATTTCTAATTAATCGTTTAGTTGTTCAAGAAGTTCATATTAAACAAGGAGACAAACTTAAAAAACTCGACTCCCGTAGTGCAGAATTCGATGAAAGAAATTTAAAACTAACAGGATTTGATCCTTTAGTAAAGATTTAATTTGAAAGCGTCAAAAATTTTTGGCGTTTTTTTTTATATTTTTATAAACTCTGTGCCACTTTCTGTATCCTTTATTTCGTAACCGAGTTTAAGTATTTGGTCGCGCAATTTGTCGCTTTGAGCGTAGTCTTTATTTTCTCGGGCAGTTTCGCGAAAGGAAGCGATGTTCAGTACTTCCTCGGGGATATTTTTTAACATCTCTTTTTGTTTCTTTTTGTTTCGTGATATGTCGGCAAGGCCAAAACCGAGGACTTTATCAAAGTCCTGCAAGGTACTCTTTTTGTCAGCATTGTTTATGCTCTCATTATTTAACAAAACCCAAACGAGTGCTAGTGCACGAGGAGTGTTTAAGTCGTCTTGGATGAATTCTAAGAATTTATTTTTATATTCAATATTTATAGAGCCAAAGTTCTTGCCTAGTTTCTCATATCTGTCATACAGACGATCAAGGGAAGTTTGCGCACCTTCGACACTCTCTAAAGTAAAATTAACTTTTGTTTTGTAGTGCCCAGTGTAGAGCCAGTAGCGAAAGGCAATGGGGTCGATATTCTTTTCTATCAAGTCACGGAGTGTATAAAAATTGCCGGCACTTTTCGCCATCTTTTTACCGTCTACCATTAGGTGTTCACAGTGTAGCCAGTATTTTACGAATTCTTTTCCTGTTGCACCTTCACTCTGAGCGATTTCGTTTTCGTGGTGGGGGAACATATTGTCTATGCCACCAGTGTGGATGTCTATTTGCTCGCCAAGTGTCGCTATGCTCATAGCAGAGCACTCTATATGCCAACCAGGGCGACCTTTTGCTAACTTGGTTTCATGACCTAAAATATCAGACGGAATCCAGAAAACATCGCCATCGTTTTCGTCCCATGCTTTCCACAATGCAAAATCCTGAGCATTTTCTTTTTCGTATTCGTCTTTTTTCAGTCTACCACTTGCATTGTCTTTTAAATCAGAGAGTTTAAAATGTGACAATTTACCATATTCTTTATCTTTTTTAATATCAAAATAAGCCGAGCCATCTTCTGTTGTGTAAGCGTTACCATTCTCTATTAGTTTCTCTGTAATTTGTAACATTTCTAAAACATAGTCTGTGGCCTTAGTATAAATACGTGGGGGTAGTATAGAAAGCATATCGCGGTCTTTGAAGAATTCATCAGTATAAAACTGCGTGAAGTCTAACAAGCTTTTTCCTTCTTTTATACTATCGCGGATAGTTTTGTCATCGATGTCGGTGATATTCATTATGTGATCGACATTGTAACCACTATATGAAAGTGCTCGTTTTAAAATGTCAGCAAAAACAAAACAACGATAGTTACCAATATGTGGGTAATTGTAAACTGTCGGTCCGCAAGTATATAAAGTAACTTTGTCTTTATTTATCGAAATAAATTCTTCTTTTTTTAATGTCAGTGAATTGTAAAATTTTAAAACCATAAAATTAATATAAAAATTAAAAATAAAAAGCAAGTTACTCCAAATATTCCCTTTAGAAAATTAATCTTTCTTTTGTGTTTTCTCACTTGATCTTTGTACTCAGATTCTAGTAGAGACAACTTTTCCATCTTTTCTTTTAATTGATTGTTTATGTCGTGACTATCGGCGTGTTTGTTAAACAAAGAAACTAAATCAAAAAAAAGGGAATCAATGTTGTCATTTTGAATTGGTTTTTCTAAAGAAACATTGGTTTCGAAGTTCTTGGCAAATTTTTGAATAGCTGGACTTTCTTGTTTACGTGTTGTAATCAAGAAATCGTCACCAATAATGAAATGTAAATGCTTGTTTGGGTATGATTCTAATACATGTTCCAGTTCGTCTTGGTTTGGTGAATACAAATCAAGCCAAGTCAGGTTTTTGTATCTATATTTCGATATCATAGACACAGTATACAGCTTCTCTTGCTTTTTTCAAAACTTTTGTGTATTATAAGAGGATTGAAATTAAACGAGTTTATCTGGTTTCAATTAGTCATATTTATGAAAACAAAAGCTAAAACAACTAAAAAAGTAACAAAAAAAGAAAAAGCAGAAGATACTGAATTCGCTGTAATATTAACTGGCGGTAAGCAGTACAAAGTCTCAGTTGGAGATTCTCTAAAGATTGAAAAATTGGATGGGGAATTCGCAGTTGGGGATAAGATTATTCTCGATAAAGTTCTACTTGTTGATAATGGCGTAGACACAACGATAGGTATGCCATATATAAATGGAGCAAAAGTAGAAGCAGAATTTGTAAAACTCGGTAAAGCTAAAACTGTAAACGTAGTTAAATATAAACAAAAAAGTAGATATTTTAAGAAAAACGGCCACAGACAACCATTTACAGAAGTAAAAATTATCTCAATAAAATAAATTCACACAAAAAAAGCAAGGTTATACCTTGTTTTTTTTTGTAAATTTGATATTATAGTATAAAATTTATAGTTCATTTAAACCCTTAAACACTAAAGATATGTATGCAAATATTTTATTCTTACCGTTTTTAATTTTTTCTAAAATTCTTTTTCCAAAAAGAAAATTTAATTCTTTCTTAGAAAGAATATCAGAAATTGGTGCGTTTAGATTATTCCAAAACGTTTTCTTTACAATTTTTGGATCAGCCATGATATTTATTTCTTTTGAAGAAATAATAGCTGGAAAAGGTCATACGATGACAGTAGCAACTGGTATTGTAATACTTTTAATGCTATTACAAAGGGCAGGTGGAAACAAGGTAAATATCCTAATTTGTGGACTCTTACTTGGATTTCAATCCAAAGCTCAAGAGATTGATAAGAAACCAAAAAAAGCGACATTTACTATTGGAGTAACGGTAATTCCTGAATTATCATTGCAAGAAAAAAAAATCGAAGCCGACATCTTTCCATCTCTTGTTTTTTGTATGTTTACAGAAAAAACAAACCACTATTTAGGATTTAACATCCCAGATCAAAATGTAGAATATACATTTGATTACAAATTAAGGAAACATTTTATGTTCTCTCTTTTTCTTTCAAAAGAAATAAAAAGAGATCCTGAGAAAATGATCCACACGCAAAATCCAAACTTTATAAGTTTAGGTTTCGCAAAAGGTTTAAAAACCTTTGAAAAGTCAAGGTTCATCGGAGATATTTCTATTTTTGTCGAAATGAGAAATCATTTCAATCAAGATTGGTATCCCGTGGCTGGATTGATAATCCATCCACAGTATGAAATAAAGTTTAAAAAAAGAAAGAATGCCCCTCCAAATTAACTTTTGAGGGGTATTTTAATACTTGCTTTTAAATAATATATATAGTATTATACAGATTATGTCACAAGATAGACTTTTTAAATTAGCCTGTACTACATGCAAACGCATTAACTATTGGTCAAGCAAGAACAAGAAACTCGTTACTAAAAAAATCGAGCTTAAGAAGTATTGCAAATGGTGCAAGAAAAATATTAAACATAAGGAAGCAAAAAAATAAAAAAAACTCCCATTTGGGAGTTTTTTTGTTATAATAAAATGTAGACTTACTAATTGGTAAAAATTAGTACGGTAAGTATTATTAATTAATAAATATTTTCTATGTTCACATATCTCATTTTTGAAATAATATCTGGAATAATCGGTTTCATAGCTTTCGTTATACTTATAAGGTATGTATGGGTAAAGGGTCATTTCCATTCAATTTTCAAGAATAAATTGCTTTTTATACCAGCTGCCCTTTTAGTGATTGCTTTGTTTGCTGGACTCATATCAAATCGTACATATGCTCCTGACTTTGCTATGCCAATGTTTATGCACTCTCATGCTCCAGGAGGAATCGCCCCTGCTATTCCTTTTAGTAAAATTTTAGAGTTTTTTATGTATGAGAAAAACTTTGAAAAAATAGCTGATATATCAGCCAACCCAAATTCTGTTTCAAGTGAACCGCAAAAACCTGATGCCGATGGTATAGTTCGCATAAATCTGACAGCACAAGAAGTTATATCAGAAATGGCTCCTGGTATATACATGAACTATTGGACATACAATAAACAAGTTCCAGGACCAATGTTACGAGTACAAGAAGGAGATACTATTGAACTATCGTTAACTAACGATCCGACCAGTTTACATGATCACAATATCGATCTGCATGCCGTCACTGGTCCTGGTGGTGGAGCAACAATTACTCACGTTGCTCCAGGAGAAACTAAGAAATTTCAATGGAAAGCTTTGAATCCAGGATTGTATATTTATCATTGTGCTATGCCAAATGTCAGTACCCATAATTCCCATGGCCAATATGGACTCATTATGGTTGATCCAAAAGACCCAAAAATTGCTTTGCCAAAAGTAGACAAAGAATTCTATGTGGTTCAGGGTGAATTTTATACTGAAGGTAAAACTGGAAAGAGAGGACTCGTACCGTTTGATGGAGATGCTCTTTTGACTGGAACACCGAACTATGTTGTCTTTAATGGAAAAATTGAAAGTACTCCAAGAATAACTGCAAAAGTAGGAGACAAGATTCGTATCTATGTAGGAAATGGTGGAGTTAACCTCATCTCATCATTTCATGTTATCGGAGAAATATTTGATACCGTCTATCCAGAAGCAAACATTGGTGGTTCAATTGAACATAATGTACAGACAACAGCGGTGCTTCCAGGAGGTGCAAGTATTGTAGAATTTACTGTTGATGTTCCTGGTAAGTATTTACTTGTAGATCATGCATTAGCAAGAATGAATAAAGGAGCTTGGGCAGTATTTGAAGTAACTGGTGATGGTAACGGAGATATTTTTAAAAAGATTGAAAGTGACACGAATATGACAGAAGATATGAAGATGCACTAATTAAATACTTCATTCTAAGAAATACTTTTAAAATCAGTATCCCTGTCTATTTATCAATAGCGGGCGATGAAGGACAGGGTAAATCGGTCAGGCATATTTTTCTGGAGAATCACGGATTAGTTTATCGGCTACCACGTAGCCAGGTACTTTTCGCTCTAGTAAACCAGAGAACGAAAAGTCTTTCGATTCCTTCACGCACATGAAGCAGTTCATGTGCTATCACCCGCAAAAAAAACAGCCGAAGCTGTTTTTTTCTTTGCGGGCGATGAAGGGTAGGGTGCATCGGTCACACATAATTTTCTGGTGAAAATTTGTTCGACCCCGCCTCAGCTCGACAGCTTCCGGCTTTCGATTCCTTCATCTAAAAAATCTATGATATTATCATAGATTTTTTCCTGCGGGCGATGAAGGAATCGAACCCTCACCAAAGGTTTTGGAAACCTTCGTTCTACCACTAAACTAATCGCCCTACTGTGCCCGAGGCGGGGGTCGAACCCGCATCCCTTACGAGACACGATTTTAAGTCGTGCGCGTATACCAATTCCGCCACTCGGGCAACTCTTGAAAATAAATATCAAGTTCCCTTATAATCGCATATTTTTAATAATTTTTCAATGTTTTAAAAATCACCAACTGTTTTAATAAAAGTATTAGCTCCACCTCCACCATATTGGTATGGAGTAACTCCGCAAACGGATCCCGGATCTGTTCCTTTTGCAGTTTCTAATTGATATACAAGCATATAAGTTGAACCACAATTTATATACGAATATGCTTGTGGCCCACTTGAACTTGCTGCCCATATACTTGTATTTGTAGTTTGTTGAGGATCTTTTGAAAGATTTGGAATATAAGGCTTTAGTGCTGTTTCAAGAGTAGTCCAAGAACTATCACTACTATTTGACCAACCACTGTTCGGAGCAGTTGCTCCACCTGAAGGTGGATAATTACCACTATTGTCGTAATATAATTTAATAGCTAATTGAATTTGTCTAATTTGTTGTATTCGTTGTGAATCACGAGCTTTTGATCTGGCGCTATTTAAACTAGCAAGTACTACTGAAGATAATAAAGATATTATAGAAATAACAACTAAAAGTTCTATTAAGGTAAAACCATTTTTCTTTGAATAAATAACCATACACTTATAATATCATTTATATTAATAATTTACACTTTGAAAAAGTACTAAATTAATGTTAGTATGATAATCATGTCTAAAACATACTATACAACGATAGGGCTCGAAGTTCATGCCGAACTCGCGACAAATTCCAAGATGTTTTGTGGTTGCAAAAATGACCCTGACTCAGAACCAAATACAAATATTTGTCCTGTTTGCATGGCTGAACCTGGAACTTTACCTGTTATGAACAAAAAAGCAATAGAAAGTGTTATAAAAGTTGGTCTGGCTCTTGATTCTAACATTGCTAACTTTACTGAATTTGATCGTAAGAATTATTTCTATCCTGATATACCGAAAGCTTATCAAATATCACAATATAAATACCCGATAGTTTCTGGAGGGTCATTAAATGCAGTAGAAGTCACACGTATCCATTTAGAAGAAGACACCGCTACAAGTAAACACGACAGAGGCAACTATTCACTTGTGGATTTTAATCGTGCGGGTGTACCGCTGATGGAACTCGTTACTGAGCCAGTAATACACAGCTCAAAACAAGCGGGGGATTTCGGACGTGAATTGCAGTTACTTTTGCGAACGCTAGGTGTGTCACATGCCAACATGGAAAAAGGTCAAATGCGTGTGGAGTTAAATATTTCTATATCCGAAGATCCAAAAATTTTCGGTACAAAAGTAGAAGTTAAAAATATAAATTCTTTTAAAGCCGTAGAACGTGCAGCAGAGTACGAGATAAAAAGAATGAGTGCATTGCTTGATGATGGTCAAGGTGACAAAATAGTCCAAGAAACTCGTGGTTGGGATGAAAACAAACAAGTTACCTTTTCGCAACGTAGTAAAGAAAATGCCAACGACTATCGTTATTTTCCAGATCCAGACTTACCTAAACTGTATCTAGATGAAGTTTTTGATAAGGAACAAATGAAGAAAGATCTACCAGAATTGCCAGTGGCTAAACGTGCGCGATATGCGAGTGTCTATTGTATCAAAGAAGGTGATATAGAAAACTATGTTACAGATTTGGAATTCGGGAACTTTTTTGAAAGTGTCGCAAAGATTTTAGCTGATAAAGACTTAATAAAAACAGCTTCTAACTATCTAACTTCTGATTATTTGGGTTTGAAAAAAGCAGATGAGAGTATAAATCTTCCAAGTGTTGAAAACTTTGCCGAGCTTATAACTATGGCAAATGACGGACAGATTTCTTCACGTGCTGCAAAAGACATCCTCGCTATGATTGTTATAAATGATGAGAGTCCGATGAAAATCGCAACAGAGAAAAATTTGATCCAGAAAAACGACGAAGGTGCACTCAAAGAAATAGTTCAGAAAATCATCGACGCTAACCCGTCAGTTGTTGCAACGTATAAAAGTGGTAAAGAAAATGCCATAATGTCCCTCGTCGGACAAATCATGAAAGAGTCTGCTGGTAGTGCTAATCCACAAATTGTTTTGAAGTTGCTTAAAGAAGCTCTTGCTTAAATTTAAGAAATAATTATTTGAGTCACAATAATATTGTGTTATAATACAGATATGAAATTATTTACACCAAAAGAAAAAAAGGTGCGGGTTGCTATTAATGGTTTTGGACGTATAGGAAGAGCGTTTTTAAAAATTGCTTGGGAAAAAGAAAATATTGAAATAGTTGCTATAAACGACCTCGGTGTTATAGAAAACTTTGCATATTTATTGAAACACGATACGGTTTACAGAAACTGGAATCATCCCGTGAGAACTGAAACTTCTAACGGGACAAATGATCAGTATTTTATTATAGATGATAAGAAAGTTAAATTTATCTCAGAAAAAGATACGACGAAACTTCCTTGGAAGGATTTGAATATCGATGTCGTAGTTGAATCGACAGGGCTATTTACAGCTTATGAAAAAGCAAAATTCCACCTAGACTGTGGTGCAAAAAAAGTTGTTATATCAGCTCCAAGCAAAGGAAGTGACGGCACAGTTTCCGGCGAGACAATCCTCCTCGGTGTAAATGAAAACAAATTCGGTACTTGTGATATAACAAGCAATGCGTCTTGTACAACAAATGCGGCTTCACCACTCATCGGTATATTGCACGAAGCTCTCGGTATTGAGAAAGCAATTCTCAACACTGTGCATGGTTATACAGCAAGTCAAGCACTAGTTGATGGCCCAAGCAAGAAAGACATGCGTGAAGGCCGTGCTGCAGCCCAAAACATTGTTCCGAGCTCTACAGGGGCAGCAATTGCCGTGACAGAAGCCTTTCCAGATCTCAAAGGACTATTTGATGGTATATCTATCCGCGTACCAGTTCCAGCAGGTTCTATTGTTGACGTGACATTTATTTCTAAAAAAGAAACAACAGCCGAAGAGGTAAATAGTATTCTTAAAAAAGCTGCACTTGATCCTGCTTGGTCAAAATTATTTGCAATCACAGAAGAACCACTTGTCTCAAGTGACATACTAGGCGAGAGCCACGCTTGTATCGCAGACCTGGCTATGACACGTGTTGTCGGTGGTAACTTGGTAAAAGTTATGGGCTGGTATGATAATGAGTATGGATATACAAATACTCTCGTGGACCATGTTATCAAAACAGGAAAGACGATTAAATAATTTTTTTATATTTATAAATATGTTATAATGAACCTATGAAGGTTTATTTAGGAACAGATCATGCAGGATATGAAATGAAAGAGAAACTCAAAGTCTATTTGAGTTCTTTGGGCTATAGTGTTTGTGACTGTGGTGACAAAGTAAATAATCCAGACGATGACTACCCAGACTTTATAATTCCTGTCGCTCACAAGATTGCTCATGATGAAAAAAACTTCGGTATTATTTTAGGTGCTTCTGGTCAAGGTGAGGCAATATGCGCCAATGCCCAAGGCGATGTGCGCGCGATAACTTACTACGCACCAAATCTAGAGATTATTAAACTCGGACGTCAGCATAACAATGCAAATATTTTATCTCTCGGCGCACATTTCTTAACACAAGAAGAAGCAGAACAAGCTTGTAAACTATTTCTGGAAACTCCATTTTCAAATGAAATCCGTCACATTAGACGCTTAAAAAAAATATAATATGGCAAAAATAATACCAGCCATTTTGGCAGAAAACTATGAAGAGATGCGAGAACAAATAGCAAATTTTCTCGATTTAACAAAAATAGTCCAGATAGATATTTGTGATGGTAAATTCGTAAATAATATAACTTGGCCGATGAATCCCAGAGACCAAAGTAATGTCAATTTGATTTTGAGCGAAGAAGAAGGGATGCCTTATTGGGAAAAAATGGAATTTGAATTCGACCTCATGGTAGCAAATGCTAGTGAGAAATTTGAATTCTTTAGTCGTCTGGGAGCACGAAGAATGGTTTTTCATCTAGAGGCTGAATATGACAAAGAAAAATTTAAAGAATTCCTAGAGGGTCTGGATATGTATACAAGAGAAAATACAGAAATCGGTTTGGCTCTCAATACAACAACAGACATAAAAGAGCTCGACAAATTCATATCACTCGTGGATTTCGTGCAGGTGATGGGGATAGAACATATAGGACAGCAAGGAGAGAAATTCGACATTCGATGTATCGATCAGATCAAAGGTTTGAAAGAAAAATATCCAGAACTTGTAATTAGTGTAGATGGAAGTGTAAACGAAGAAACAGCTGAATTATTGATTCACGCTGGCGCAAAAAGATTAGTAGTTGGATCCGCCTTGATACACAGTTTTGATCCGAGTGAAACAATGCATATTTTAAAAAATATAAAATAATGGAAAATTTAACAGATAACAAAATACTCGGTCTAGAATTGATGGCTAACAATATCCGTGAAAGTATCATCGAGATGCTTCTCGAGGCTGGTTCAGGACACACAGCAGGGCCACTCGGTATGACTGATATCTTTACTTTACTTTATTTCCACGCACTCAAACACGATGCCAAAAATCCGTCTTGGGAAGAGCGAGATAGACTAGTGCTTTCAAATGGGCACATCTGTCCAGTACTCTATGCAACTATGGCCCACGCTGGATACTTCCCATTAGAAGAATTAAAAACTTTGCGTAAATTCGGCTCACGATTACAGGGTCATCCACATCGTGAATTCCTATCATATCTCGAAAATTCTTCTGGGCCACTTGGTTCTGGGCTTTCTCAAGCTGTAGGTATGGCCATTGCAGATAGGATTGACCGTGGGTACACAAGCACAAGGACAATTTATTGTTTAACAGGAGATGGGGAACTAGACGAAGGTCAGAACTGGGAGGCGATAATGCTGGCTTCTAAAGAAAAGTTACGCAACTTGATTGTTATTGTTGATCGTAACAATATCCAGATAGATGGCTATACAGAAGACATAATGCCACTTGATAACTTGGTAGATAAATTTAATTCTTTTGGTTTCCATACTCAAGAAATAGATGGACATAACTTTGATAGTATAAATGATGCTATCCATAAAGCAAAAACTGTCTACGAAAAGCCTTCGGTCATAATCGCTCGTACTATACCTGGAAAAGGTGTTGCAGAATTCGAACGTGACTACAAATGGCATGGAGTAACTCCAAATAAAGAACAAGCCGAAATGGCACTCCGTGAACTACATACTCTAGGGGGTAAAATAAAGTCCGAACATCAATAGTTTGCTTATTTAATAATTTGTGTTATATTAAAATAAAGAAAATAAAGTTCAAAACCCTTAATAGAGAAAAAAATGAAAACAACAAAAATTGTTGGATGGGGGCTGCTTACAGTCACTGCCGTAACTATCGGACTCTCTCTTTTTAAGAAAAAAAAAGAAGATACTTTTTCTAAAGAAAAAGGAGAAAAAGATAATCCACTAGAAAGAGATCCAAATGGCATGCCAATAATGCCAAAAAAGTAAAAAAACTGGGAACTAGAAATAGTTCCTTTTTTTATTTTTTACTTGTATAATAAACTTATGCTAAATGATAAATTAAAACTAAACCCAAAACTTTTTAATACTGATGTAGAGCAGGTGCCAATTCGTGCTGGTTTCGGTGAAGGATTATTGCAAGCAGGTATAGACAATGAAAACATCGTTGCACTATGCGCGGATCTGACTGATTCAACCAAGATGAATTTATTCCGCGATAAATTCCCAAAGCGTTTCGTGCAGATCGGTGTAGCAGAACAAAACTTGGCATCGGTTGCAAGTGGTATGGCTTCGATGGGGAAAATCCCTTTTATATCATCTTATGCGATGTTTAGCCCTGGTCGTAACTGGGAACAAATCCGCACAACTATAGCTTACAATGACCGTCCTGTAAAAATAGCTGGAAGTCATGCTGGCATATCTGTAGGACCTGACGGTGGAACACACCAAGCCATCGAGGACATAGCTATCACTCGTGTGATACCAAATATGGTTGTTATTTCGCCCTGTGACAGCATCGAAGCCAAGAAAGCGACAATAGCGTGTGCAAATATCAAAGAGCCGACCTATCTTCGTCTCGCTCGTGAAAAGACTCCAATCATGACTACAATAGACACTCCATTTGAAATCGGTAAAGCTCAAATTGTCTTTGTGCCAGAGAATGGTATAGCCGAAGTTGGGATCATAGCCACAGGGGCGCTTCTACACAAAGCACTCGTTACAGCTCGTGATTTAGAAAAAGAGGGAATTAAAGTCAAAGTTATGAATTTATCAACTATCAAACCACTCGATACTGAAGCCATAATATTACTTGCAAAAGAAACACGGGCAATAGTTACAGTTGAGGAGCATCAGATAGCCGGTGGGATGGGCTCTGCGGTTTCTGAATGTCTCGCTTCAAATTTCCCAGTACCGATAGAATTCATCGGAGTCAAAAACCTCTTTGGTCAGTCTGGTAAACCAGAGGAACTCATTGAACATTATGAAATGGGTGTCTCGCATATAACACTCGCTTGTAAAAAAGTGTTAAAAAGAAAATAAAAAAACGCCTGTTTGCTCAACAAGCGTTTTAAATAAATTACATAGATTTCATAATTTTGAAGATAGTTTCAACATCTACTACCTCATCTTCTTCATACATTTCTGGCCATGCTTTTCTTAAATCATCACCATTTTTTACAATACCTCGTTTATCAACGAGTTCCCATGTATGACGAGATATGTAGTATATATTCATTATTAGTAGCCTAATGTTCATAGCATTCATGTTTTTCAATGTTCCTTTTTCCCTTAATTCATCTATAAACATTGGTAGGTCAAAGTTTCGTAAAATATCCCCATTAACATCTCTGTCATTAAACATACGATCGAGACCCTCGAGATATTTTTCTGTAAGTAGTAATAAACGTTTCATTTTTTCAGTACCGTTCTCTTCTACTAATTTTTTTAATTCTTCAATCTTTTTCATTTTTTTAATGTAAGATAAAGCCACTATTGGCAAATTTACTTAAAAACTAACACAAAAAAATGCTTATGTAAAGCATTTTTTTGTTTCGTGTATGTTGTTTTTTATTTAGCTTGAGTCGGAATAACTTCTGCAACTATTGGTGTAGCTTGTGCAATAGGTGTAGGAGCTGGACTCGGTGTCGCAGTGCTTGTTGTAACTGGACCTGTATTTCCCTTAACATCTTCATAAAACTTAGCGAGAGTTACTTGGATCCAAGGAGCCAACCAGATTATACCTATTCCTAAAGTAAGTATACATAAAAAAGCCCATCCAATAAAACGTAATTGTAATTTAAAATACTTCATTTTATTTCCATCCATCATATCCTTACTTTTTTTCAAGGCTTCACGTAAATCAATATTTTTGTCTTCCGCAAGAATATAATAAAATTGAGAATAAGAAATAGATTTAATTATTCCTGGTACAATTAACAATAAATACCAAAAAAAGGAGTACCAAAATTTCCACAGTATAGCTTTAAGACCATGTAAATAATTATCATACACTTTGTATCCAAGATAAATTTCTGAAACTTTCACATCTTCTTTTTTAGAAAATTTTAAAAAGAAACTAGCTGTTCCTATATACAAAAAACCGTTAATAATAAATAAAATAATACTAAATAAAAAACCTATATATGGAATATTACTCAAAAAATTTAATACTATTGAAATTCCAGCTAAAAAGAACGCACCATTAATTGCCAGTCTCCATCTTCCTTTTAAATTTTCTCTTGCCTCACTCATTAAAACACTGTTTGCTGTTACCATATATTTTTACGCTATGCGTATATTTTAATAATTAATTTAATAATAAAAACAACTAATTTATTTTCACTGCTTTATAATCACTTGGGGCTTTGGCTAGATACTCTTCTAATTGCTCTCGGAATAAAAGCCCTTTTTGTGCGCCGACTTGTTGGACAACAGACATCGAGTTAATAGGTGACCATGAGAGTGCTTCATCTGGAGTTTTACCAAGCATAATCGCTGTTGTAAAAGTCGAAGCAAATGCATCGCCTGCACCAGTACTCTCTATTGGTGTATGAGGATAAACAGGCATGAAGAATGCGTTTGTTCCATCATAAGTATATGCACCTTTTAAACCATCGGTCATAACGATGATTTTTGGACCTAGTTCACGCAAGCCTTGCATCAGTTTAACCTTGTCTTTTTCTTCATTTGCTAATATGCGTTGTGCTTCTTCGTAGTTACAGAAAAATATCTCTGTATGATCGTAGATGTCTTTTAGAGTTTGGACACCGAGCTTCATCTGAAATGTCCCAGGTTGAAAAGCGAGTTTTACATTTGGATGAGCACTTAAGTATTTACCAATTTCTAAATGATAGTTTGTAGAGTTAGTCGCAAGTGATGAAAGGTACATCCACTTTGGTTCTGGCATATCCATAGGAAAAGAGTAAGGGAATTCTGTATGCTTCACAAGTATAGTTCTATCATGACCATACCAAAGTACGTAGTGATAGTTAGAAGGCATACCATCGACTGTGGTGACGAAATCTGTACCAACATTGTTTTTCTTTAATTCCTCTATGTTTTCTTTACCGACTTGGTCGTTTCCAACATAAGTCATAAGTTGCGCTTTAACTCCTAAACGACTAGCGGAAACAGCTGCGTTGGCACTATTGCCGACGGCTTTACAGACTTCGGCACTTTCAAAAGGAACTTTGTCTCCAAAACGAAAGGCTAGTTTGCAATGCTCGCCATCCATATCACAATAGGCTTCAGCATCTTTAATTTTAATAAATGGTTCTGTAACTATGTCACCGATTGCTAAAAAATCTATTTGTTCATTCATATGCACAGTATATCATAATATGATATACTTTTGGAATATAAAGATAATAAAATGATAATAATGAAAACTTTACGTGAAATAATAAAAGAAGCAGAAGAGAAAGGTGTGGCGATAGGACATTTCAATATATCAAATTTAGAAGCTTTGCATGGTATTTATAATGCGGCAAAGAAATTGCAAGTTCCAGTTATCATTGGTGTATCAGAAGGTGAAGAAAATTTTGTTGGAACAGAAGAGGTTGTGTCTTTAGTTAAAGCAATTCGTGAACGTGATAACTTTCCGATTTATTTAAACGCCGATCATCATGCAACTTTCGAATCTGTTAAAAAGTGTATCGATGCAGGTTTTGATATGGTTATAATTGACGGAGCGAAATTGCCTTACGAAGAAAATGTAGAACTTTCTAAAAAATGCGTAGATTATGCAAAAGAGTTTTTTAAACAAACAGGTCACGACGTACTAGTCGAAGGAGAGCTTGGTTATATCGGCTCTGGATCAAATATCAAAGATTCTATTCCAGAAGGAGCAGGCATACTAACAACACCGGCTGAAGCAAAGAAATTTGTAGATGAAACGAATATTGATATTCTCGCTGCATCCGTAGGTTCTGTTCATGGTCTTATAAAAAGTGGTAAGCCTCATATAGATGAACAGAGAACAAAAGAAATAAAAGACATTGTAAAAATCCCTCTGGTACTGCACGGTGGTTCTGGTTTACGTGACGAAGACTTTACCAATGCGATAAATGCTGGAGTAAGTATCGTTCATATAAATAGTGAGATAAGACTCGCTTATAAACAAGCATTAGAAAAAAGTCTCGAAGAAAGTGGTGAAGAAATAAATCCGAGTAAACTCCTACAAGGTGCTGTGAGTGCTATAGAGAGCGTGGTAGAAAGTAGATTGAAACTTTTTAATAAAATAGATTAAGAAATTACAAAAAATAAAATGAATTTAAAACAAGACATACAAAAATTTTGGAAGGGTGATATAGAGGATAGTGAGGAAACACTGACAAAGTATTCTCGTGATGCAAGTGTACTAGAGATAAAACCACTTATCGTTGTTTTTCCAAAAGATGCAAACGATGTGTGTAATTTGGTTAAATACATAAATGAAGAAAATACAAAGGGTAACAAACTTTCTATCACACCACGCGCTGCGGGAACTTGTATGTCAGGTGGTGCTATCGGCGAGTCTATCATCATGGACTTTACTCGTTTTATGAATAGTATCGAGAAAGTAGAAGTCGTAAATAAATTCAATATTTTACCTAAATATCCAAATTCTCATGAAGTTGAGATATCGGGTTCTGCTACAGTACTACCTGGTTGTTTCTATCGTGATTTTGAAAAAGCGACTTTAGAAAAAAAACTTTTATTACCTTGTTATACAGCTAGTAAAAGTATAAATGCTATCGGAGGAATGATAGGGAACAATTCTGCTGGTGAAAAAACATTAAATTATGGTAAGACAGAGGATTATATAAAAGAATTAGAAGTTGTATTTGCCGATGGACGCGTATATAAAGTCTGTCCACTTATAAAAAAAGAGCTATATGCAAAAATCGCTCAAGGGGATTTCGAAGGAGATATATATAAAGATATTTTTAAAATAATAAATGACAATAAAGAAGATATAAAAAATGCAAAACCAAATGTAAGTAAAAATTCTGCGGGTTATTATTTGTGGAATGTTTGGGATGAAAAAACCGAGATTTTTGATTTAACAAAAGTTATAGTTGGGTCTCAGGGTACACTCGGAATAGTTACAAAAATAACACTTCATTTAGTAGAAACAAAAAAAGTTTCAAAACTGGTTGTTGTTTTTATGAAAGATATAGAAAAATTAGGTAGTTTGGTGGACAGTATATTGCCACATCATCCTGAGAGTTTAGAATCATACGATGATGCAACAATGAAGTTAGCTATTAAATTCTTTCCTGATTTCTTAAAAAATAAAGGTCTATGGGGGATGATTAAGTTCATGTGGGCATTTTGGCCAGAAGTCTTTATGATGACACGTTCGGGGATACCGAAACTCATATTACTTATCGAATTTGCTGGTGATAATGAAAAAGAAATAAACGACAAAGCACGTGCCTTAATTGCAGATATTAAAAATTTTGGTTTCAAAATGAGAATAACCAAATCACAAGCCGAGTCTGAAAAGTACTGGAGTATTCGTCGTGATAGTTTCGCATTGTTGCGTAAACACGTAAAAGAACTTCACACAGCACCATTTATAGACGATATAATTGTTCGTCCAGAATTCTTGCCAGAATTCTTGCCGAAATTAAATACAATTTTAAATGAATATCCAATTACATACACTATCGCAGGGCACGCTGGGAATGGTAACTTCCACATTATTCCACTTATGGATTTCAAAAAAGATGAAACTCGCGACATCATTTTAGAACTTTCTAAAAAAGTCTACGACCTCGTTTTGTCTTATAAAGGTTCGACAACAGGCGAGCACAATGACGGCATAATCCGTTCAGCATTCCTGGAGCAAATGTACGGCAAAAAAATATTTGATTTATTTAAACAAACTAAAAATCTTTTTGACGCTAACAATATCTTTAACCCTGGTAAAAAAGTCGGCTCGACTGTCGAATACATACGCGAGCATATAGTTCGCGAAAAACCTGAAACAAACCACACATCGTAGCACCTTGACATATTTCTGTAAAATGTTATTTTAAAGAAAACTGTACCGACATATTTCGGGAAAAATTAAATATCATAAAGATGAATGAAATAATTGAATTGCAAATCTTGCAATTATCAAAGATGATTAAAAATATTACTGTTGAAGAAATTAAATGGTTTATAGATTTAGACATTAAACAACGTAAAAAAATAATTTCTTCTAAAAAAGAAAAATCTTCTATCCCCAAAGAGATTTTCACTGAATTAATCGAATATTCATTAACTACCCCAAGTTGTGGTAGCACTTCAAGATTTTATAATGAAAACATTCAAAAATGGGAAGAAAATAATATAGAAGAAAAAACAGAAGTTT
>JAYVGX010000022.1:0-18780 GCA_043771685.1 Minisyncoccota bacterium
CTCAGTCCAGACTCCTAATACCTGGAAGATGGTCAAAGCCATCCAAGAGATGAATATCCAACTGACTGACCTAAACAATACAGAGAAACCAAATACTTACCGTGACTCTCTGATCTCTTGGTTTGCAAATGTAAATAACAAGATAGATGAGTTGTTTGTGAAGAATATACATACAGAGAAGTTGTGTTTAACTGAAATAGGTCAGGAGTCTGAATGTATAAACAGAGCAGAATTAAAAAACTTGAAGAATTTTATGACGGCACAAGCATTACAAAACAATACGCCAGTTTCGAGTCCAACAGAACAAACTCTACCACCAAATGAAACAATTCCTCTTCTTGAGAATACAGAAGTTGCGAATCCAACAGAACAAACTCTGCCACCAAATGAAACAACTCCTCCTCTTGAGAATGCAGAGTCAACTATTATCGAAAACAATGCTAATATAATAGAAGTTCAACCTGAAGTAATAACACAATAGTAAATCATTTTACTAAAAATTAGGAAAAGATATGAAGTTAATTTATACAAATTTAAAAATTTCAAAGAAAAAGATGTTCTCCCATTCCATTGCTTTTGTTTTGGCATCTTTGTTTTGTATTTTTACTTTTGTAAATGCGGATTTTACCAGTACTAGTTTCCAATTAGAGAATCCAGTAAATGTAATTCAAGGAGGGGAAGCTTCGTCTTCGTCTTATAAGTATTATAGCAATACGGGACAAATAACAAATGGTCAAAGTACAAGTACTAGCTTCGGACAAAATGCAGGATTTTTCTATTTTCCATCGGCATCGACACCAGTTGTTTCAGCTACAGCTAGTAGTGGTCAAATAATAATTACCTGGACTCCAGCAGTCGGTGTATTTGCAAATATAACAAGTTACAATGTCGGAATAAGTACTTCAAATGTAGGTCCATTTACATATACAAATGTAGGCAATACTTCAAGTCATGCATTTATAGGACTCACCAATGGTGTAACTTATTATTTAAAAGTTATTTCTTATGCTTCTGGTGTTGTTCTTAGTGAATCAGTTGTAGTTAGTGGGACACCAGCCGCTAGTGGTGGCGGTGGCGGTGGCGGAGGTGGAGGAGGAGGTGGTGGAGGAGGCGGCGGCGGAGGTGGTGCACCGGAAGTTCCAAATAGTAATAGAAAAATAGTATTTTTTGGTAGAGCTTATCCAAATAGTTCAATTTCATTGTTAAAGGACGGAGTACTAGTTGCAAATGCAATTTCTGGTTCGGATGCTAGTTTCATCGTTCAATTTAATAATCCAAACATTGGTTCGTATGTCTTTTCAGTTTATGCTACTGATAAAAATGGTATTCATTCAGCGATACAGTCTTTCCCGATAACTGTCGTTTCAGATGCTCCAATAAATGTCTGGGGGATATTTCTAGCACCAACAATTTCGGGTAATAAATTAAAGGTTAGACAAGGTGAAGATATAACTTTTTTTGGACAGTCAGTTCCTGAAAGTGAAGTTACTATTGTTGTTCATTCTAAAACAGAAATATTTCAAAAAGTTACGAGTGATAAATATGGTGTCTATCTAAAAACAATGGATACTTTACCCCTTGAATTAGGTAGTCACAGTGCTCGTTCTAAAGTAGCAAAAGAGAATGAAATAAGTTCATACAGTAATAGTTACAACTTTACTGTTGGTACTGACGAGATTCTTGCTCCTGAACAAAAATGTCCTGGAAAAGGAGATCTAAACAGAGATTGTCGTGTTAACTTGATAGACTTTTCTATCGCTGCTTTTTGGTATAAAAAACCAAGCTTAAACGCTCAGACTACTCTTCTAGAAAAGGAGAAGCTAAATGGCGATGGACGTATAAATCTAGTCGACTTTAGTATCATGGCTTATTATTGGACAGGTTAAAAAATAAATCCTCTTCTAACAAAGTTGGTTTAAGTATAAATATATGAATAAATTTTATAGGATAATAATAATTGCAGTTTTTGTTTTTACTTTTTTTACAAGAAGTACTTTTGCTAGTACTCTCAATCTAGACACGAGAAGCTCTGTTATAAAAACCGGAGATAGTTTTGTATTAAAAATTAATCTAGATACTGAAAATAAATCTGTAAATACACTAGAAGGGGATTTAATTTATGATGCAAGTATAATTGTTCCACAAAAAGTTCTCGTCAACGAGTCTTTTGTAAGTTTTTGGATTGAAGAACCGAGCCTGGATACTAAAAACAAGATTCATTTTTCAGGTATGGTTCCAGGTGGAATCATCTCAAATAAAAGTAATGTTTTTTCTGTTGTTTTCGATGCTGTCAAACAATCCAAAACTAGTATATCTTTGTCAGATACAAATCTATATCTAAATGATGGTGAAGCTAGCAAAGATACAGTAAAAAGCAAAAATTTAAACATAGAAATATCTGACAATGCTCAAGCTTTTGTTTACGAAAAAGAAGTGGAAGACAAAACTAAACCAGAGATTTTCCAGGTTCAACATACGTCTAACAAATATGTGTTTGATAATAAAAAATACGTAGTATTCTCTACTCAAGACAAAGGTTCTGGTATCGCTTATTATGAAGTATGCGAATTTGGTTTCAAAAAATGTACAAAAGCTAAAAGTCCTCACCTACTAACTAATCAAACTATATTTTATAGTATAAAAGTTCTTGCTCATGACAACAGTGGAAATATCCAAAAATCTCAGATCGTTTCCACAGCATTTATGATTCTGATTTCATTCCTACTATTTTTGTTTTTAGTTGCTATTGTGTATCTTTGCTATCGTATTTATAAAAAAAATAAGTTATAATATATTAATCATGAGAAATTTAAAAATATTTAAAAAGTCTATATTTTTTGTTTTATTTTTTATATTTGTTTTTTCTTTTACAAAGGTAGATGCTGCACGTCTGGATCTATCTCCTGAAAAGAGTTCCGTTAAAATAGGAGACACCTTTAAAGTTACAATTTTATTGTCGAGTTCAAATGAATCAGCCAATGCTGTTTCTGGTGGTGTTTCGTTTTCTAGTGACTTGTTAACATTAACTTCACTTTCTAAATCAAATTCTATTATAAGTTTGTGGCCAGTAGAGCCGACTTATTCGAATTCAACAGGCAAGGTTAGCTTCGAAGGAGTTGTTCTAAGTGGTTATACTGGATCCAGAGCAACTATCTTAACGATGTCTTTTCGTGCAAAAGGTGCAGGAAGAGCAATGATAAATTTCAATACTGGTAATGTCCTAGCAAACGATGGTTCAGGATCGTCACTCACAACTGCTTTAGGTGACTCAAGTATAACTATCGCTGAACCTGCTGTTGTTGAAAAAAAGGTTACTGAAGTACCAACTCCTAAAACTACGACTGAAAAAGAAAGTACTGAAAAGAAAAAGAAGACAATTGTAACTTTGTCTGTTGAAGAAATCAAAAAGAAAGATCCTTTGGACTTAAAATCACGTTTCCTAATTACAAGTACTGGTAAAAAAGCAGATGTTCCTTATAAAATAGAAATCGATGATTTGTCTTATGTATGGGATGATCTAGCTACTAGCGATCATGTTTTTGAAACAGAACCTCTATCTATCGGTATCCATACTATAAAAGTTTATATGGAAACAGTCGAAGGTAATAGTATCTCGAAAGTAGTATCTTTCTCAAATACTGGTATACAGCCTCCTGTTTTTACTGACTTCTCTAATAATATTTTTGAGGGTGAATTTATCGTTATAAAAGGAAAATCTGATCCAGCTACATTTGTGAAGATTGATTATGATTTCATCTCTTCACAATATGACACAAAACATGTTTCTGGTACTGTCCGCGCGAATGAAAAAGGTCTGTTTACTTATGTTCCAGAAGATAGATCTGTTATGGGTATTTATAATTTTACTGCATATGCCTATACTGAAGATGGTATCCAAAGTGAAAAAACAGCTCCTCTAAAGATTTCTGTGAAATCAGCATCAAAACCATTTTTCCAGAAAATGATGGACGTTTTGGCTATCATCATACCAGTAGTTGCTCTATTATTCTTGTTGATTTTACTCATAATATACTCTTGGTATAAAATTATTAATCATCATAATAAGCATAAAAAAGTAGTCTAAGAGTATGTATAAAATATACAGAATATCTTTTTTAGTAATAATTTTTAGTTTATTTTTTGAATTTGCCTTTGCTCAAAATGCAATAAATCTCAGTGGTGAGGTTCTACGATCTAGGTCAGAAATATCTATTACTCCCAAAAAAGCGACCTTTACTGAAGGTAGTACTTTTGAAGTACCTATTTTATTAAATACAAATGGTCGTAGTATGTCTACTATAGATCTATATATTTTATTTGATTCAAAAAAACTAAACATAGTTAAGGTCTCTACTGAGGATTCTATAATCAACTCGTGGATTCAACCACCAAGTTACGACAATACAAAAGGCACAGTTCGTATTTTCGGTAGTGTTTCAGGTGGAGTTATATCAGACGCAAGCTTAGTATCGTCGATAACTTTTTTAGCGAAAAGCACTGGTCTGTCTGAAGTAAAAATAACAGATAATTCAACCATTTTAGAAAACGATAATGTTAGAACCCAATCTATCCTCAGTTCTAATAGTGGTGTCTATACTATAATATCTAAATCCGAACAAGCAGTAGCTGTGTATTCAGACACACATACTTCTCAAGATGTTTGGTATAACAACAATAATCCTGTTTTCAATTGGGATTTTGATCCAAAGGTTATTGGCTATAGTTATGTTCTAGATACAAAACCAAATACTTTTATTGAAAATAAAAATCTAACAAATGAAAACACAATTTCTTATTTAGATTTGAAAGATGGAATTTGGTATTTTCATTTGAAGTCTTTAAAAGAGCCGAATTCTTGGAGTAGAGCTATGAACTTTATGGTTCGTATAGATACTAAAAGTCCAGATACTTTTAAACCAAAAGTTGATTATGTAACTGACGGTAAAAACAAGAAAGCTCTAGTTACATTTTCTACAACAGATAATTTATCTGGAATAGATTATTATGAAGTCGGTGTAATCGATATAAAACAAAAAGATGTAAATGTTCCTATTTTCGTTAGAGCTGAAAGTCCTTATCAAGTCCCCAATACTCATTTAGCTGGATCAGTTGTGATTGTGCGTGCTCATGATTATGCCGGCAACAGTACTGATTCACAAATTAAAATAAAAATACCAGGCAATCTTTATAATTGGATTTTTAATAATGTTGTATTTGTATTGTTATTATTACTTATTCTTTTCGTGGGACTTTTCATCGCTCACTATTTCTGGGGTCATAAACTTTTGAGAAAAATTAAACTGATATTTGTTTTATTAACCAAAAATCCTAAAAATAAAAAAGAATTAATAGAAGAAGTTGATGAAATAAGAA
This sequence comes from Minisyncoccota bacterium, assembly GCA_043771685.1. Classification (GTDB taxonomy): domain Bacteria; phylum Patescibacteriota; class Minisyncoccia; order Phycocordibacterales; family UBA9973; genus UBA8515. Next base: position 5,374 of record JAYVGX010000022.1, read on the forward strand.
AATCTCGCTAATGTGTATTTATAGGTAAAATCTGTTATAATAATAAAATATAAGATTTTATAGATAAATATGAATAAAGAAAAGAAAAAGATAGTAATACTAGGGGCTGGTTTTGGTGGTTTGTATGCTTACAAGAGTATAGCTAAAGAGTTTTATGATGATGAAATAGAAGTAACTATTGTGAATCGTAATAATTATTTCCTGTTTACACCTATGCTACACGAAGTCGCCACTGGTTCGGTAGGGCACCATCAGGTTGTTGAATCTGTTAGACAAATAGTACATAAAGATCATACAAAATTCCATGTAGCAGAATTATTGTCTGTTGATTGTGAGGAAAAAGTTGTAAAAACAAGCGTGGGTGAATTGTCGTACGATATTTTAATTATGGCTCTTGGTGCTACAACCAATTTTTTTAATGCGAAAGGTGCACAAGAGTACAGCCTAGCTTTAAAAGACCTACACGATGCGATAAAAATCCGCAATACGATAATAGACATCTTTGAAAAAGCAAGTGAGATAAAAGATGAAGTCGAAAGGAAAAAAGTTCTGTCTTTTGCTATTGTTGGAGGTGGTGCAACCGGTGTAGAGTTAGTCTCTGAAATGGCAAGTCTTTTTTCTAATACTTTTAGTAAATACTACAGAGATATTATAAAAAAATCCGATATAAATTTATTTTTAGTAAATCAAGGAGCAGAAATCTTGGCACCTTTTGATAAAAAGCTTCGCGATAAAGCTCTGTCTATAATCAAAGATCAAGGAGTCAATGTAATGCTTAACACTGGAGTTAAAGAAGTTAAAAAAGATGGTATCGTTTTAAACGACGATAGTTTCCTACAAGCAGGAACTGTCATCTGGACTGCTGGTGTAAAGTCTAACCCTCCGATGTTTACTTGTGCCGTTCCAATTGATAAATGGGGACGTATAACTGTCAATGAATTTTTACAGATACCAATCTTGCCAGAAGTTTTTGTTCTTGGTGATATGGCAAGTTTATTAAACAAGGAAGGTATGCCACTACCCATGCTCGCTCAAGTGGCTGAAAAACAAGGATTACATACAGGTAAAAATATTAAACTATTATTGGAAAACAAGAAAATGTTACCATTTGTTTATAAATCAAGAGGACAATTAGCGTCACTTGGTCGTTACGAAGCTGTGGCTGATATCGCAGGTTTTAAATTCTCAGGATTTCTTGCTTGGTTTATATGGCGGACAATTTATTTGTTTAAATTTATTTCTAATTCAAAAAAGATAAAAATAGCCGCCGACTGGACTGTCAATTTATTTTATCCTCACGACGTAACTCGCGCTTAGTATGGTAGGCAAACTTTACAATTTCGGTGGCGCAACGCAGGCTACAGCATGGGAGAGAGAGTACAAGAATCCAAAATTAGTAACTAAAAATGATGGTCCTCAAGCCGATACTTTACGGTTTTTAAAATGGCTCAAAAAAGACCAGAAATTTATTTTAGAAAATAAAAATGTCTTGGATTTGGGCTGTGGTACTGGACGCAACAGTAACTATCTAGCAGAGCGCGATAATACTGTTACCGGGATAGAAATATCGAAAACAGCTATAACACTTGCACAAGAGCGAGCTTTGGAAATGGATTTGAAAGTGAATTATATTTTAGGGGATATAGGTACGAATTATAAAATAGATAATGCGAGTATCGATTTGATATTAGATGTCACATCGTCGAATTCGCTTGATGAAAAAGGAAGAGAAATTTATTTAGAAGAAACAAATAGAGTTCTTAAAAGTGGAGGATACTTTTTTGTCCGAGCACTTTGTAAGGACGGCAATGATAATGTAAAGCATCTATTGAAAGAGAGCCCTGGACCAGAGTACGACACTTATATATTAAAAGACATAGGTTTAACAGAGCGGGTTTTCAGTAGAAAGGATTTTGTAGAGATGTATAGTAAATATTTCAAAATTTTGAATTTAGAAAAAAAGACAAGTTATACGACTTTTAATGGGCGTATCTATAAGCGCGATTACTGGCTAGCGTATTTGCAAAAATAAAATGCCACTTATTAAGAACAAAGAACAGATAGATAAAATTAAAAAAGCCTGTAAAATAACAGACGCTATTTTTATTAAAATAGTTAAATACCTAAGAAAAGATCTGAGGTGCTGTACTGAAATACAATTAAGAGATTTTATTTTAGAACAAATAAAAAAAAGGGGACTAGAACCGAGTTTCCCACCCATTGTCACGTGTGGTAAGAAAGCTGGTGGTGAAATACATCCACAAAGTACAAATAATAAATTGCAGGGTTTTGCTATAATAGACTTTGGGGTAATTTATGAAAAATATATGTCAGATATGACTCGTACTATTTATGTAGCTTGTCCGTCTTTGAATAAAGGGCAACCTCCAAAAGAAGAAAAAGAAATTTATAGTTTAATGTTAAAATCTCAAGAACTTGGAATAAATATCGCGTCACCTGATATGTATTGTGCCGATTTAGATGAAATTGTTCGCAATAGTTTAGGTAAGTATAAAAAGTATTTTATCCATACGCTCGGGCACGGTGTCGGGACACAAATACATGAAAAGCCAATTATTTATTTTAAAAATACGAAAGATAAATTGAAAGAAAATATGATCATAACTATCGAGCCAGGAATTTATATTAAAAATAAATACGGGATTAGAATAGAAGATACTTGCCAAATTATTAAAAAAGGTTGTATAGCGCTTACCAAATCGACTAAAGAGCTAATTGTGATAGAATAAAAACATGCAAGAACAAGGATTAAAGCAAAATATAGGTATCTTTGACTCGGGGCTCGGGGGACTTTTGGTTCTCAAGCATTTACGAGAATTGATGCCAGATTATAATTATGTCTTTTATGGTGATCAAGCTCATGTTCCATATGGAGAAAAAAGCATAGATGAGCTGTTGATGTATTCGAAACAAGCATTGAACTTTTTATATAAAGAAAAGAACTGTATGTATGTATTGCTTGCTTGTAACACAACTAGTTCTAATATTTATGACGATTTGAAAAAATGGGTTATGGAGACATTTCCTGGTAAAAAAGTTTTCGGTATTGTACGACCAACTGTTTTATCCCTTCCCGAATTTAGCAAGATTGTTGTGTTTGGAACACATAGAACTATAGAGTCACACAATTTTAAAAAACACATATTTGAAAATTTCTCGAATACAAATGATGAAAGTGTCATAGAATTAGAATTAAAAAATCTGGCAAGTATGATAGAAAACGACCAAGATACTTTTAAATATCTACAAGACTTTAGTTATCGTGTCCCAAATGATGCGACAACGGCCATACTTGGTTGTACACATTATGGATTGGCTATCTCATCTTTTAAAAGTGCTTTCCCTCAGATAAAAAAGTGGGTTATGCAAGAAGAAATCATTCCTCCATTTTTTAAAAACTATATCGATAGTAAACCAGAGGAAAAACACGCACTCGCAACAGACAGCAGTTTGGAAATATATGTCTCAAAAGAAAATCCAGTATTTTCTAAATGGAAAGATAAATGGTTCGGCGAAAAGCAGGAGATAGAGCTTGTAAAATAAATCTTTTTAAATTTTGACAACGTAGCTATTTATGTGTTATTATAGAATAAATTAAAAATAGCTCAAAGGGGGGAGCTTGGTATGAGTTTCTGGGGTGCATTTTTCTGGATTCCTTTTACTGTAATGCAGTATATGGAATCTAAAAAAATTTTTAAAAGCATAGCTGATTTGGCTATGTCATTAGTTATATCAATACAGATAATAATGGCTGTATTGATAGTGGTACTAATGTTAGTCTATTTTCTATAGTCAAAGGCGCTCGAATGGGCGCCTTTATTTGTTTTTAATTCTCCCCAATTTGTTCACGCCACATAGCAGAGTAAAGGCCTGAAAGAGCAACGAGTTGGTTGTGGTTACCTTGCTCGACGATCTTGCCTTTTTCTAGGACATAGATGCGGTCCGCATGCATGATGGTAGATAAGCGGTGGGCGATTAGAATTGTAATGTGTTCTTTTGTATTACCGATGTCGGCTATGGTTTTCGAAATTTCTTTTTCGGTTATCGAATCAAGAGACGATGTCGCTTCATCAAATATCAACAAGTTTGGTTTCCTCAATAATGCTCGTGCGATAGAGAGTCTCTGTTTTTCTCCACCAGAGACCTTGACTCCACCTTCACCGATGACAGTGTCGAGACCTTTTTCGGCACGTTCTAATAATGTGTGACACGCAGCTTTTTCTAGGGCCTCGATACACATCTCATCTGTTGCATTTGGATTGACGAAAGTTAAGTTTTCACGAATAGTACCTGCAAACAGTTGTGTGTCTTGAGTTACAAAACCAATTTGTGAGCGGACACTCTCTATGTCTATTTGTGTGTGTGGTACATCGTTGTAATTTATCTCACCATTTATTGGATTATAAAGACCAACTAGCATTTTGACCAGTGTCGTTTTACCACTACCAGATGGCCCAACAAAAGCAATTGTTTCGCCCACTTTAATGTCAAAAGTCACACCAGCTAAAGCATCGGTCATAGCTGTTTTGTGCTTGAAAAATACATCAGAAAAAGACAGAGATGATAGGAGAGAGATAGACTTTGGATTTATGGGTTTCTCTTCGATTGGTGTTTCTAGGATTTTTTTGAAGTTGGCTAGACTCGCTTCACTCTCACGATAAGTTGTGATAATAGTACCAAGTTCTTGTAGTGGGCCGAAAAGATAAAATGAATATATCCATAATGCAAAGAATTCCCCGAAAGTTATTTTCTGGATAAAAATCAAATACATCATTACAAATAAAATACTAGTACGGATGAGGTTCACTATCGTGCCTTGGATAAAAGAAAGAGATCGCACATACCTTACTTTCTTTAATTCGAGAGCCAATATCTTTTCTGTTGTACTATTTAAACGAGCAATTTCCTGTTCTGACAGACCCAGACTTTTTACTAGCTCTATATTGCGTAGTGATTCAGTTGTTGCACCAGCCAGACTTGCTGTTTCGGCAAATATAGCGGTTTGAACTTTTTTAATTTTCTTTGATAAGAAAAAAGATACTCCGCCAATAATTGGTATAGTTACGATATACATAGGAGCAATAACCCAATGAACATTAAAAGCATATATAACTACAAAAACAAAACCAACCAATGTGATAAAAACTATGTTAATCAACATCGTCATTAATTTCTCTGTATCCATTCTAACTTTTTGTATTTTACCCAGAGTCTCGCCACTCCGCTCATCTTCAAATGTACTGTAGGGGAGTTCAAGTGAGTGAGCTATACCGTCAGCATACATCTTTGCACCCATTTTTTGAATTATAGTATTTGTGTAAAAGTCCTGGAAGTTTTTTGCCACACGTGATACAAAAGCTACTCCTACAGCAAGCAAGAGTAAACCACCGACTCCTTTTATGAATTCCTGATATGTATAAGCGTCAAATTTAGTAGCATAGCTGTCTATAATATGACGAAAAATAAGCGGATCCAACAATGAAAAAGTCTGATTGATGGCCGCTAAAAACAATGTTAGTAATAAAACCTTCCAATAATTTTTTAAATACGAATATAGTATGTGCATGGGGGTATTGTAACATATAAAAAAATCTTTTTTTAAAAAAAGTATAATAAGTTGTAACGAGGAGGCGGAGAGATTCGCCTATACTACGGCGGGTACTTTTCCATCTCACTTCGTTCGCAAGGAAAAGTCTTTCGAATCTATTTCACGAGCAAAGCTCGCCTCCTAAATTTTCATTATATCTCAAACTGAGATAAAGCGATTCGAACTAGGCGGGTCGCCTATCTATCATAATCATATATAAACTTATATATCTAATACATACGATTATGAACAATCATATTTCACAAAGATTCAACAAAAGAATAAGTGCCTTACCTGAAGAAATCAATGTACTTATTGACAATATCGACTTACAATAAAAATATGAATAATAAAATTACATTTGGAATCGGAGAAGTCGTTGGTTTGGTTTTAGTAAGTATCTTTGGTGGAAATATGTTTTCAGGATCTAACAACGGAATGATGGGTAACAACAATCAAAATACAGGAAATACTCAGATGATGGGAAGTATAGATAAACATTTCATTGAGCAAATGATTCCGCATCACGAGGGAGCTGTTGATATGGCGACACTTGCTCTAACAAAAGCTATTCACCCAGAAATAAAAACTCTAGCAGGAGCAATAATTGAAGCTCAAAACAAAGAAATAGTAGATATAAAAAGTTGGTATAAGAGCTGGTATGGTAATTAAAAAATATTAAACCAAGTACGTAAACATATACTTTACCGATTTATTGCATATATGTTATAATCCAAGTATAAGATGTTAAAAAAGTTTAAATCATTGAAGGTATTTTTGATTATCCCTGCCCTTGTTTTATTGGGATTTTTTGCATGCGTAGTACATATTTTGCCACAACCTCATCATGTCACAGATTCTCATGCAGAACATAATACAAATCAGGTCTCCTGTGTAGATCATCAAGGGGTAGTGTATCTTTCACACAAGGACCATAGTGAGTTTATTCAAGTCGCGTTACTTCCCAATACAAGGATCGAACCTATTTTTGTAACAAATATTGATTTTAATTATTCAAATTGGACGGAGATTTACTCACCACCCAATAAGACGCCCTTATATTTAAAACATAATACGTTCTTGATATAAATAGAAAATAATTTTTATTAATTATTTAATCTAAACTATTTATATCGTATGAACAAAAAAATCATCATTGCTCTCCTCGCTATCTTCGTGATAGGAGGAGGAATCTACTACACAACTTTACAAAATAAAACTACTCAAGTGGCTTCCGATAGTCATACAGATCATTCTCATGACGATGGTCATTTGGATCATATTCATGATAAAGGCATGGAAAATGGAAGTGGTGACCACATGAGTGCTACATCTGGGGCTATACTAGCGGGAACTCGTGTTATTGTAAAAAACTCATCCATCAAACCTGGGAATCAAACTCTTTCATTTGAACTATATGGCAAAGACGGCTATGCATTCAGTGACAAAGAATTAAAAATAACTCATGAAAAGAAGATGCATTTTGTAATGGCATCATCGGATTTTTCTGATTACCAACATGTACATCCTGAATTTAAAGAAAATACATGGCAAGTGCCAGTTAGTTTCAAAAACAATACTCTTTATCAAGCCTATGTAGACATTGAGTCAGACGAGGATGGTACCGAAACATTACGTGTCCCTCTAACTGTAGGTACATCGGGAGTTGCATCAAAAGTATCACAAAAAGAAACAATGCTTTCAAAAGATGGAATTGAATTAAAAATGAATGCAGAAAATGGCTTTGTGGTGGGTAAAGATAATTCTATTACTTTTACTCTCTCAAAGAACAGTAAAACTATTGCTCCTGAAGATTATCTTGGTGCAAAAGGTCATGTTGTAGCACTTGGAGATGATCCAAATACATTCATTCATGGACATCCTAATGATCATAGAGACAATGAAATTCACTTCGCCTTTAGTTTTGAAAAAACCGGAACCTATACTCTCTTTGCACAATTTCAAGTCGGAGGAGTAGCTCGTACATATCCATTTACTATCACAGTAGTTGATGCAACTGGTCGTATTTATGAGAGTAAACCTCATATTGATATTGTTCCTCATAACTAAATAAATATATGAAAGAAAAAATCTATTTTTACAAAAAGAGGTCTTTTGAAACATTGCAAAAGTTATCAAAAAAACAAAGGACCTTTTCGATATTAGGAATACTTATCCTTATTGGAACCGTAGCAACTATTGTCTATGCTAGCCCAGAAGGACACGATGCCCCTGTTATTGAAGTAAAACAAAGTGAGCAAGTAGTTGTTAGAAAGGTTGGTGATACAGATACTGACGCCATATCGCAAGAAGGATTAAGTAGTTTCTATGGCGAGATTGTGTCAAAAGATGTGGCATCAATTAATGTTTCTCGTGAAGGAGTGATTAGCTCATGGAATGTATCCGTGGGAGACAATGTGTCTGCAGGTAGTGTTCTTGGATACGTTACTGTCACAGGAGTATCACCTGAACAACAAATGGCTTTAGCAGAACAGCAAGCAAATGCATTGAAAGCACAGCTTGATCTTGATCTTGCAAAAAAGATTAGTAGTGATTCTGCAAAAGTATTCTCAAGTGCGAAAGATAAATATAATACACTTTCGGAAACCCAAAATAAAGCATATGGGAACATAAAAGGTAAAAATACTGTTGAAGGAGAAATAGAAAATTTGGCACGAGTATCGTTTTCTCAGATTTATCCGTTAATTGGAATTCCTACTACATCAACACCACAAGGAGGATCTGTTAACGCAAATGGTACATCTTTGTTTAATAGTAAAACATATCTTAGTCTTAAGTATGGTGTAGGAATTAAAAAGCAAGATGAAACATACGCTTATCAAAGTTTCATTATCTCTTATGCAAATAAAATTGGAGATGGAACAGTCGGAATTGGAGACTTGCAAGAATTCCTAAGAAAGACATCTGAGATTATTGGAGAAAGTTATCCTCAAAGTGATACTTTTACGCAATCTGACATAAATCATACGGTAGAATTTATAAAGGAATATCAAACACAAGTCGCTGAGGCATCTACTCGATATCGAGAGCAAGCACTCACTGGATTTGATTTACAAAAAAATATCGTATCCTTTGATATAGAATTAGACTTAAAAAATCTTGAGCAACAAAATGCCCAGAGTAAAGCAGAAAACGAAGCAAAAGGTGCGGAGTTACTCGCTTTGAAACTAGCAGTAAGTGCTGGTGGGGTTATACCTATATACGCTTCCAAGTCAGGCGTTGTGGCAACAGTTGAAAAAAATGTTGGGGACTATGTCACTATATCAGATCGTGTCGGATTTATTTCAAATGCAAATCCACGAAAAAGCGTCAGATTTACGATACCTGCTTCATGGAAAGATATAAACAAGGGAGATACTCTTTCTATCTCATGGCGACCGGAGTATGGAATGGGTAGTGCTACTATCACTGGTATTAGTCCTGTCATCGATGAAAAAGGTGGCTATCAAGCCGAAGCTGTAATTTCTAAGGAAACAGTGTTTCCAGTTGGTGCGTCAGTGCGTCTTATTCCAGAAAATTCTAAAAAAGGAGTATTTGTGAATCGTAAGGCAATTTTATTTGAAGGAGTGACTCCGTTTGTTTGGATTGTTACCGAAAGCAACACATTAAGAAAACAGGAAGTAAAAGTAGGGAGAGGCCTCGGTGAATATGTAGAAATAATTGCAGGTCTTGAACGAGATTTTTCGTATCTTGTAATTATTGATCCACTTGTTCAAATAAGGTCAGGCATGATGCTAACACAGATTCTTAAAACAGAGACAAAGGTCGAAGCCTCACCGTCAGTCATACAAGACGAGAGCCAGCCTCATGATCACTAAATTCAAACAAATATATGTTTAAAAAAATAGTTAGTTGGTCAACCTTAAACAGAAATAAGACTATTTTTCTCGCGGTACTATTTACACTTCTTGGTGTATATGCAGGTATGAATATGAAAGTTGATGTATTGCCAGATATTAACAAACCTACGGTGATAGTTTTTGCGGAAGCAGATGGACTTGCACCAGAAGAAATAGAAAAAGCAGTATTGATACCACTTGAAAATGCAGTACTCGGTACGGCAAATGTTGAAAGAGTCCGTGGCACTGCTTCGTTCGCACTCGGTATCATCAATATCGAATTCCCATTCAGTAGTGATATTTACAAGAATAGACAACTAGTCCAAGAGAGAATATCAACTGTTGCACTGCCTTCGAATGTAAAAGTATCACTCGGTCCCGTTTCTTCTGTGATGGGAGAAATCATGTGGGCAGGAGTAAAAAGTGATTCGCATATTTCACCTATTGATTTGCGAACATATGTAGACTTTACTTTAAAACCAAACTTGCTAAAAGTTAAAGGCATTTCGGATGTAATTGTCATGGGTGGAGACGTACTTGAATGGCAAGTCCGTTTGAATGCCGATGCTTTGGGGAAATACGGTATTGCCCAAGAAGAAGTAAATCTTGTATTGGAGAGAAATCTTCAAAATGCATCTGCTGGCATACTACAACAGCAAAATAAAGAATATTCCGTCAGAATTTTCGTAGCACCCAAAGAAATTAGCGAGTTGGCAGAAATTGCAATACAGACAGAGAATGGTGTTGTTCGCCTCGGTGAGATTGCTTCATTTGTTGAAGGAGCGAGTATTGTCCGTGGTGGCGCATCAGTTGATGGTAGTCAAGGAATAATTCTTAGAATATTCAAACAACCAGACGCGGAAACACTAAAAGTAAGTAAGGCAGTAGATACACTTTTTGCGGATTTACAAAAGACTGCCCCGAGCGCAGTAACACTCCGTACCGATCTTTTTAGGCAGGAATGGTTTATCTCTGCAGGACTCTCAAATGTGGAAAAGGCATTGTTTGAAGCACTTATAATTGTTGGGTTAGTTGTCTTTTTGGTCTTAACAAAATGGAGACCAGCCCTGATAACATTAATAGCTATACCCACATCAATTGCTGTCACTGCTATAATATTTAAACTGCTGGGATTATCTGTAAATGTAATGACACTTGGAGGAATTGCTGTAGCAACAAGTGAGCTTGTTGACGATGCAATTGTTAGTGTAGAGAACATTATAAAAAGATTACGTGGCAAAAATGCAACAGGACTAGATAGGTTAAAAATTATTATTAATGCAGTTCAAGAAGTTAGAGGATCAATCATCTACGCAACTATTTTAGTAATACTTGCGTTTGTCCCTGTATTTTTTCTACCAGGAGTAGAAGGTAGACTGCTTACTTCTCTTGGTCTGTCCTATATAATTTCACTCATTGCATCGCTTATTGTTTCCCTTACTCTAACACCAGCATTAGCATCATGGTTAATAAATGACGAAAAGAACGAAGAAAAGTCGCCAAAAATTATTACATGGATTGAGTCAAACACAGAAAGGATACTAAAATCTATTATTCATTCTTGGAAAATAGTAACAGGATTATTTATAATCATGATTGTGGCAACAGTGATCCTTTATGCTAATGCTGGCAAAGAAGGCATACCTCCTTTTAACGAAGACTCTCTGACGATAGGCGTATTGCTTCCAAATGGAACTGGTCTTGAAACAACTAATCTGTTTGTTCAAAATATTGGCGCACAAATTAAATCACTACCTTTTGTATCAAATGTGAGTAATACGACTGGCCGTGCCGGAGCTGATGCTCATGCAAGTGGAGCAAATTCAGGTGAAATGCAGATAGTATTTAAGGAAGGGTCAACAAAAAAGATAGACGAGTATATTCCACAAGTACAAAATATATTAAATAAATTCCCTGGCGCCAGTTATTCTCTCGGTAAGCCTATTACTCATCGAGTAGAAGAGTTGCTCTCAGGTGTTCGTGCGCCAATTGTTATAAAATTATACGGTGATGATGTAGATAAACTGCGTAGTTACGGAAATGTAGTTATAAGTGCATTGCACTCACAAACAGGAGTAAGTAATGCTCAACTTTCGCGTGATGTAAAAGTTCCAGAAATACATATCTACCCAGATTTAGGGATGCTTTCTAAGCAAGGAAATGACCCCGGTCTTCTCGGAGAGGAAATTGAATCAGGATTTATTGGAAATAATGTTGGCGAAGTGGTGTCAGGATTACAGCGAATTCCCGTAGTGACGAAGCTTGATAATGAAAGTAGAAATTCATTTAGTGGATTACGAGATACTCTTGTAGGCGAGACAGGGGTCAATATTGGAAATAGTTCAAGTATAGAATTTGGCGAAGGAAGAACATCCATAAGTCACGAAGGAGGGAAACGTGTTGTTGTGGTGAGTGCAAACTATGAAGGTGGTGATGTAGTCGGAGCTGTAGATTCTGCAAAATTAATATTAGAAAAAAGAGAACAACCAGAAAATATTACGGTTAGTTACGAAGGTACCTACCAGAGTCAAAAAGAAAATAGTAGTAAATTATTATTCCTAGCTATCATATTAATAGTAATAATAGCATTTATACTTTATCGTTTGTTTTCTTCCTGGGTACTAACTGGGTTAATCCTTCTTAATATTCCTGTAGCATTATTTGGGGGATTATTATCTATATATATAGATAATGGAACTATTAGTTTAGCTCATCTTGTTGGTTTTATTTCTCTCGCTGGTGTTGTTTCTCGAAATGGTATTATGCTTATTTCTAGAATCAAAGAACTTGACGATGAAAAAATACCAGGAATAGATGTAAATACAGTAATCCTTGCAACCAAAGAAAGAGTTGTTCCGATACTTATGACTTCTGTAGTTGCAGGGCTCGCTTTAATTCCATTCATACTTGGCGCTAGTTCTCCTGGAAATGAATTTTTGGCACCGATTGCGGTAGTTAGTATTGGAGGTCTTATAACCTCTACGATAACGTCACTATTCTTTATGCCGGTTCTATTAGAGAGATTTGGAAGGAAAATATAAGATATCAAAAAGAGCGACAATTGTCGCTCTTTTCTGTAAAATAAAGCTTTGTGGGTTGCACTTAGTACCTAACTAAATGGGTCATCAAAACTAACAGGTTGTCAACGAGGAGGCGGCTGGATTCGCCGATACTGCGGCGGGTACTTTTCCATCTCATTTCATTCGCAAGGAAAAGACTTTCGAATCTCTCTCACGAGCAAAGCAGTTTGCTCGATCACCACCTAAGTTTTCACTATATTCAAACTGAGGAGGCGGAGAGACCGCGAGTACGCTTTTCGAACCTTACAGGTTTTGTACACCTTTCGCGTATTTTGAAATTATCATTTCAAAATACAAGCTCAAGGTTTTCTCATCTCACACGCAAATGAAGCAGTTCATTTGCTCGCCTCCTCAAAGCTTTTTGCTTCGCGAAAACCTTTGAGGAGGCGGAGAGATTCGAACTCTCGGTCCTTTTAACGGGACGGCGGTTTAGTAAACCGCTGATTTAAACCACTCATCCACGCCTCCAGTAGAGACACTATACTACATTTTTAGATTTTCTAAAAGGCTATAAATATGCTATGTTTTATAGTGTATGGAGCCGTGTCAGAGTGGGGTAAATAGAAACTGCTTTCTATTTACCCGCGAGCTTGCGAGAGTGGCGAACACTCTGCACGGTTTCCGTAGGACGACAATTTATATTGGAGCCGTGTCAGAGTGGTCGAACGTACCTCTTTGCTAAAGAGGCAGGGTGTAAAAGCCCTCGCTGGTTCGAATCCAGCCGGCTCCGCAAATTTTCAAAATCCAAAGAAACGGACAAATCGGGGTCGGCGCGAAGCGCCGACACTAATGAATTTCCCCCGCCGAATCCGAATTCCGCCCTGCATTCAGAAAGGATTTTCCACGCTCCGCGTGGCTC